>NZ_JAPFQM010000001.1:682054-1023081 GCF_026241205.1 Thermomicrobium sp. 4228-Ro
CGATGATTTCAGTCGAGCGCTGGGGGTGACCGACCGGGAAGCACTCGCCCAGCTCGTCCAGCTGCGCCAGGCTCAGGCAGCGACGGTGGACGAGCTCCGGCCGAGGATCGGCCAGCTGGCCGACCGACTGGTCCGGCGCTTTACCCTCCCCGGCGGCAAAGTCCTGCCGGACTTCATGGTCCCGCCGGACGACCTGCCAGCTATCCTGACAGCCGTCGAGACACTCCAAGCGATCGCGCGCGAGGCGCTGATCGATGTCACGCTGGCTCGCCTCGCGCTCGACGGTGTGGAGGCTGCCAAACGGTCCCCCTACCCCGTCAGCCAACCAGTGGGGTAACCGGGAACAGGCGCGCGAACGGCGCCGGCCAGAGCGCCGTCGCGAAGTAGTAGGCAGCGAGCGCGACGAGAAGGACGAACGAAGCTGACCGCACGAAGCCGAAGGCCGAACGGGCACGCGCCCGAAGTTCGGCACCCGTTCGCTCAGTCAGCGACGAGAACGCGAACAGCCCGCTGACGAAGCTCGCGGCTGCAAGGACGAAACCGATCGGCGCAAAGATCGGACTGTATGTCATGCTGTGCATGGCCAGACCGGCCAAGATCGGCCCGGTTCAACCGAATCCAGCTAGGACAAAACCGGTACCGGCTGCCACCGAACGGAGGAAGGACGGCTGTGCTCCGGTACGCAAGAGCCGCCGCCCCGTACGGCTGACGACCGTCCCCGGTAGACTCCACCAGCCGCGCTGCGCCGCCAGCCCGGCAAGCACGAGAGCGACGGTAAGCCGCAGCATTCGCCCGACTGCACTCGGAAACGTCACACCACCGATCAGAGGCGCAAGCCCCGATGCGATCGCCACACCGAGCAGGAGGAAAACGCTACAGGCACCGAGCCCCAGACCGACAAGTCGGCGATGTTTCCCGTTCCTGTCACGGCCGGCACTGCGCGCCAGGATCGCCAGGAACAGTGGAAACGAGCAGGGGGAGAGCAGGCTGGCCAGCCCGGCGAGCAGCGCCAAGGCGACAAGCGAGAGTGCATCGATGGGCGGCAACCGAAAGCGGGGATAGTGCACGTATGCCAGCCAGTAAGCGAGCAAGAGTACCGCGAATACGGATGTGAGAGCGAGTACGGTCGACACCCTGGGATGCCGTCGTAGCTGGTAACGCATGCGGCCACCTCCGATCCGGCCACCACGCCTGACGACACCATCGGACGCTGCCTCTTGCCGCACGACCTCGCATCAGGTACATGCGACGGCTATCCTTCACCCGCCGAGCGCTGTGCGGCACGCATGACCAGTATACCCCCACGGGGTATAGCAAAAGGAAGGGTAGCGATGGATCTACGGACTCTCCAACGCCCGCTCAAGCAGCGGTACCGGGAAGAGCCGGAAGCCGCCCAGATCACGCTGCGCGCGGTGGCCAGCCAGTTCGAGAGCCCGCTGCGCTGCGTGATCGAAACCACCGGCGGCACGATCGTCAGCGAAGCGCATCCAGGAGTCGGTGGCCCCGGCACGGCCAGCTGCTCCGGCGATCTGCTCCTGGCCGCGCTGGCTGCCTGCGCCCAGATCACCTGCCAGATGGTGGCGACCGCCCTCGGGATTCCCTATCGCCGCATCAGCGTGGCGGCCGAGGGCGATCTCGATCTGCTCGGGACGCTCGGCGTCTCCCGCGAGGTACCGGTCGGTTTCCAGGCGATCCGGCTCCTGGTCGATATCGATGCACCGGAGGCGACGCCGGAGCAGCTGGCCAACCTGCGGGAAAAGACCGAGCAGTTCTGCGTGATCTACCAGACGCTCCGCCAGCCGCCCGCCGTGACCGTCCAGTGGTCGAACGCCAGCTCTCAGCCGTAAAGTTCCGCCAAACGGTCGATCGTGAAACCGGGTGCCTGGCAGGCCTCGATAATCCGGCGCTCGCGCGCTTCGACTTCTTTGGCGGCCCGGTACAGCTCCGGCGCGATCTCCAGCGGGATCTGAATCACGCCGTGCTTGTCTCCGTGCAGGAGATCGCCCGGCTGTACCGTCAACCCGCCGACGGTGACCGGCGTCCCGAACTCCACCACGTGCACGTAAGCGTGCGAGACCTGCACCTGGCTCGCGAAGAAGTGGAAGCCGAGACGCTCCACTTCGTCGAGGTCACGGACGCCGCCGTTGGTGACGGTTCCGATGCAGCCGAGCGCCCGGTGGATGTTCGCGTTCACCTCGCCCCAGAAGGAACCGACCGGCGGATCGTCGAGATCCTGAATCACGACGATGCGTGGCTCGGGAATCGTCAGGATGTACTCCCACATCGCGCGGCGCGGCACGGCCTCGCCCGGTCGTGGGGGCTGAGCTGCCCGGATCTTCGCCGTGACCGCGTAGCCGACCATCGTCCCGAGATGCGGGAACATGCACGTGATGCGAGCATCCATGAAACCGACGTTGCGCGGACGGATGTCGAAGGTCTCGATCGCATTGGCAACCGTCGGTGTCGTGAGCGTCTGGAGTGCTTTGAGCACCTCCGGAGCCAACGGTGCGTCCGCCATCGTTCACCCTCCTCGCACGATCCCTTGTCCGCACGGCGCATCATAACCGAGATCGCCGGTCAGTGCAGCTCGCCTTCCATCGGGCACATCGGATACGATGCCTTCAGTAAGCGACGGTATCACCCGGAACGACGGAGGGTAGTCGTGACGTCTTTCGATCCGCTCGCACTGGTGCGCCAGAATCTCGCCGCGCTCGGCGTGACTCCAGCCGGCGAGGAGCTCGAACAGGCACGCGCCGAGGGTTTCCTGGCAACCGCTCTCGCCTTTCACCAACTGGCGACTGGCGAGCTGGCTGTCGAGGATCTGCCTGACCTCTTACGCGACCGCACGCCGCTCCCTGCCGAGATTCCGTCTCTCCCGGGCTCCGGCCCCGATGAGCTTCCGGACATTCTCGCCCTCGCCAGCCGCCTGCGTCGGGGCGAGACGACGAGCCGGCAACTCGTCGAGCAGGCACTCCAACGGATCACCAGCGAGGACTCGACCCTGAACGCCTTCCAGCTCGTGCTCGCTGACCAGGCACTGGCCGCGGCCGAGACAGCCGACGCCGAGCTGGCTCGCGGTATCGACCGTGGCCCGCTGCATGGACTCCCGGTCGCGCTCAAAGATCTGGTGGATGTCGCCGGTGTGTCGACGACCGCTGGCTCGACCGTTCTCGCGCGACGCATCGCCCAGCGTGACGCGACAGTCGTCGAGCGACTCCGTGCAGCCGGAGCGATCATCGTCGGCAAGACGCGCCTCCCCGAGTTCGCCTACGCCGGTTCCTCCACCAATCCGCACTACGGCCCGGTACGCAATCCCCGGGCACCGGCGTACGACACTGGCGGCTCCTCCAGTGGATCGGCAGCTGCGGTCGGTGCCGGTATGGTGGTGATGGCGATCGGTTCCGATACTGGTGGATCGATCCGGATTCCCGCCACTTATTGTGGCTTGGTCGGGCTCAAGCCGACGTTCGGCCGAGTGAGCCTGGCCGGTGTCTTCCCACTCGCTTGGTCGCTCGACCATCTGGGACCGATCACGCGCACGGTGGCTGATGCGGCAGTCTCCCTCGCGGCGATCGCCGGCCCCGATGCACGGGATCCCCGGACTCGCCCGGCGCCGCTCCCGGACCTCCTCGCAGCGGCACGCGCTGAGCGACTGCCGGTTCGCGTCGCCGTTCTGTGTTCGTCCGGTGGTGAACCGCTGGCCGATCCGGAGGTTCGCGAAACGCTCGAACCAGCGCTCGACTGTCTGGCCCAGGCCGGCGCGACGCTCCTGCCGCTCGACCTGCCGGAGCTCGCGGAACTCCGTGTTCTGAGCGCAGCGATCGCCCAACTGGAGATCGCCGCGCTGCATGGCCCGTTGGCACGCGAGTGGTGGAGCCGGTACGGCGACTTCTTCCGTCTCCGCCTGCTCGGCTGCTTCGCCTACCCCAACTGGGCCTCTGTCGTCGCTCAGCGACTCGCCGCCCGCGCTCGCGATCGGTTCGCTGCCAACCTCGCCGAACACGGTTGCGAGCTCCTCGCTCTGCCCACAACTCCCAACACTGCTCCGCGGCTCGGCCAGTGGTCACCGCGCTCGAGCTGGTTGACCTCACCGTTCAATCTCCTGGGCTGGCCAGCGATCAGCGTTCCAGCCGGCATAGCAGCGAACGGCTTACCGGTCGGGATCCAGCTCGTCGCCGGGCCCTGGCGCGAGGATCTCGTCGTCGCTGCTGCCAGCATCGTCGAACGCACCCAGCCAGGACGACGGTCGGCCTAGCTTGGCACGGAAGTGGAGCACGAGCCGGTTCGGCCGACCGTCGCTCCGCGGTCAGGGGACGCGAGGCGAGCACTCGACGACGTACCGCTGGTCTTCGAGGATCGTACCGGCGGTTTTTCGTCATGCACCTTTGCTTGGCGTGGATTCTGCGTCATACTTCAACCGAGCGGTGCAGTATCCGAACCGACGAGCCATCAGGGCAACTGCACCGCCTGTCGGTTGGCCTGTCGAGGGAAAGGGAGGGTCCCGATGCCGTACGAACTCCCACCGTTGCCGTATCCGTACGACGCGCTCGAGCCGTACATCGACGCACGGACGATGGAGATCCACCACACCGGGCACCACGGTGCCTACGTCCGCAACGTGAACGCCGCACTGGAGAAGCATCCGGAACTTCCGGCCATGCCGATCGAGGAGTTGCTGCGGCGGATCAACGAGATCCCGGAGGACATCCGGACGGCCGTCCGCAACAACGGCGGAGGCCATGCCAACCACACGATCTTCTGGCAGATCATGGGGCCGAACGCCGGTGGCGAGCCGACGGGAGACCTCGCGCAAGCGATCGCTGAGACCTTCGGGAGCTTCCAGCAGTTCAAAGAGCGGTTCTCGGCCGCTGCGGCCGGCGTGTTCGGTTCCGGCTGGGCCTGGCTGGTCCTCGACCAGAACGGCAAGCTCCAGATCATCACCCGCCCCAACCAGGACAGCCCGTACATGGACAACCTGTACCCGGTGATGGGACTCGACGTCTGGGAGCACGCCTATTATCTGAAGTATCAGAACCGGCGCCCTGAGTACATCGCCAACTGGTGGAACGTGGTCAACTGGGATGCCGTCGCCCAGCGCTACCGCGAGGGACTGAAGCGCTGAGCCCGGTCGAAACGGCATCTCGAGAGACAGCGCCGGGGGCGACACCCCGGCGCTTCCGTCTCGTCAGCGATTCTCGGCTTCCACCGGCTCGAGCGGCCGGAGGTGCGCTTCGATTTCCGCTCGGCGCGGCTCGAGGAACGGTGGGAGCGAGAGCTTCTCGCCGAGATGCTCGACGTCCTCGTCGACCGCGAAGCCTGGTCCGTCGGTCGCGAGCTCGTACAGCACCCCTCCCGGCTCGCGAAAATAGAGCGAGCGGAAGTAGAAGCGATCGATCTGCGGCGTGACCGGAATGCCCGCCTGCGCGATCTGCTCGCGCCAGGCACGATGCGTCGCATCGTCCGGTACGCGGAAGGCGACGTGGTGGACACCACCGGCACCGAGCTGGGCCCTCGGCAGGTCCGGACGCTCCTCGACGAGGACGAGCGCCCCGGGACCGCCCGATCCCGTCTCGAACAGTGCCGAGCGAGAGGTACCGCGCCCCTCGGCACGCAGCCGGAAACCGAGCACATCGACCAGCACACGCGCAGTCGGCTCCAGCGCACGCACGACGAGCGTCACCGCGAAGATCCCCTTCACCTGGTATTCCGGCGGAACGGGTGAACGTTCCCACGGCACGCCGCCGGGTACGCCACCGTCATCGACGAGCGCCAGCCGCTGTCCCTCGAAATCGGTGAAAAACAGCGCGTCGCGCCCAGCATAGCTCCCGCGCTCGAGGCCCGGTACACCGTGACCATCGAGCCATGCCAACCACCAGTCGAGCGCCTGACGGCTACCGACACGCAAGGCCATCCGCGCGATCTCGCCGTGCCCAGGCTGATGCGGCGGAAGGTGCGGCCAGTCGAAGAAGGTCACCTCCGTCCCCGGTGTGCCGACACGATCGGCACAGAACAGGTGATACGCCGAGACATCGTCCTGGTTGACCGTCTTCTTGACGAGCCGAAGTCCGAGTACCCTCGTGCAGAAGCGCAGGTTCTCGGGCGCACGAGCCGTGACAGCCGTGATGTGATGGATTCCAGCGAGCACCAATGCATCCGCCATCGTTTCGTCGCCCCCAGGTTACCGTACCCATCGAGTGTACTGTCTCACCTGTCGAATCGCGAACATCCGTAACTCGTGAAATACTGGCACGCGACGACCGAGTCAGCATGCCTGCACCGTGCACTCGGCATACGCGATCGCTGAACGGACTCGTGCTGCCTACACGAACCGTGCATCATACAATGCTCACTGGAGGGTCGGGCACTCGACTTTTGGCAGGGAGCAACCGGAACACATGGGGCAACACCGGAACGACTGGGAGACTTCCATGATTCCAGCGTACACGCTACAATGACTTCAGCTGTGACCTCACGGTTTTGACAAGTGGGATAGAGGAGATGGAGAAGAAGCAGAATCCTTGCTCACCGATCCCGACGCGGACTCGTCATCCGGCGGTGCGGGCCTGGATCTATCTCATGCGGATCGCTTACCGCACGGAGCGCGAGTCGGCCGCCCACGCGTACGCGCATGGTCTCACGTTCGCCCAGCTGGACGTGATCTTCCATATCGCGAAGTGTCCAGGGATCACCCAGCAGGAACTCGCCGAACGCATGCTCGTGACACCAGGGAATGTCACGCAGCTCCTCCAGCGGATGGAGCGACAAGGGCTGATCAAGCGAGTGCCCGAGGGGCGAGCGAAACGACTGTATCTGACCGAGAAGGGGCAAGAATACTGCGAGCAGCTGCTTCCCAAACAAGAGCAGTTGCACATCCAGCAATTCGCCGGGCTCACGCTCGAGGAGCAGGAGCAGCTGCTGCATCTCCTGATGAAACTCGATCGTGCACAACGGCGGAAGGTCCGCGCGCTCCGCGAGGCTGGCGAGCGACTGCCCTGGCAGGACGCCGCGTCACAGGCTGCGAACGCTTAACACCCACGACGTTGCACCATCACGGGATCCCCTGGCCGAATGATTCCCGGACGGCGGACGATCGCGCACACCCCGCGCCGTCCATACAGCGTCTTGACGAGCTGCGGATGGTAGACGGCCACCGTGCTGCAGGGCTTGTTCTGTGCGGTGACCTCGAGAATCACTGCCCCAGCGATCAGCAGATCACCCGGTTCGAGATCGCTCAGGTCGCCCAGCCCGACCACGGTCAGGTTCTCACCGAGAAAGCCAGGCTCCAGCTGAATACCGAGTTCCTCGTTGACATCGTCCAGTACTTCTTGCGCGACGATCGTCAACTGCCGGGTGTTCGGTTCCAGCTCGCCTCGCTTCTTGTGCCGGTTGTACGGCCCAGCGTGGTAGTCGCCGACCACGCCGTCCATCCCAACCTCGATCTCGAGCCGCCGGTACTTCGGTATCCCACCTTGCGGACTCGAGCAGACTGCCACTACCCGGCCCTGCAGCTCCATCGTCCACTCACTCCTTCCTCAGTACCACGTTCAGCTGTGCCAGAGCAACGTGGAGCGTTCTGATCGCCTCCTGTTGACGTCGCAAGACCTGCGTTGCGGTCTCGTTCGGCATGATGCACGTCCACTGCGCGACATCGGAGCGAGCCAGGTGCTCGAGCGGGCGGCCGGTGAGTCGTGCCGACGCCACCAGCGCAGCACCGCGCAGCGATGCCTCAGGATCGGGAGCGAGTAGGAGCGAGCGTCCGGTCGCATCGGCCACGATCTGCGCCCAGCCCGGTATGCCCAGGAGCGCATTGCCGCTGCCGATGAACACCTCGATCCCCGGTCTGATCTCGAGCAACAGGTCGACCACCTCAGCGATCCGGCAGGCAACTGCTTCCAGCGCGGCACGCAGCACCGCGACGCCATCGTGGCTGAGGCGGAGACCGACCAGCGCAGCACTCGCATCGACCGGCCAGCCCGGGCTGCGCTCGCCCGCGATCGTCGGGAGCCAGAGCAGACCGGTCGATCCCGGCTCGAGTGTCTGCACACGCTCCCAGAGCGCTGGCTCGGGAGAGAGCACGAAGCGCTGCCGGATCCAGTCGATCAAGTCCCCACCCTCGCTGAGTGCACCCCCAGCGAGGACGAGTTCCCGATCCAACCGATAGAGCCACAAGCCCCAGGGTACGACGAGCGGCTCACCGCGCCAGAGTGTCCGGATGGCCGACGAGGTGCCGATCATGATCGTCGCACGGTCTTGACCGACCGCACCGCTTCCGACGTTGCTGCAGGCCCCGTCGCCCCAGGCTGGATACCAGACCGCATCGGCGAACCGTGGCCAGCGCGCAGCGTACGCCGGCACCAGCCTCCCATCGGCATCGTCGATCACCGGCAACCGGTGCGGATCGAGCCCGACGGCTGCACAGGACTCCTCGTCCCAGTCGAGCCGCCAGGTATCGAACAGACCGCTCCCCGACGCCATCGAGACCGATGTCCGGTACGAACCGGTCCAGCGGACGAACAGATAGTCGGGAAACGCACACCAGCATGCGACTGTCGTGCGGAGCTCGGGGAGACGCTCGACCAGCCACGCGAAGCGCGCGATCGGGTAACTGGGGTGCAGGTAGGCTCCGGTCCGCCGGTGATGGTCTGCTGCATCGACGCGGGCACGCAGTTCGAGTGCTGCTGCACGCGCTCGCGTGTCGGCCCACATCGAGACGCGGGTGACTGGGCATCCCTGGCGGTCGAGCCCGACCAGACTGTGCCAGAAGCAGCTGATCCCCACGGCCTGGACCGGCGAGCCAGCTGCCTGGTGGACCGCATCGAGGAGGTTCTCGATCCGCTCGGCGAGCGTGCCAGCGTCGAGTTCCGCGCGCCCGTCCGGCCCCGTCTCGAGCCGGTAGGTCACGCGTCGCAGCGTACCCGCCACGATCTGCCCAGTCTCATCGAACAGCGCCGCTCGTGCCGACGAGCTGCCGATATCGATTGCGAGGACCCTGCTCCTGGTCTGGCTCGTGCTCATGCCACTGCATCCCCGTTCACCCACTCAGGACCGTCGACGCGCCGCACCTCGGTCGCTCGATCACCCAACTGCTCGAGCAGGACGCGTACCGGAAGCCCGAGCAGCGGATGCACCTCGTCGGGCGCGATCTCGGCGAGGGGAACCAGCACGAAGGCCCGTTCGTGCAGCCGCGGGTGCGGAACGGTGAGGCCCACTGAGTTTTCGACGACCCCATCGTAGAGCAGGAGGTCGAGATCGAGCGTCCGGGGGGCATTCCGAAACGTCCGCTCCCGCCCAAACGAGCGCTCGATGGCGAGGAGCGTTCGCAAGAGCTCACGCGGGTCGAGATCTGTTTCCAACGCGATGACCGCGTTCAGGAACCATGGTTGGTCACGGAATCCGACCGGCTCGGTCTCGTAGAGCGACGAGACTGCGACGATCCGCCCGTGCTCGCTGAGACGTCGAACGGCTGCACGCAGCGTCGCTCGACGATCACCCAGGTTGCTGCCGAGCCCGATATAGGCGATCACCACGTTCCCCGCACGATGGCATCGGTCATCCGGACGACCCGCACCATCTCCTTGACGTCATGCACCCGAACGATGTCCGCGCCGTTGGCGATAGCGATCGCGACTGTCGCTGCCGTCCCTTCGAGCCGTTCGTCAGGCGGGGTGCCGAGCACGTAGCCGATCGTCCGCTTGCGCGACGTCCCCACCAGGATCGGGCGACCGAATAGCGTGAGGTCACGCAGGCGGCGCAACATGAGGAGATTCAACTCTGGCTCCTTGCCGAAGCCGAATCCAGGATCGATGATGATCCGTTCCCACTCGACACCGGCTGCCAGAGCCCGCTCGATCCGCTGCGCGAGATCGCGGACGAGCCGCGGGATCAGCTCGTCAGCGCGCTCGATCGGCAAGTCGTGCATGATCACGACCGGTACCCCGGCACGGGCAGCGACAGCTGGCATGTCCGGGTCGCCAGCCAGTCCACGGACATCGTTGATCATCGTCGCCCCAGCAGCCAGCGCCGCCTCAGCCACCACCGCTTTGTTCGTGTCGATCGAGATCGGTACCTCGGGCAGCGCTTCCCGGATCGCGCGGATCGCGGGGATGACGCGCTGCAACTCCTCTTCAGCCGGCACCGGAATATGGCCAGGGCGGGTCGACTCACCCCCGACGTCGAGGATGTCAGCCCCGGCTTCCACCATCTCCTGAGCCCGGCGCACTACCTCGTCCAACCGCCCCAGTAAGCCGTCGCCACTGAACGAATCCGGCGTCACATTGATGATGCCCATCACGAATGTCCGCCGCCCCCAGGGCCACCGGTCGAACGGCGGATAGGCGACACGTGGCGCCTCGAGCACCGTTCCAGTCATCCCGCTCCGCTCCTTTCCGCGCTCTCGATCTCCTGTCGGGTCCGCCGGAGCTCGACGCCGACCCGGCCGATCGCTGCCCCGGCGATCGGTGGCGACAGTTTCCACACCCGTACCCGCACGGCCGCGACCGGCGGATACTCCGCGAAGACGGCACGGACGATCTCCCCAGCGACCGCTTCCAGAAGCTGCCGCGGCTCGCCTTCGAGGACACGCCGCACGGTCTGGTACAGCGCTCCGTAGTTGACCGTCTCCGCGAGCGCATCGCGTACCGCAGCCGGTTCGAGATCGAGCTCGACCTCGAGATCCACCGCGAACCGCTGGCCGAGCTGGCGTTCCTCTGGGTGCACACCGTGGTAACCGTAGAACTGCAGTCCCTCGAGCAGAATGCGGTCAGCCATTCACCGCTCCTCGCGCGTCTCGTCTGCTCCTCCGGACCGTTCCGTCTCCGATCGTACGATCGGCTCCGTCGAGGAAGCGTCCTCGATGACCGGTGCAGGAGCCGGTGCGGCTGCAGTGGGTACGACGCGGTGCACGCCCCAGCCGGACAGGGCCGTCCACACCATTCCGAGTCCGAGGATACCGAACAGGAGACTCCACCAGACCGTCCAGCCGAACGGGATCGGGAGCAGCCGGAAGACGAGGACGAGCGTCGTCCCCACCACCATTGCGAGCCAGAGCACGAGACGACGGTCGCTCCGGAGCGCGCTCACCGGCAGGAGGCGAATCAGCGCGATCCCGACCAAAACCTGGCTGAGGTACAGCACGGCGACGTAGAGACCGAGCAACAGCAGCGCGGCCGAGAGGCCGACGACGGTCACGGCGAGCACGAGCGCAGCGATCGGTAACACGACGAAAACCACGAGACCCCACACGAGTGACCAGAGCGGTGCATGACGAAACGTATCAGCCACCAGCGCGGTCTGACGCGGTAGAGCCAGCACGAGCAAGGTACCAGCGACCAGTGCCCAGCCCAGCCGCAGCAAGACCGTCGAGAGCCAGCTGAGCACCCGATCCAGCGTCGTCTGCGGTCCACCAGTCGTACCCGGCGACAGCGTGTACGCTTGTGGTCCCACGATCCGTGCACCAGGCGCGATCGTCGCTGGCTGCGGAGCCCGGTACCGGAAGGCGCCGTCGATCTGCGCTCCGTCGCGGATCTCCACACGATTCGCGTTCACGTCCACATCACCGAAGATACGGCCGTTCACCACGAGCATGTCGACATTGCCGCGGACATTCCCACGCACTGTGCCGTCGACCGTCAATGTTCCAGCGCCGATGACCGTCACGTCATGAGCGATCGTCGCCGTGCGCCCGACCGTTACGGACTCGGCGCCCAGCACGGCGAGATCCCAACCGATCGGCCCAGTGAGCTCGACAGTGCCAGCAGCGACCCGTACGCTCCCAGCGACCGGCCCGCTTACCCGGATCGAGCCGGCTGCCACCGTCACGTCACCACCGACCCGACCAGAAATCGCGACCGTTCCCCCAGCAGCGAACACGTCCCGCGTGACGTCACCGTCGATCTCGATCGCATTCCCTGCCGCATACAGCTCGTCGTCGAGTCGTTCTTCCGTTCCGACCGTCACCGACGGCCCTGCAACGAACTGCGCAGCTCGGGCACCCGGTGCCCACACTGCGAGCGCGACCATCAGGCCGATCGAGATGACGACCGCCGCCACCCTCCGCATCCACCACCTCCCGGTCGATCCGTCCTCATGATACGCCACACGTCCTCCGCACCGAGATCGAGGTTGCCGGATCGCTCCGGTTGCGCTAGCGTTGGCACCAGTGAGGGTGCAACATGACGGTGCAGGACGATCTCTCGCGAGCGCATCGCGCGCTGATCCTCAGCGAACTCAGCCGGCCGGAGGCCTATCCGTTCCCGGTCGACCGGATCGACGTCGAAGAGACTCATATCTCGCTAGTGTTCCTGGTCGGCGACTATGCCTACAAGGTCAAAAAGCCGGTGAACTTCGGCTTTCTCGATTTCAGCACGCTCGAGCGCCGACGGTTCTTTTGCGAGCAAGAAGTCCTGCTCAACCAACGGCTGACCGATGGTGTCTACCTTGGGGTCGTACCGATCGCTCGCGTGGGCTCGCACCTTCGGGTCGAAGCTGAGGGCGAGATCGTCGAGTACGCTGTCAAGATGCGCCGGCTCGACTTCGAGCAGACCCTGTTGCGCCGCGTGCAGCGCGGCAGTCTGCCGATGGAGCTGGTCAGCGCACTGGCTGACCGGCTCGCCGCGTTCTACCGGACGGCTGCGCGGAGTCCGGAAATCGACCAGTGGGGGACTCCGGAAGCGATCTGGTTCAACATTCGTGAGAACCTGGAGCAGACTGAGCCGTTCATCGGTGTCGTCCTCGCTCCCATTCAGCACCGCTGGATCGCTTCGATCAGCGAGCGGTTTCTCCGCGAGCGGCTCGACCTGTTCCAGCGCCGCATTACCGAAGGGCGGATCGTCGAGGGGCATGGCGATCTCCACCTCGCACACATCTTCGTCGAGTCCGAGTCACCGCCACGCTTCCAGATCGTCGATTGCATCGAGTTCAACCCGCGGCTCCGCTGCGGCGACGTCGCGGTCGATCTCGCCTTCCTCAGCATGGATTTCGACCACCACGGTCGGAGCGATTTCGCACGCTGGCTCACGCTCCGCGCGAGCGATGCGCTCGACGATCCGGAACTCCCGCTGCTCGTGCACTTCTATAGCGTGTACCGCGCCCATGTGCGCAACAAGGTCAACTGCTTCCGGCTGGCGGAGCTCGCTCCGGAAAGCGATGAGTTCTCCGCAGTGCGGACACAGGCCGAGCGGTACATCGACCTGGCGACGTCGTACCTGGTCGAGCCGGCCGAACCGCTCTTGCTCCTGATCGGCGGCCTGTCGGGGACAGGGAAGAGTGCGCTCGCTCGCCGGTTGGCACGGTGCCTCGGCATCGCGCTCTACTCGTCCGACATCGTCCGCAAAGAACTGGCTGGCGTGCCGGTCGAGCGACGCGTCGAGGTACCGTACGGCACGGATATCTACGGACCCGAGTTCACGCGAGCGACGTACCGGGCGCTCCTCGAGCGCGCTGCGGCAGAACTGGCCACCGGCCGGTCGGTCGTGCTCGACGCGACCTTTCTCGACCGGGAATGGCGTGAGGCAGCGCGTGCGCTCGCCACGCGCTACAGTGCTCGACCGATGCTCGTCGAGTGCTGTTGCCCTGCGGAGATCGTGGAAGAACGTCTGCGCTATCGGGCCCACGAGCCGGGTCAAGCGAGCGAGGCGACCTGGCCGATCTACCTCGAGCAACGCGCCCGCTACGGCGAGACGATGGAGCCGATTGCCGGACTCGCCCATCTCACGGTCGACACCGCCCAACCGCTCCCGTTCGTACTGGACGTGGTGCTCACCTGGCTCCCTTTGCGCGAACGCCTGTAGGCATCGCTACGTCACTCTCGACTCCCGCGATCCCGCGAGCGGGTCGAGCGGTGGTGCCGCCAGGCGGATGTACCGCCGCACGCTGAGCCGGTTGCGGGCATCATCGGCCAGTCCCAGGAGTTCCAGCAGCTCGTCTTCGCTCGCGCCCCGCTTCGCTTGCTCGACCGCGAACGTGTGCCGCAACGTCTGCGGAGAGACCGGCTTCTGGATGCCTGCGGCAGCAGCGACTCGCTCGACCAGCTTGTTGAGCGACTGCGGGAGGATCGGCACGAGCCGATCCTGTGGTCCTTCCTCCTCGAGCAAGCGCTGGTAGATCTCCGTCAGTTCGCGGTTACCGGCGAGCTTCCGTTCGCGCAGCCGGCGCTTTTGTCCTTCGGCGAAGACATAGACCACCGGTCTGTCGGGATCGGCCCAGTCGATGTGCGAGGCGCGCAAGGTGAGCACCTCGTGTCGCGAGAGGCCCAGCCGCAACATCAGCCAGATCGCCAGGTGTGTCCGCGGGCCTTCGGCCGCTGCCGCAGCGAGTAAGCGCTCCTGCTCCTCCGGGAACAACGGCTGGGGCGTCTTGAGCGGAATCCGATCCGAGTAGAACGCTGCCGTCGGGTCGTGCTCGATCACCTTGGCACGCGTGATCAGGAACTTGAAGAACGTCGACAGCGTCGTCAACCGCCGCTTGCGTGTCGACCGGCCACGACTCTGCTCCAGAAACGTCGCCACATCGCGTTCGTCGATCTGGGCGATCGGTTTCGGACCGACCAGCGACTCGAAGACCGCCAGGTCGTAACTGTAGGACTTGACGGTGTTGACCGGATGACCGGACTGCTCGAGATAGCGACGGAACCAGAAACGGGCGACATCGAGCGACGACTCGGCAGTCAGCACCGGCAAGAGGCCGACCGTACCGCGGAGCTTGCCGTCCCTCCCCAGCTCGAAGAGCGGCGGTTGGATGACCTGTGCCTGCTCGTCCTCCCGCCGTTCGTCCCGCATCGCTGGTCCTCCGTGACGCACAAATGTTCTGCCCAACCGGAGCGTACTTCTCCTTCCACGGCCTGTCAAGCTCGAGCGTGCGCAGGCTTCAGTACAGGCACTGGACGTGCGCTCACGCGGTACCGTATCCAGCGCCCACGCGCCCCCGCTGGCAGTCGTCACGGTTCGCGATACGTCTCGCGCTGTTCACGATCCCCGACCGCTGCTCTTGCAGACCACCTTTCTCGAGCATAGGCTGGACGCGGTTCGACGTGCGCATGCCTGGAGGAGTGCGATGAGCCGGAGCAAGTGGATCATCGACCGCACCGAAGCGGTGGGCAGGCATGGGATGGTCGTCGCCCAACACGAGCTGGCAGCCGAGGTCGGAGTCGCCGTGCTCGCTGACGGCGGCAATGCGATCGATGCGGCGGTCGCCACAGCGTTCGCGATCGGAGTCGTCGAGCCGTTCATGAGCGGGATCGGCGGCGGCGGTATTCTGCTGATCCACCTCGCCGAGAGCCAGGAGACCGTTGCGATCGATTTCGGTATGTGTGCTCCACTGGCCGCCCGCCCTGATCTCTACCGGTTGCTCCCCGCTACCGGTGCGACCCGGTTCGGCTGGCGAGCGGTCGAGAAGGATGCGAACGTGCACGGACCGCTCGCGATCGCGGTACCCGGCATGGTCGCGGGACTAGCGACGGCGCTCGAGCGCTACGGAACGCGACCGCTCGCTGAGCTCCTCCAACCCGCCATTCGCCTCGCACGAGACGGGTTTGCCGTCAGCTGGCATACCAGTCTCGAAATGGCACAAGACGCTGCCCTACTCGCGCAGTATCCATCGACCCGTGCGGTCTTCACCCGCGACGGCCTGCCACTGCCGGTGCGGACCGGACTCGAGCCGACGATCCTCCGGCAGCCCGATCTCGCCCGTTCGCTCGAAGCGATCGCGCGCGATGGTGCCGATGCATTCTATCGCGGTGAGCTCGGACGGCAGCTCGTCGAAGGCCTGCGTGCACTGGGCGCCATCCTCACGATGGAGGACCTCGAGCGCTACACCGTTCGCCTGTCCGCACCGCTCTGGGGAGAGTACCGCGGCTACCGCATCGCTACCGCGCCCGCACCGAGTGGCGGGCCGACGGTGCTCGAATCCCTGCATCTCCTCGACTGTTTCCCGCTCACCGAATACGGGCACAATTCGAGTCGCACCCTCCATGTCCTGATCGAAGCGTTCCGGCAGGCGTTCGTCGATCGGTTCGCCTATCTCGCCGATCCAGGTTTCGTTCCAGTGCCGGTAGCTGCGCTCACCGATCCAGCCTACGCGCGCGAGCGGGCGAGCGAGATCGGCGAGCAGGCACGGGCACGGATCGAGCCCGGCGATCCACGGCGTCTCGGCGTCCAACGTCTCTACGCTCGTTCGCTCCCCAACTACGGTGCTGGTTCGACGACACACATCGGCGTGGTGGATCGCTGGGGCAATGCTGTCGCCCTCACGCAAACGCTCCTCTCCGCGTGGGGTTCACGCGTGGTCGCCCCGGGTACCGGGATCCTCATGAACAACGGGATGCTCTGGTTCGACCCGGAACCCGGGCGCGCGAACTCGATCGAACCGGGTAAACGACCGCTCGCCAACATGTCGCCGACACTCGTCTTCCAGGACGATGGGCTGTTCCTCGTGCTCGGCGCGATGGGTGGGCGACGGATCATCGATGCCGTCGCGCAGGTCGTGAGCAACGTGATCGATCATGGGCTCGGTATCCAAGCAGCCATTTCCGCCCCCCGTATCGACTGCAGCGTCGAACCGACTGCTGTGAGCAGCCGCATCGACGGAAGAGTAATCAGTGAACTCGAGCGTCGCGGCCATCGGGTCCAGATCGTGCGCGAGGACTTCGCCGATGTCCCCTTCGCCTGCCCGGGAGGCATCTTGCGTGACCGGACCGGCACCCTGCATGGCGGCAGCGAGCCCTACTACCCCGGTATGGCTATCGGTTTGGCGTGAATCCTGGCAGACCTTCCGGTGCGACCGCTCACCGCCCCGTTTCGAGTGCTCAGGCTCCCCGGTACTGGTCGCAGGAAAGGAGTCGGTCAGTGCTCGGCATCGAACTGTTCGTCTTCGGCCTCTTCCTGTTCGCGTTCCTCGCTGGACTGCTCGGTTCGCTCATTGGCCTCGGCGGGGGTATCCTGATCGTCCCATTGCTGACACTGGTCTTCCGGCTCGATATCCATCTCGCGGTCGGTGCCAGCATCGTCTCGATCATCGCCACCTCGAGCGGTGCCGCGGCTGCGTATGTCCGTGACCATCTCACGCACGTGCGGGCTGGGATTTTCTTGGAATTAGCGACGAGTTCGGGCGCCGTCCTCGGGGCGTTGCTCGTACCCTTCGTGCCCGGTCGCGCACTCTATTTCCTCTTCGCAGGCTTTCTCCTCTTGTCCCTCGGACCGATGGCGCGTCGCCTCGGTGAGGAAATCCCGACCGGCGTGCAACCCGACTGGTTCGCTCGGCATCTCCGCCTGGGGAGCGCGTATCCCGATCGTGCCCTCGGACGGGTCGTGCGCTACGAGGTGACCCGTGTCCCGATCGGTTTCGCGATGATGTTCGTAGCTGGGCTCGCCTCGGCACTCCTCGGACTCGGCGCCGGTGCTCTCAAAGTGCTGGCGATGGACTGGGGCATGCGGATGCCGATGAAGGTTTCGACGGCGACCAGTAACTTCATGATCGGCGTGACGGCAGCAGCCAGTGCTGGCATCTACTTCTGGCGAGGGGATGTGGTGCCGCTCATCGCGACACCGGTCATGCTCGGTGTCCTCGCTGGCTCGCTCGTGGGGGCGCAACTTCTGCTGCGGATGACGAACCGGCGCGTGCGCCAGCTGTTCATTCCGATCTTGCTGGTCATCGCCTTCCAGATGTTCCTACGTGGATTGGGGGTGTGGTGACATGCGTGACCGATCGATACAGCACGGTTCACCCGAAACAAACGTGCTCAATCCTGTCCAGGAACGGATCGATCTTCTGGTCAGCCTCGTCTTGCGGTTCGGTGTGCTCGTCGCGGCGACCATCGGCGCCATCGGGCTCGTGCTCTTCTTCGTACGGGGACCCCAACCGGGCGATCCGCAGACCTTGCACGAATTGTTGACGCTTCAGAGTGGGGTACTGAAGACGAGCCCGCAGGCCATCCTGACTGGCCTCGTCCACGGTCAGCCGGACGACATCATGCGCCTCGGCCTGCTCGTCCTGATCCTCACCCCGACAGCCCGGGTCGCACTGACATTGGTCTTGTTCATCCTGGAGCGCGACGTTGTCTTCGTCAGCATCGCACTCGCTGTTCTGATCATTCTCGTGCTTGGCCTGGCCGGTATCGTCGGCGGCTGAACGAGTTGCACGAGAGCCGGAAGAGAGACCACCTGGTCGTGTGGTACGATGGAGCCCGCAGCCCTGGCGCTGCTGGGCGGCCCAAGATCGCGATGAGCAGCACCGAAGATGCAACGAGCCCGAAGCGTTTCGGAAGCGAGACAACGAACCGAGTGTGGGGAGACACAGTTCAGCGAGCTCTCCGGGCTCCTCGCCCAGCTGTACCGGGTCTGGCTCGGGGTGGCGCTCGCGCTCCTCACGCTCGGCCTCATCCTCGATCTCCTCGGCGACGGGAGCATGGAGACTGCGACCGTTCCGCTCAGCGAACTCCCGCTGCAGCTCCTCGAGGGTAACCCGGCTGCAGTCGAAAGTATCGCCCTCCTATGCGCGACACTCGGCCCCGTCACCGGGCTCCTGATGATACTCGCATACTGCGCACGGCGCGGTGATCGCCGCACGACGCTTCTCGTCGTCATCCTGCTGGTGGTCGTCGCAGTACTACCGATCGCGCGCACGATCGGGAGCACTCGATGAGTCACGCTGCAGAACTCGCGATCTTCCTCGTCGCAGCGGTATCGGGAACGCTGGGCGCGATGGTCGGTGTCGGCGGGGGAGTCTTCATGGTCCCCATCTTCTCTGCTTTTCTCGGCATCCCGATCAGGGCCGCGATCGCGGCCAGCGCGCTCGCGGTGATCGTGAACTCGCTCGGGAGTGCCTCCGTGTACCTCCACCATCGCATGGTCAATCTCCGGCTCGCCCTGCTCCTCCTGATCTCCACGACGGTTGGTGCGATCGGCGGTGCCCTCTTGGTGACGGCAGCCCCGATTACCCTTCTCCGCGTCATCTTCGCGATCACGCTCTATGCGATGATCGCGCTCATGAGCCTTCACCGTGCGAGCGCTCACCCCGTCACGGTCGGCTCCGACCGCTTCGGACTCGGCGGCAGCTTTTACGATCCGGCAATCGGCGGAACAGTCCACTATATTCCGCAACTCGTCGGTTTCGGTGCCCTGCTCAGCACGGTGGCTGGCTTCTTGTCCGGCCTCCTCGGTATCGGCGGCGGCATCGTTCAGGTCCCGCTCATGAACGTTCTCATGCGGGTCCCGGTCAAGGCAGCAGCCGCGACGAGCAGCTACATGGTCGGTGTCACCGTCGTCGGAAGCGCACTCCTCTACTACGCGAACGATCTGCTTGTCCCACAGGTCGCTATCCCGGCGATGCTCGGGGTGTTCTTCGGTGCACAACTCGGCTCCCGCCTCGGCCGAAGGATCCGAGGGGTCTGGCTCCGACGCCTCCTCATGCTCATCCTCCTCTATCTCGCGACGACGCTCCTGCTCCAGGCACTCGGTATTCCCGTGCCAGGTGCTCGCTGAGTCATCTCAATCCGCACGGTCTTCCCACGCGTAATTCCTTCGGGTGCACCCACCATCGTACAAGCCACCGAAGGACGGGGGAGGCCAGAAATGGGAAAGCGAGTCAGGTCTGTCGTCCTCTTCACGCTCATCGCTCTGCTCTCTCCTGCCGAGCCATGCCCTCGCCGCCCGCTCCCGGATGAGTTTCCAGCTGGACGTGGACGCGGCAGCGCCAGATGTCACCGTCTCGATCACGCTCACCGAGTTTTCGATCACCCCTGCGACCATCACCGTACCTCTCGGCGAGCCGGTGACGTTCGTCGTGACCAATGCGGGCGGTGCGCAGCACAACCTCGAAGTGGAGCTGGAAGACCGAGGTATCGAACAGCGACTCTTCGCCACGAACCTCATGCCCGGCGAGACACGACAGGCCACGTTCACGCTCACTGAACCCGGTGAGTGGGAGATGTACTGCCCGGTCGGGAATCACCGCACACTCGGCATGCAGGGTACGATCCTCGTCGCTACCGCCGCGACACCGACAACTGCTCCGACGCCGTCGCCGACGATCGCCCTCGTCACGCCGACGACCGCACCTCCGACAGTCGCTCCGTACCCCACTGTAGCCTTGGCGACACCGACACCCCGCACCGTCCCGACATCCACACCACCAGCACAACTCCCACCAGCGACTGGACAGCCACACGACCAGCGGGGAGCATGGCCGTTCGTGCTCCTCGTCGCTCTCGTTCTCGCTGGTGGTCTCACCGGCAGCCTGGCTACGTGGTGGCGCCGCTCGAGGTCACAGGGACCCGCTCGCTGAACCGCGAGACATGGAGCGGAGGGTCGTCGGTCGCCTCCAGACGCGACGGCCCTCCGCGTCGGCACTCGAAGGCGTCCTGTGCAGCGGCGATACGCCGTCTCGAGCTGTACCGAGCCCTCAGGTACCCTTCCGACCACGCTGACGGGCTCCAGAGCGCAACAACGCTCCCGGACGGGCTGCGCCCCCGGTTCTCGCTCGGTGTCGCACGCATGCTCGTTGGCGGCTTCCTGCCCGTGCCGTCCCCGCGAGCCCAGAAGCGTTTACGGCCTCCGGCATGTCCCGATCGTCTCCCACCGGTAGTCGGCCGCTGCAGAGCGCGCGACCTCGACAACGGCTGCCCTCGGAAGCGGATGACTTTCCGGTCCCGGAAGCTCAGGGAAAGAGCCGGTGACCGACAACCCGAGTGCACGGATCGGTGACGCTGCTTGCGGTAGTCTCATGGCAGCCCGGTACGCGCAGTTCGAGGAGAGGAGACGGTGATGGGTCGGACCTCCGAGGAACAGCGAAAGGAGTGGTCCAGCAGCCGATGGCCTGGTCGGCTGCTCTGGTTCGCCAGCGGGATGATCGCTACCGTGCTGTTCGCAGCGTGCATCCTATGGTTCGCGGGCCCGGCACTGCTCTCCCACCGAACTGCGTGGCCCTTCGAACGGACGCTCAGCCGGTGGGCGATCGATCGAGCCGCTGCCGTCGGCAGCCGAAACGCGCCAACACCGCCCGCGGTGGGCTCGCGTGGGGTAGAGACCGGGCGGATCGTCTATCTCGGAACCTGCGCTCCCTGTCATGGCGCGGATGCCGATGGGAAAGGCTGGTTCGGCACACTGAGCTATCCCCCAGCCAGCCGGCTCGACGATGAGGAGACGCAGGCACGCAGCGACGCGGAGCTCTACTGGATCATCGCACACGGCCTCAGTTTCACCGGCATGCCGGGTTTCGCCGCCCGCCTGAGCGATGAGCAGATCTGGGCCGTCATCGCCTACCTGCGAACGCTGCGGTCCAGCGTTGCGCAGCCGCTCCCGGTCGTTCCCACGCCCTCCACCGACGATCTCCGGCCAGCCGATCCAGCAGCGAATGGAGCAGCACGCGGCGCTGCGCTCTACTTCTCCCTCGGCTGCGTGTCCTGCCACGGCCCTCGCGGCAACGCACCCGGCTTCCTCCAGCTCCGTGCAACCGACCGGCGTGCTGTCCGCGCCATCCGCGAGGGCACCGACGAAGGGATGCCCGCTTACCCGCCTGCGTTGCTCTCCGATGCCGATCTCGAGGCGATACTGGCGTACATCCGCACGTTCCGGGCTGGTTCGTAACGAGAGCGCAAGGAGGAGCGGCTCGGGGCTGTCCACGCACGGGTGCGATATCAGGAGCGATACGCTCTTCAGACCACTTGACAACCGGCCTTCGGTGTGCTGTACTGGAGATGCGGTTCCGAGGAGTCGGCGACGACCCGCTCGGAGGCGTCCAGCGAAAGCCGGACGTTCGTCCCGGACAACCGGATCGACACGTACCGCACATGGCCCTGGAACGTGTGCGGGGGCGGTCGAGACCGGCGCCGAGTGGGGAGGTGAAACCTCGTCACGGCTTACGGGGAGCGGGTAGCGGATGGCTCGTCGGAACCGCTCTCTTCTGTCCTTCCTTCTGGCCGAATCGCTCGGCGCTGAACGAGACACATCTTCTGACCACGCACGACCCTATGCCCTCTGCGATCGTGAACGAACGGGCTGCACGACCCTAGACCTGGTCGATCACGTGCCGCACCACCGTGCCCGCCTTGAGCCCACTGCCAGTGAGAACGATCACGACCGGCCCATCCGGTACCCAGCCCCGGCGACGAGCCAGGCGATACGCCGCCGCACCCAGCGCTGCAGTCGGCTCCACGTAGAGCCCCTGACGCCAGAGAAGACGCACGGTCTCGACGAGCTGCGGTTCGGGAACCGCTTCCGGCCACCCACCACACTGGCGGAGAATCTCCAAGAGCAACACGCCCCGTGGTGGCGCGCCGATCCGCGCTCCCTCCGCCAGTGTCGGGCCCGGCGTTACGGGTTCCACCTCACGAGTCTGTCGTTCCCAGGCACGCACCAGCGGGGCACAGGACTCCGGCTGGGCAGCGACGAGAACTGGCCCTGGAGTCCCAACACCCTGCACCGCGAGCGCAGCACCGAGCACCAGGCTTCCGCCCCCGGCTGGGACGAAGCAGGCCGCCGGCCACATTCCACCCAACTGCTCCCACACCTCCAGCAACCAGGTCTTCGTCCCCTCCGCGAACAGCGGGTGCCAGTTGTGGCTGGCATACGCCGTTCCGGGTTCCTGTGCAGCGGCCTGAGCGGTAGCCGCGACCACCTCACGTGGGCCGGGCACCAGCTCGACCCGCGCGCCATAGGCACGGGACTGCAACAGCTTCTCCGACGCGGTGTCAGCGGGTGCGAAGACCAGCGCCTCCAGCCCATGCGAGGCAGCGTACGCAGCCAAAGCGGCAGCTGCATTGCCGGACGAGTCGACCGCGATTCGCCGGACACCAGCTCGGGCCAGGAAGGCGACCAACACGCTGGCGCCTCGATCCTTGAAGGATCCTGTCGGGAGCAGGAAATCCAGTTTGAACCAGACCGGTTCGCCGTCGAGCTGGCCAGGGACGAGCGGCGTCATTCCCTCTCCGAGCGTCCGTGCCGGCGGCTCGACCGGGAGCGCCCGTGCATATCGCCACAGCGTCGAGGTCGACACTTCGATCGCTCCGCGATCGAGCAGCAGCGGTGGGTCGACCGCGAGCACGCCTCTACAGCGTAGGCAACGCCAGACGAGTGTTTCGGGCGGAAACTGTGCACCACAATATGTACAGCGGAATGACCAGCTGGACATCGCGCACTCCTCGACCGATTCCCACCGCGCACCGTCACCACCAGCGAAAAGCGTTCTGAACCCGACAAGGTCGCTCGAGCCCCAGCGAAGGCAGCCATACGAGCCTGCACTGGAGGACGATCAACCGACGGTGCGGCGGTTTCCGCTGAGCCGAACGAGTTCCCGGACGATGATAGTGCGCTGGATTTCGCTCGTGCCCTCGTAGATCTGCAAGAGCTTCGCATCGCGGAACAGCTTCTCGACCGGATAGTCAGGGCTGTACCCATTCCCACCGAACACTTGAACTGCTTCGGTCGCCGCCCACATCGCGCTGTCGGCCGCGAATGCTTTGGCCACGGCTGCAGCGAGCGTATTGTCCTCACCGCGATCCGCCAGCCAGGCAGCCAAATAGGTCAGTTGGCGAGCGGCGTCGAGACGGATCCGCATCTCCGCGAGCTTGTGCCCGATCGCCTGATGCTTGATGATCGGTTGCCCCATCGTCCGCCGCTGTTGGGCATACGCCAACGACTCGTCCAGGCAGCGCTGGATGATACCGGCGCCGAAGGCTGCAGCCATCGGGCGCGTACGGCGCAGCGTTCGCATCGCGATCGCAAAACCTTCGCCTTCCCGGCCGATCCGATTGGAGGCGGGCACGACCACGTCATGGAATTCGATTTCGCCGTTGGATATCGCTCGCTGTCCCAGCTTGCGCAAGGGCCGGGTGACGATCCCCGGCGACTCGCGCTCGACGACGAACACGCTGATCCCGTTGCGACCGGCATCCGGGTCAGTCTTGGCGAAGACCACGAAGAAGCTGGCGATCGGCGCATTACCGATCCACCGCTTGTGTCCGTTGAGGACATAGACATCGCCGCGCCGCTCGGCACGCGTGGTCAGCGCCGTCACGTCCGATCCCGCTTCCGGCTCGGTGAGCGCAAAGCTCGCGTACTCACCAGCCGCGAGCCGCGGCAGCCAGCGTCGCTTCTGCTCCTCGCTCCCAGCGATGACGATCGGCTCGCCAGCCAGGCAGCTCGAGCAGGCCGCTGCCGTGAAGCCAGCGCACGCCCAGGCGAGCTGCTCGGCGACGAGAACCAGCTCGAGGACACCGAGTCCTCGCCCGCCGTATTCCGCTGGAATCGTGATCTCCGTCAACCCCTCCTGCCGTGCCTGGACGATCAGTTCGTGCGGGTGACGCTCTTCCTGGTCGTACAGCGAAGCGACCGGCTTGACGACCGTCTCCGCGAACCAGCGTGCTCGAGCCTGGAGTTCCCGCTGCTGTTCCGACAACGTGAAATCCATCCTCCGATTCCCTCCCGCTCCACACCGAGCCACACGTCCCACGCCCTTTTTAGGCTGCGCCCTCGATGCTTGTCCAGCTCCCTCACTGCGCCCGCTTCGGTCGGTGATCGTTGAGCCGAGGGCCGCTTACGGACACCTCGATCGGCATACGATACGATCGAGAGCGAGTTCGACCCATAGCCGTCGGAGGTACCACCATGACCGAACCTGCGATCGAGGTACGGATCGGTGACATCACCACCGTCGACACGGAGGCGATCGTGAACGCGGCGAATAATCGTCTGTGGATGGGGTCTGGCGTGGCCGGCGCGATCAAGCGGGCTGGGGGTGACGAGATCGAGCGCGAGGCCATTGCCCAGGGGCCGATCGCCGTCGGCGAGGCAGTGGTCACCGGGGCTGGTCGCCTCCCACACAAGGCCGTCATCCACGCTGCTGCCATGGGGTACGACGAGCACGGCCGTATGATCCCGGCCACTCGCGAGACCGTCTACGCCGCGACGCGCGCTGCGCTCGCTCGCTGCCAGGAACGCCAGCTCCGGTCAGTCGCCTTCCCAGCGCTCGGCACCGGTGTCGGTGGGCTCGATCTCGACACCTGCGCCCAGGCGATTGTGCAAGCCGTACGCGACCATGCCGCCAGCGGGGCCCGCTTTCCGGAACGGGTCGTCTTCGTCGTGCGCAACGAGGAAGCAGCCGCGGCTTTCCGAGCGGCACATGAACAGTTCCGCTCGTCGTGACGCTGCTTCTCGCGCGACTCGATACCTGCTATGCTCCGGCCGGGTAGTGCCGACGAAGTCAGGAGGCAGAAACCGATGCGACACTTCCGGATCGCCGTCATTCCCGGTGACGGGGTGGGGAAGGAGGTCATTCCAGCCGGTCAGCGGGTGCTCGAAGCAGCCGTCGCCGGCGAGGCCGAACTCGCGTGGCACCACTTTCCCTGGGGCTCCGACTTCTACCGGCAGACCGGCAGCCTCATGCCCCCGGACGGTGTCGAGCAGCTCCGGCAGTTCGACGCGATCTACTTCGGTGCCGTCGGTGACCCACCCCATGTTCCCGATCACGTGACGCTCTGGGGGCTCCTCCTGCCGATCCGCAAGCAACTGGACCTCTTCGTCAATGTGCGTCCCATCCGCCTCCTCCCGGGCATCGCCGGGCCGCTCCGCGACAAGAACCCAGCGGACATCGACATGGTCTTCATCCGCGAGAACACCGAGGGGGAATATGCCGGGGTCGGCGGCCGCGTGCACGTCGGCACAGCGCACGAGGTGGCGCTGGAAACGGCCGTCTTCTCGCGCTTCAACGTCGAGCGCGTCGTGCGCTACGCCTTCGAGCTCGCTCGCTCGCGACGGAAGCACCTGACGAGCATCACCAAGAGCAATGCGCAACGCTACGGTATGGTGCTCTGGGACGAGGTGGTGCAGCGGGTGGCCCAAGACTACCCGGACGTCACCGTGACCTCGCTCCTCGTCGATGCCGCCGCAGCCCTGATGGTCCGCGCTCCCGAACGGTTCGATGTCGTGGTCGGAAGCAACCTCTTCGCCGATATCCTGACCGATCTCGGCGCAGCGCTCATGGGCAGTCTCGGCCTCGCACCCAGCGCCAACCTGGCGTCCGCTCCGGGCATGCCGTCGCTGTTCGAACCGGTGCACGGGAGCGCGCCGGACATCGCTGGCCGCGGCATCGCCAACCCGATCGGCGCCATCTGGGCCGGCGCGATGATGCTCGACCACCTCGGGCTCTCCGAGGCTGCAGCGCGAATCCTCCGGGCGATCGAGCGCCTCACCCAGGAAGGGACCGTGCTGACTCCAGACCTCGGGGGTACGGCGACAACCGAACAAGTTGCTGACCGTGTGATCGCGTTGCTCCAGGACTAGGAGAGGCCGATGCGGATCGTCGCCGTCCGCCTGCGAGAACTCACCGGCACGTTCCCCTACGCTGGCCACTTCTGGGAAGAGCGGCTGGCACGACCGATCGATATCTATCCGGAACATCGCGCGGATCCCCGCGAGTGGTGGCTGCCGGAGCAGGACGGCCCTGGGCCGTACCGGTTGCGCGAGATCTTCGTCGAGATCGAGACGGACGAAGGAGTAACTGGCCTGGCTGGCCCTCTCACCCGCGACGTCGCTCGGGTCATCGGCACGGAACTGCGTCCTCGGCTCATCGGCGCGAACCCGCTCGCCACGGAACGGATCTGGGACGAGCTGTACCGCTCGTTCGTCCACGGCCGTAAAGGCGTCGTCATGATGGCACTGTCAGCCGTCGACTGTGCGCTATGGGACCTCCGCGGACGCTGGAACGGGGATCCGGTGCACCGGCTCCTCGGCGGGCCAGTACGGACGGAACTCCCCGCGTATGCCAGCACGCTGGGTTACGCGCTCGAGCTCGACGCAGCGACGCGCCTGGCTCGCGAACTGGTCGCCCAGGGCTTCCGCGCCCAGAAGTGGTTCCCGCGCTGGGCGCCCTCGAAGGGGCGTGAAGCCCTCCGCCGCACCATCGCACTCTTCGCGGCGCTGCGTGCCGCCGTGGGCGACGACGTCGAACTCATGCTCGACGCCTGGATGAGCTGGGACTGGCCCTATGCGGTCACAGCCGTGCACGAACTGGCACCGTACCGCCTGCGCTGGATCGAGGAGCCGTTCCTGCCCGACCAGCTCGACGCCTACGCTGCGCTCCGCGCGCGCTCGCCGATCCCGATCGCGGGTGGGGAACACGAGTACACCCGCTGGGGCTTTGGGGCCTGGCTGCAGCGGAAGGCCCTGGACGTCCTCCAGCCGGATATCTACTGGGCCGGAGGTATCAGCGAAACGCTGAAAATCGCTGCTCTCGCTAGCACCTACAGCATTCCCATGATCCCGCACGGCCACTCGGTTCCAGCAACGGTCCAGCTGCTCGCCGCGCTCCCCGAGCCGGTCGCCCCCTGGGTCGAATATCTCCTGAAGTGGAACGAGTTGCTTCAGTTCTTCTTCAAAGAACCGGTTCAACCAGAGAACGGCGTCATCCGCGTACCCGAGAGACCAGGTATGGGAGTCGAGTTCGACGAGAGCAAGATCGAGGCGGAGCGGGAACTGGTCTGGACGGACTGAAACTCCGTGCGCATCGGTATCCGCTCTCGATCACCGGGGGCCGATGAAGCTGGATCTCCCGGTCGATCACTCGTTGCGAGCGCACTGGTACTCGAGCAACAGGTCTCAGGTGCCGGTCGCTCGACGAGCGTTCCACGTGGAGACGTCCCGGAGCGTGTCGTGACCGGTATCCTCATCAGCTGGAGTCGCGCGAGCGGCTTCCTCCGGAGGCGGGAGGACGACAGCGTGGAGAGCTGGATTCGCGATATCCTGGTGACGCTCGGCTACATCGGACTCTTTATCCTCCTCATCGCCGAGACCGTGTTTCCCCCCATCCCATCGGAGGTTGTGCTGCCACTGGCTGGCTTTCTCGTCAGCCGGGGCCACCTGAACCCGCTCGTCGCAGTCGGCGTCGCGACCCTCGGTTCGTACGTAGGGGCGCTCATGCTCTATCTCGCGGGGCGCTACGGTGGTCGCGCGTTCTTGCTTCGCTACGGCCGCATCCTCCGTCTCGGTCCGGAAACGCTCGAGAACGCTGACAGATGGTTCCGTCGCTGGGGTTCCCAGTTCGTCCTCTGGGGCCGCCTCGTGCCCGTGGCGCGGAGCGTCGTATCGGTGCCAGCGGGGACGTTCCGCATGCCGTTCTGGCGCTTCAGCCTGCTGACGTTGATCGGAAGCAGTGTCTGGAATACGGTCCTCATCGGGAGCGGCTGGCTCCTCGGCGAACACTGGGAGCAGGTGACAGTCTGGGTCGAACGCTACACGTCTGCTCTCGTCACACTCGCTGTCCTTTCCGCTCTCGCATGGCTGTTCTTCGTCTTCGGGCGGCGACGCCGCCACCAGCGAGAACGCACCGGGTCACCCCGCCCCTCGAGTGAGAGCACCGAGCGCGTCTAGGACCGCGCGACGATACTCAGCCAGTGAGGACTCAGCCACGGTCGAGCACCTCGAGCACCCGCCCCAGCTGCTCGAGACCGTCCAGCGTGTTCGGCTCGATCCGGAGTTGCAGGTGTCGCACACCTGCCCGCGCATAGGCGCGGAATTCCTCGGCGATTTCCTCCGGTGTTCCCCGGACAGGATCGGCAACCACGCCGTAGATCCGCCCGTGGCCAGGAAAGGCAACGAGAGCGGACGCCGAGAGTTCGACGTTCGCCGGATCTCGCCCGACGTCCTGGCACGCTGCATGAAAAGCGGCGATCTGCTGGATGACACCGCTGGCGCGATTACCCGTGAAGTCGTAGTACGTGTTCCAGATGTCAGCGTAGCGCGCGGCGAGACGGAGCAGCCGCTGGCCATTGCCGCCGACCAGGATCGGTGGCCCCTGCGGCCGGGGCCCACGCGGTCGCAGGAGGCAGTCGCGCACGGTATAGAACTCGCCCGCGAAATCGATCCAGCCGTTGCGCAGGAGCCCGTGAATGATGTGCAGCGCCTCGGCGAAGCGGCTGACCCGTCGCTCCCAGGGGAAACCGAAACGGCGGAACTCGTGTTCGGTGTTCCCCGCACCGAGTCCCAGGATGAGTCGCCCGCCGCAGATTTCATCGACTGTTTCGGCCATCTTCGCGATGAGCGCAGGATTGCGCCAGTTGGTACAGACGACGAGCGTCCCGAGCGTGACCCGTTCGGTAACCGCTGCCAGTGCCGAAAGGAGCGACCAGCACTCCCACATCCCCTCGGGTTCCCCGTCCGGTGTGCGATACAGGAGATGATCGACGACCCAGAGCGAGTCGAGTCCGATATCCTCAGCGAGGCGAGCCATCGCAGCCAGGTCGCTCCACCGCGGCAGCCGGCCGTTCCACCGGTACTCGCCTTGCGGCACGAGGATGCCGACTTCGAGCGGGCGTTTCCGTCCGTCCTTCTCCATGAACCGCCCTCCCGGCGATCGTCGTCACGCGGCTGTCATTCTTTTTTCTCGTATCGAGAGCGAGCGAGCAAGAGGGACGATCACCCGGTATGCAGTCCAGCCGGCAAGTGCCCTCGACCATGCGGATACTGGCCGGGCCTACCGGTGAGGACGGGTCTCCCCGCAGCCACGACCCGAACTGGGAGCACCCGCGAGTTCGCCCTCGCTGGTTGGTCACATCCAGGACAGCGCGAAACAAGGGGCCTCTTTACGAACCGCTCGATCGCGTTAGGATAGCCGCTGGGAGGGTCGGATGCGCGCAGCTACCTCGCTCCGCCGTCACGCTCGGCTGGCCACCTTCATGCTCGGGCACTTCAGCGTCGACCTCATGAGCGGGCTCCTGCCCGCGCTCTATCCCCTCCTCGTGCTCGAGCTGGGGCTCGACTACAACCAAGTCGGCACGCTCGCCTTCGCCTACACCGCTGCTGTCTCCCTCACCCAACCGGTCTTCGGGTACGTGGCGGACCGCTGGGGTGTGCGTCGACTCGCCCCGCTCAGCCTCGTCTGGTCAGGGCTCTTCCTCGGAGCCTACGGTTTCGTACGGGAACCGGTCCTCCTGTACCCGTTTGCCTTTCTCGCTGGCCTCGGCTCCGGAGCCTATCATCCGGTCGGCGCCTCGCGCGCTGCGCTGCTCGCCGACGACCGGCATCGGAACACGACGATGTCGGTCTACACGGTGAGCGGGACGATCGGCTACGCGCTCGGCCCGCTCGCTGGCGTCCTCTTGTTCCGGGCCTTCGGTCTCGCCGGGACCCTCGCCGCACTACCGCTCGGCCTGGTGGCAGCAGTGCTCGTCGGCTGGGCACTGCGCCGCTACCACGAGCGTCCCGCCGTCAGCGACCCAGGAGCGCCCGCGCGACTGGGACACGTCGACTGGCGAGCGCTGGTCCCGATCCTCCTGGTCGTGATGCTCCGTAGCTGGGCCTTCATGACCGTCGCGACCTTCGCCCCGGTCTGGTACCGCGAGCTGGGGTTCGAGGTGCTCTACGGCGTCGTGGCGACCGTGATCGTCGCCAGCGGCGCCATCGGTACGTTGCTCGGCGGCTACCTGGCCGACCGGATCGGCTCCTGGCGCGTCTTGATCGGTTCGCTGGCCGCAGCACTCCCCGCGCTGCTCCTCTTCACGGCACTGCCGAACCAGTTCGGTCTCCTGGCCGCTGCGCTGTTCGGGTTCCTCGCCGACGCCTCGATCTCCGTTACGCTGGTCGCGGCCCAGCGGCTGCTACCGGGCCGGGCTGGCGTCGCCTCCGGCTTCATCCTCGGCATGGGGTTCGTTACCGGCGGCATCGGCGCACCGGTGACCGGCTGGATCGCGGACCGCTTCGGGCTCCAGCTCGCGCTCGCCAGCACCGCCGTACCGCTGCTGGCCGCCCTCGCCCTCTGCTGGTCCGTCCCGGTCAGCATCTTTCGCCGCCCGGTAGTGGCGAGGGCAGCCACCTCCTGAGCGCTCGGCCAGCGATCGGCAGCCTCGTCGCACGCTTCTCGTCCGCCGCCGCACTACCGAATGCTATAGGGGTCGAACGGCAGATCGCCGTAGCCGAACACCGCCTGCCAGGCCAGCCACAACGGGGTGGCGGGTATCTCCCACCAACGAGAGAGATGGACGGTCGCTTCCGGAGACCCAGGCTCCGGCACCCGCTCGATCCAGGGGCGCACCTCGATGAGCGACCACTCCATTTCCCGTATCAGGTCGTCCACCTCGTCGGCGAGGCCGGCCTTGGCCAGCGCGGCCGGGTCGAGCGCTTCGCGGAAACGGCCGGTCAGCAGGAGGCCGGCATCGTAGGTCGTCTGGACTGCACGGAGTTCCTCTGGGACGATCGCAGCGACCGCGATCACCGGCTTGAGTTCTTCGAACCACTGGTCGGCCCCGTCCAGCCCTGGCCCCCGTCCCTCGCGCACTGCAGCCACGACGCGATCGCAAGCCGGTAGCACGATCCGCGCACGCTCGAGCGGGCTCGCGTCGTCGAGGTCCGGCCAGTCTCCCAGCGAGTCCTCAGCCAGGTAGCCCAGATCCGCCACCCGATACCAGACCTCGCGGCACACTTCCATGATCGTGACCATCCAGAGGTAGCAGCCGCGCGCTTCCTCGAGCGTGATCTCCAGCCCGTCGACGTTGAAGTGGTCGTACTTGGCATCCAGGCCCGGTCGTTCCCAGACACCACCGATCGGGTCGGCCCAGCCGAGCGGGCCGCCGGAGCCGGACGGCGATGCCGGGTATTCGCGCGCATATCCCAGCCACTCGGTGATTCCGAGGGCCTCGGCAGCCTCCCAACCGATCGCCCCGAGCGTGCCGAGGTAGTGCGTCGTGCGCACGACAGGAAAATCACCGAGATACTTCTGGACCGCCTCCCATGTCTCCCGATCGTCCCATTCGGGCAACTCGCTGGATCGGTCATGCAGGATATCGCAGCCTGGACGGAACCACGCGATCGCCCTGTCGATGTTCGCTTCGATATAGCCCTCACTTTGCCGGTACATCTCGTTGACGAACTCGAACACGGTGATGCAGGTATCGCGGTCGATGAGCGGCACGAGCCGGGCGACCAGTTCCTGCACGAGGGCCTTCGACATCGCTTCACCTCCTCGGACAACGGACGACCGATCAGCTGGATCGATCTTCCCGCCCAGGAGGGACTACTGGTGTTCCCGCCGCTCCGAACTCTCGCGCCACGCGGCCGCTGCGGGAGCGGAGAGGAGCACCCTGGTGCCTCGACCGCTGCCGCCGCGCGAAACGACGACCCCGCCCGCGGGAAACCCTGGGCGAGGTCGCCGAGGCTCTGCTCCTGCAGCGAGCCCTCCGCTACCCGAGTGCTCAGTGCTGATGGTACCGTGCGCGGAGGCGCCGGGCCGCCTCGACCATGTTCTGCAGCGACGGCCAGACTTCTTCCGGACGGCGAGTCTTGAGCCCACAGTCCGGGTTCACCCACAGCTGCTCGGGACGCAGGAAGGCGAGCGCCCGCTCGAGCAGCTCGAGGACCTCCTCGACGCTCGGGATCCGCGTGGAGTGGACGTCGTAGACGCCAGGCCCGATCTGCCGCTCGTAGCGGTACGTCTGGAAGGCCTGGAGCAGCTCACCGTGACTCCGGCTGTTCTCGATCGAAATGACGTCCGCATCGAGCGCGTCGATCGCCTCGATGATGTCGTTGAACTCGCTGTAGCACATGTGCGTGTGGATCTGCGTCTCGTCGCGCACGCCGGAACTGGCGAGCCGGAAGGCGCGCACGGCCCAGTCGAGATATGCGCCCCACTCTGCCCGTCGCAGTGGCAAACCCTCGCGGAGCGCCGGCTCGTCGATCTGGATCATGCCGATGCCAGCCGCCTCCAGGTCGCGCACCTCGTCGCGGAGCGCCAGCGCGATCTGGTAGGCGACCTCGTGCCGCGGGATATCCTGGCGCACGAACGACCAGTTGAGGATCGTGACCGGGCCGGTCAGCATCCCCTTCACTGGCTTGTCGGTGAGCGACTGCGCGAACCGAATCACCTCGACCGTCATCGGCTTCGGGCGCGCCACGTCGCCGAAAATGATCGGCGGCCGGATCACCCGGCTCCCGTACGACTGCACCCAGCCGTGCTCGGTCAAGACGAACCCATCCAGTTGCGCAGCGAAATACTCGACCATATCGGTTCGCTCGAACTCGCCGTGCACCAGCACGTCGAGGCCGATCTCTTCCTGACGCCGGATGACGTCGGCGATCCGCTCGCGGATGAAGGCCCAGTATTCCTCGTCGCTCATCGTGCCAGCACGCCACCGGGCCCTGGCTTGCCGCACATCGGGTGTCTGTGGGAAACTCCCGATCGTCGTCGTCGGGAAGAGCGGGAGTTGGAAACGCTCGCGCTGCACCGTTTCCCGCACCCGGTACGGGGAAGTTCGGCGGAAATCGTCCTCCGTGAGTGCCGCGACCCGCTCGCGGACCGCCGGTCGTATGACCGGCAAGTCATCGAGCGCCACCCGGAAGACTTCCGCGTTCCGTTCGAGCTCGTCGAGGATCGCACTGCGTCCTTCGTTCAAGGCACGCGTCAAGACGACCAGCTCCTCGAGCCGTTGTTCGGCGAAGGCGAGGAGGGCCCGGAGCGATGCAGGCAGTCTCGTCTCTAGCCGCACGTCGTGCGGGAGGTGCAGCAGGGAACAGGTGGGCTGCACCCAGATCCGATCGACCGGCACGTGCTCAGCGATCTCCTCGAGCTTCTCCAGGGCCTCGACGAGATTCGTCCGCCAGACGTTGCGCCCGTCGACCACGCCTGCACCGAACACCTTGTCCTCGGGGAAACCGTGCCGGTTGAGGAGTGCCCGGTTCCCGTCGTCGCGGACAAAGTCGAGACCGACACCCTCGACCGGGAGCGTCATCACGAGATCCCAGCTAGCCTCGTCCAGGCTCCCGTAAAAGGTCTGCAGCATGATCTGGGGTCGCTTCGCAGTGGAGCCGAGCACGTCATAGGCTCGCCGGAGCAGTCGCAACTCGTCCTCGCTCCGGTCTTGCACGAGTACCGGCTCGTCCATCTGCACCCACTCGGCGCCAGCAGCTGCGAGCCGCTCCAGCACCTCGCGGTACACCGACAGGAGCGCGTCGAGATGCTCGTCCAACGGTCGCCGGTGTCGTTTGCCCAGGAGCAGCAAGGACAACGGCCCGAGCAGCACTGGCTTCGCTGGCTTTCCGAGGAACTCCGTCGCCTCGACGAATTCCTCGAACGGTTTCGCGCTGGCCAGGCGCGGAGCCGGCCCATCGAACTCCGGCACCAGGTAGTGATAGTTCGTATCGAACCACTTGGTCAGCTCGAGGGCAGGCGCACCGGGCCGGCCGCGCGCCATCGCGAAATAGGTCGAAAGGCTCACCTCCGGTTCCGGCGGGCCGAAGCGCTCCGGCACGAGACCGAGGAGACAGATCGTGTCCAGGACATGGTCGTAGAGACTGAAGTCATTGCATGGGATGAGATCGATACCAGCCTCGCGCTGCACCTCCCAGGCCGCTCGTCGTACCGAGCGTGCCGTCTGGAGCAGCGCTGCCTCGTCGCTCTCGCCCGCCCAGTAGCGCTCGAGCGCCCGCTTGAGGTCGCGCCGTTTCCCGATTCGCGGGTAGCCGAGAACCGAACTCCGTGCCATCGGTCGCCGCACCCTCCCCCAGACCGATACCATCGACCGGCCACCGCGAACCCGCATGCCGGTTGCAGGCGACGATAGCATGGGGACTGGCGCAGCGTCAAAGAAAGACGCCAGCCGAGCGGGGGGCGACCGGCCAAGGACTAGTCACACCACCACACTCGATAGCGATGAAAAGAACCGTCTGCCCCGACTCAGAATCAGTCGTCCGCCGCCTCTTCCGCTGCACCAGCGCTGACGAGGCGCCGGATCATCCGCGCGATTTCCGGCTTCATGAAATAGATCCGGCGCCCGGGAGCCTCGTCACCGCCGGTACGGAACTCGACCGGTTCTTCCTTGTGGGGAAACCGGCGCATCGCATGCCCGACGGAACTCAGACGGCCACCGATGACCCGCGCGGGAACCCCGAGCGCGCGCTCGAGCTCGACCATCGGGTACCCTTCCGGCCGCTTCGCGATCTCGGCGAGGATCTGCCGTGCACCGTCCTGCAAGCGACTCCAGAACTGTCGGAACTCCTCGAGCGTCCACGGCTCACGCTCCCCGGGGCCGCGCACCGTTTCACCAGGTTCGAACTCGGCAGCCGCCAGTCCAGCGAGCCGCTGCAAGACTTCTTGAATCGCCCCGATCTCCTGCGAGTCACCCTCGATCGTGATGACGATCCGCGCCATCGTCGCCCTCCAACAAGAACCGATACACTGTCACCACACGAATGGTACTCCTTCTCCACAATTCAGGCAACCACCTCTCTGTGGGCGAAGCACTACAGCTCATCTTCACCAGTATTCTGTCCAGGATCGCTCGTGAACCACTGCTGTGGCACCGCTCCCGCGAGCGGAAGCACTGCTGCAGGCGCGAAGAACGAGAAGGCGAACCGCACTGTCTCGCCGGGCCGCAGGCCAGGGATCGGCATCAGTCGAGTGAGGAGTGGCTTCTTCAGGCGTGTCGCCAGTGTGGCCACATCCAGAACCAGACCGCTTAGCTGTGCTGCGGTGGTCTCACCGGGGAGCGGGATGACGTCCAGACCGACTCCGCAGACGGCCGAGGCGACCAGCAGCGTCGACAATTGGAGCTGACCAGCTTGTGCGAGGGCACCGAGTCTGGCGTCCTCGAGGACGGGGAGCATCAGGCCGCAGAAGCCGGTGCGCCGCACCGGTAGTCTCTGCAACACACTGGTGATCGACGCAGCGACAGCCAGTGTCCCCGGCGCACCGAATGGCTGGAGACCGAGGCGCTCGAAAGCAGCCGCAACGCTCCGCGTCTCGTCCGGGTACGGGGCGAGCGAACAGTCGATGCCGAGCGCCCGCGCGCCGAGCCGGACAGCCAACCCTTCGACAGCTGTCCAGAGTCGCTCGGCCACCTGACTCAGGCGCTCTTCCAGACGCCGTTCGGCCTCGCCGAGCGACCGTGCGCCGGTCACCGCCGCGAGCGCATCGTCCGCCACTTCCCACGCCACGGAAAGCGCGACCTCCCCGCCATCGTGATAGGCCGCTGGGAAGAACGGGATACCAGGCGGACACAGCGCCAGAGCGGCGAACCGGAGGTTCCCGAACCCTCCCGCGGTCCGCCTCGCCAGCTCGCTGATGACCCTCCCAGCAGCCTCGACCGCTGGTAGTGCGACCCGACCATCGTCCGTCGTGGTCGAGATGGCGGCGAACAGCGTCTCGTTCTCGACCAGTGCCGGCACGATATGGGACATCCATGCGTGCTGTTCCGGGCCAGCTGGCCCCATCGAGACGTAGTCGAAGCCAGCCGTCTCGGCGACCGCACAGAGCGCTCGCGCGAAGACCGTGACCTCCTCCGGTGCGACGACGTTCGGGAAGGGCTGCGTGGCGAGACGGAGCGTTTGCAGCTCGATCCCTGCCTCGGCGAAGTACGCCCGTACTCGCTGCGGTAGCCTGGCGATCTCCGCTCCGTTCGCGATCCTGCCGCCCTGCCACTCGACCGTCCAACCGATCGTGACTGCTCGTACTCGCATGACGCACGTCTCCTCCGCCCACCACCTGGCCGCCCGCCTTATACTGCCACGGGGTGCGGACTGACCGAAGCCGATGTCATGCTCCGGCCTCGGAGCAGCGCGTCCCCGGATCCGTTCCGGCTCGCGACGGGACAGACGGCGGTCCTGCGAGCGAAGAATCGTCGCGGTATTGCACACCGTCACTCACCATCGCGAGCCTGGCACAGCGAACCGGATCGATCGGGAGTCAACACGATGGAGAAGCTGTCCGTCCGACACATCGGCGAGCCACCGCTGGCCGAGCGCGTCCTGATCGTCGGCGCGCATCCGGACGACCCGGAGTTCTTCTGCGCCGGGACGGTCGCCCGCTGGGTCGCCGCTGGGACGACCGTACACTACGTGGTCGTTACCTCCGGCGACAAGGGACAACCAGAACACTGGAACCCGTCACGGTCGTTCGTCGAAGTCCGCGAGGCCGAGCAACTGGCCGCCGCGCAGCTCCTGGGCGTTCAAGGGATCACCTTCCTGCGGCTCCCTGACGGGGAAGTCTTCGACACGCTCGCCCTGCGTGCCCAGCTGACTGCTGAGATCCGACGCTTCCGCCCCGATATCGTGCTCACGCACGATCCCCTCACGAGGCTCTACCGCCAGCATCCCGATCACCGCGCCGTCGGCGCAGCCACTCTGGCGGCCGCCTTTCCAGCCAGCCGCTTGGCAACCTTTTTCCCCGAGCAACTGGCAGCTGGCTTACACCCGCACGTTGTCCGCGTCGCGCTGCTCTTCGGGAGCGACCGTCCCGACACCTTCGTCGACATCGCACCCGTGCTCGAGCGAAAGCTCGCAGCGCTCCGCTGTCATACCAGCCAAGCGAGCGCCTTCCCCGGCGGCACGGAGAACCGCGTCCGTAGTCGTGCTCGCGAGGCTGGTGCGCCAGTCGGGCTCGAGTACGCCGAGGCGTTCCTCTGGGTCGACCTGGAGTGACGCTCAGGCCGTGGCCAACCGGCGCTGGACCTCCGGCACCACCACTTCGACGAAATGCTGGGCTTGCGCGACGTAGTCTCCAGCGACCGGCCAGAAAACAAAAGTGTCCATCCCGAGTTCGACGAAGCGGACGATCGCCTCGACCCACGCCTCCGCGGGGCCACCGAGGAATCCCGGGCGGTGCACGCGCAGAGGGCGAGCCCCCGGGTAGTCCAGGACGCCGAGGAGATTGTAGAGGCGGCGGATACTCCCCGGATCGCGTCCGGCAGCATGAGCCCCCTCGTCGACCAGCCGATTGACCTCCGGCAAGCGCTCCGGAGGAACGTAGGGCGTCGAGATCGTCAGCCCATCGGCGAGCAGACCGGTCAACCGGAGCGCGCGAGGCCGGATCGCACCGACCCAGAGCGGAATCGGTCGAACCGGCTTCGGGCCGAATTCGAGACCTTCGATACGAAAAACGCGACCCTCGTACGTCACCGGCTCACTTGTTTTTGCCTTCTCCCACAGGAGCCGGCAGAGCCGGAGCGCGTCTTCGAGTGCGGCCAGCGCTTCCGGCGGTGTCCAGCGTGGACCGCCCATCGCTGCAATCCCGTCCCAGAAAGCGCCTGCACCGAGACCGAGTTCTACGCGGCCACCGGTCAGGCGGTCGAGCGTCGCTGCAGCCTTGGCGAGCATCGCTGGTGCACGTAAGGCGAGCGTCGCCACGTTGGTGAGCACGTGCACCCGCTCGGTCCTGAGCGCGATCGCGGTCAGCAACGTCCAGGTGTCACCGAAGCGGGGATTGTAGGCGTGATCCTGCATGGCGACGAGCGCAAGCCCAGCACGGTCAGCGAGCGTCGCCAGGCCTATCACTTCTTCCGGGCGATCGACCACCGGATCGATGTTGAGCCCGAACCGTATCGTGCGCTGCATGATTCCCTCGCCTCCGCCACGCCACCTGGTACGAACCAGTGGCTTGTCGGTCAACTGGAGCAGGTACGCAGTCGGAAGTCACGGCCAGGCCGCGGTGGAACAGGTCGTCGCGATCGACACCTCGCACGACGCCACCGAGACGCTCGATGACCGTGCTGGGAGCCGCTTCCTGAATGCACCCAATTCGACACGACCACCGCCCAGCCGGTCGAGGCTAGTGACCGAGCGAGCGCATACAGCCAGGTGTCGCAGCGGGAGAACCGCCACGTCGGGAGCGAGCCACCTGGGCTTCGCCCGAGCAGCGACAGGGAAGCGACCGGGTTCGGAGGAAACTCGGCTGGTACGGGTGATCCTGACCAGTGACGAGATCCAGGCCGAGCGTGTCGCACCACTCGACGAGCTTGACCACGCGCTCCGGATCAGCCGCGGAAGGGGTCAGAAAGACACCGAAAAGCAGCGAATGCTCGTAATCCATCGCCCCCGTTACTCTCAACCTGTCGAATCGCTCCGAGGGACAGGGCGGGCGAACTGTGCGAGTCTCGCTCAACGCTCGTCTCGCCCTGCTCGCGCTCGTTGCTCGATGACGGCACGCAGCCAGGCACGGTACTGCTCTTCCGTCCGCGCCCCGCTCAAGGCAGACGTCCCATCGGCGACCAGGGTCGGTACTGCTGCAACACCGAGTCGGCGTGCCCGCTCGAGGTCAGCCTGAACGGCAGCCAGGACTTCCCCGCTACGGTAGGCCTTTTCCCAGAGCGAGACATCCAGCCCCACCGCAGCAGCACAGTCAGCCAGGACAGCATCATCGGCGATATTGCGGCACTCGACGAGATGCGCGTACTGGATGCGGTCGAAGAGATCCCAGTGCGCCTGTTGGCCGCCGATCGACTCTGCCGCTTTGCAGGCGCGGAGCCCTGGCATCGAATACGGATAGTCGAATGGCCGTGCCGCCATGAGGTCGGGCCGGAACCGCGGCACGTCGTCGTACCGGTTGGCCAAACGCCAGTGCTCGAGAATCTCAGCTTTCCCGCGTTCCTTGGAACCGAAGATCACCGCAATGGCCTCGGGTGTCGGCGCGAGCGCGAAACAGCGGTGCACTAGGTGAACTTCCGGGAACTCGGTGAGAACCCGGCGCAGCCGTGGCGACGCCACGGCACACCAGGCTCACAACACATCGTGAAAGAATTCGAGGGTGACCATACTCGTCATCCAAGGCTGAGTGGCCACGGCGTCGGTACGCCCAGCAGCGCCAGTGCTGCTCCGGCCAGTGCGAGATTCTTCAGGAAGTGCGCCATCTGGTTCGCCCGAGCCATCGGATCGGTCTCAACCCAGAAGTTGTGTATCCAAAATGCGACTGGCACGAGGAACACGATCAACAGGATATTGCCGATCACCGGCTGATACCCTGTCGCGACACTGGCCCCGCCGAGCAGCAACATGATCCCGGTCACGATGACTGCTGCCTGGGGCGCTGGAACCCTCTTTGACGCCGCGTACATGCTCATCCCGCGGACGTTCATCAAGTGGTTGATGCCGTTGAAGACGAAGAAGAGCCCGAACACGATCCGTCCCAGCAGGAATGCCCATTCCATCGCTACCCCCCTCCTCTCCGAACCCCCCCCTTTGGAGAACGAGAAGGCGGGGCAGGAGCGCTCCTGCCCCGCCGGGCTGTCAGGCCGCGTCCTTGCGCACCAGCTCCACCTCGATAAAGACATCGACTGTATCACCGACCAACCAGCCACCCGCTTCCAGCGCGACATTCCAGCTCGCGCCGAAGTCGTGCCGGTTGATCTTCGTGCGCGCCTCGAAGCCAGCTCGCACGCCACCCCACGGATCCTTGGCGACCCCGTGGAACTCCGCATCGAGTGCGACCTCCTTGGTGACACCGCGGATGGTGAGATCACCGATCACGCGGTACCGATTGCCACCTAGCGGCTCGATGCGCTTACTGACGAACGTGATCGTCGGGTAGTGCTCGACATCGAGGAAGTCTGCCGAACGGAGATGCGCGTCCCGCCGCTCCTCGCGCGTATCGATGCTGGCAGCATCGATCGTCACTTCTACCTTGCCGTTCTCCGGGTGCGCCGGATCGAACTCCACCCAGCCGGAAAAGTTCTTGAACTGGCCACGCACGGTGGTCACCATGAGGTGCCGAACGGCAAAGGTGATCTGGCTATGCGCCGGATCGATCTCCCACCGCGCCAGTCCCGTCAGCTCCGGTGCGATCGTGGTCACAGCTGCCTCCTTCCTGAGCGTCTCTGCTACGTCATCCGTAGCAACTACGAGTATCATAGTTTTAGCGGCTACCGTTGTCAAGGAGTCGTTCCGATCTCGGATCGAAGCACAGCTCTGCCGCCCGCGGTACAATGGCAGTGGCGAGGATGGACGATGCGGCGCGATGCACACCACGAAGCGAGTTGTCCGATCGCACGTGCAGCGCGGCTCCTCGGCGACCACTGGGTGCTGTTGATCCTGCGCGAACTCGGCCAGGGGAACCGGCGGTTCCACGAGTTGCTCGACGGCACCGGTATCAGTCCAGCCGTGCTGTCCCAGCGGTTACGGTATCTGGAAGCCGAGGGCTTGATTTCCCGGCATGCCTACGCGCAGGTTCCGCCGCGCGTGGAATACGAGCTCACCGACAAGGGGCGCGCCGCGCTGCCGCTCATCGAGCAGTTGCGCGAGTACGGCGAGCGTTGGCTGACCCCCGAGCCACCGGAGGGCCCGGAGGTACCATCCGACGAGCCGACCGTCGCCGAAGTGTGAGGACGATCGGAAACAGCCGTGCGCATCGTCTCCCTGCTGCCGAGTCTGACCGAAATCTGCTGGGCACTCGGACTCGCCGACGAGCTCGTCGCCGTCACGCACGAGTGCGATTATCCCCCGGCTGTGCGCGCCAAGCCACGGATCACCCGGAGTCTCCTCCCTCCTGGACTGAGTCACGCCGAAATCGACGCAGCAGTGCGTCAGCGCGTCGCAGCCGGGCTCCCGCTCTACGAGCTGGATACCGAGCAGCTCGCTGCACTCGCCCCGGACTTGATCCTGACGCAGGCGCTGTGTCCAGTCTGCGCTGTTTCTGTCGATGATGTGTGCCGGCTCGCCGCCGCTCTACCCCGACCACCACAGGTTATCTCGGTCGAACCGACGACGCTCGAGGAGATCTTCGACTCGATCGAGACCGTCGGCGCTGCGACCGGACGCCAGGAGACAGCTCGAGCGGTCGTGACCGCCTTGCGCCGGCGACTCGTCTGGATCCAGCACCGCCTGGTTGGGACGCCTAGCCGGCCCCGAGTCGTCTGCCTCGAGTGGCTCGCCCCACCGATCGTCGCTGGCCACTGGGTACCCGAGATGGTCGAAATCGCCGGCGGTCACGACGTCTTAGCGATCGCGGGGAAACCCTCCTTCACCGTGACCTGGGAACAGGTCGCAGCTGTCGCTCCCGACGTGCTCGTGCTGATGCCCTGCGGATACGACCTCGCTAGCACGCAGGAACTGGGCCGACAGCTCCTCGCCGATCCCGCACTCCGTGATATCCCGGCCGTGTCGCACGGGGCAGTCTGGGCAGTCGACGCGTCGAGTTACTTCAGTCGTCCCGGACCGCGCGTGGTCGGCGGAGTCGAGATCCTCGCCGCACTGCTCCATCCGGAGCGCTGTTCGACCGACATGCAGGATCGAGCCGCACCGGTCCGACCGCTGTCTTCGCTCGTCTCCTGATGGGTCAGCTCGCTCGTCTCACCGGTCCGTTCAGTCTGATCCTGGCCTCGCTCGGCGGGGTCGCCGCGTTCGTCTATCCCTTTCTCCTCGCTGCCATCGGTATCGAACCAGCGCGAGGCAGCAGCCTCGCTGTACCGCTCCTCTTCGCCTCGCTCGCTCTGCTCTCGGTCGCGGTCCTCTTGAGCGAGTTCGTCCAGCCTGAGCGTGCCAGCACGGATGTCGCGCGTTCTGTCGCGCTCCTCGCTGTCCTCGTGGCGATCGATGCGGCACTCCGCTTCCTCCCGAGCCTGATCGGTGCGAGCCCGATCTTTCTGCTGATCATCCTCAGCGGCTACGTGTTCGGTGCACGCTTCGGCTTCGCGATGGGTGCCTTGACCCTGCTCCTCTCCGCCATCCTGACCGGTGGCATCGGCCCGTGGCTTCCCTATCAGATGCTCTGCGCGGGCTGGATCGGGCAGTCGGCCGGATGGTTACCGAAGCTCCAGGGTTGGCAGCGTCGTCTCCTGCTCGCTGGGTTCGGCGCAGCCTGGGGCTTCCTCTTCGGTGCGCTCATGAATCTCTGGTTCTGGCCGTTCGCCGCTCCAGGCGTGACCGACAGCGGAGGACTGTACTGGGTCCCGGGCATGTCGCTCGCCGAAACCGTCCGCGCCTATGCCCGTTTCTATATCGCGACCTCGCTCCTGTTCGACGGCACGCGTGCCCTCGGGAACGCGCTGCTCGTCCTTCTGCTCAGCGATCCCCTGGTCACCATTCTCGAACGCTGGCGCGAGCGCCTCCGCTGGCACCCATGGAGAGAACTCGATGACCGCGCCTAGATCGCGCCGGCCTCGCGCATGGCTGCGATCTGGTCCGCCGTATAACCCAGCTCGCCCAGCACTTCTTCGGTATGCTCGCCGAGCAGCGGTGGGTGGCGGCGGATCATCGCCGGCGTTCTCGAGAAGCGCCACGGGAAGCCGGTCTGATCGACCGCACCGAGCGTCGGATGCGGTACGCGCTGATGCAGTTCCAAATGCTGCACCTGCGGGTCGGCGAAGACTTCCGGAACGGTGTAGATCGGGCCACAGGGCACCTGAGCTGCGTCGAGTCGCTGGACGATCTCGGCAGTCGTCAGCGTCCGCGTCACCGCCTCGATACGCTCGACCAGTTCCGGCAGGTTCGTGATCCGCCCGGCATTGTCGGCGAAACGCGGATCCGCGAGAAGGTCTTCCAGCCCGAGCGCCCGGCACATCCGAGCGAAAATGGCGTTGTTCCCTGCAGCGATATTCACATGCCCGTCCGCGCTCCGGAACGTCTGATACGGGGCGACGATCGGGTGCGCATTACCAGTCCGCTTCGGCGTCTCACCGGTCGCGAAGTAGATCCCAGCCTGGTAGGTGAGCAATGCCACCTGGCCACCCAGCATCGAGGTATCGATGTACTGCCCCTCGCCCGTCTGCGCGCGATGGTAGAGTGCCGCCACGATCGCCAGGGCTGCGAACATTCCCGCCCCGATGTCGGCGATCGGGACACCGAACCGGACCGGATCGCCGTCCGGGAAACCGGTCACGCTCATCAACCCCGACATGCCCTGGACGATCAAATCGTACGCGGTCCGGTCCCTACCGGGTCCAGTCTGACCGAAACCAGAAATCGAGCAATAGATGATTTGTGGGCGACGACCGCGTACCGCGTCGTAACCGATACCCAATCGATCGACAGTACCCGGGCTGAAGTTCTCGACGACCACGTCAGCACGATCGACCAGGCGCCAAAAGACCTCCTGTCCAGCTGGATGCTTGAGGTCGAGTGTGATACTCCGCTTGTTGCGGTTGACCGAAAGATAGTACGCGCTGACACCATGAATGAAAGGCGGGCCCCACGACCGCGTGTCGTCCCCTGTCCCAGGACGCTCGATCTTGATCACGTCCGCGCCGAGATCACCCAGGAGCATGGTACAGTACGGTCCCGCCATCACGCGCGTCAGGTCGACAACGCGGACGCCGCTCAGCGGAAGTTGTGCCATCGTCCTTCGCCTCCCACCCGAACCGACAGAACGACGAACGCCACCGGGTTCGGTGGCGCATTCATGGTGGCATACTTCACGACAACGCGCGAGATCGGCTACCGCCGTGGCACATCAGTCGGTCGCGGCACCAGGCCGTGCGAGATGGCGTAGATCACAGCCTGCGTGCGGTCACGGACTCCCAGCTTCTGGAAGAGCGCCGAGAGATTGTTCTTGACTGTACTCTCGGCGAGATGCAAGGCATCAGCGATCTGCTTGTTGCTGTAACCCTGGGCGAGCAACCGGAGCATGGTCAGCTCGCGATCGGAAAGCTCTTGCCCGCGCGTCGGCGCTTTGGCGAGAAGCCGCTGATACTCCCGCATCAGGATCGGTGCGAGGTCGGGATCGATCGTCGCACCACCCTCGGCGGCGACATGGATCGCCCGCAGCAGTTCGTCCGGCTTGCTGTTCTTGACTAGATAACTCCGTGCACCTGCCCGGATCGCGTGCAGCACGTATTCCTCATCGTCGTACATCGTCAGCATGATCACGTGCACGTCCCGATACTGCTGGGCGATCGCCTCCGTTGCCCGGATTCCGTCCATCCCTGGCATGTTGATGTCCATGAGCACGACATCCGGCCGGTGCCGTTCGACCAACTGGAGTGCCTCCTGACCGCTGGCAGCTTCGCCGACGACTTCGATCGCTTCGTCCGTCTCGATGAGCTGGCGCAACCCCTCACGAAACAGATCGTGATCGTCCACGATCAGCACCCGAATACGGCGTTCGCCTGCCATCTCGCGCTCCTACTATGCCCTGTGCAACCGATCGGAGACGATCTGTCCCCAGTTCTCATTCAACTCCATTCCCACCCCTTTCGTCATCACCGGTTCGTCCCAATCGGGACTCGAGTCTGGGAAGCCAGGACATCAGGCCGTATCGAGATCGCCACCGCTGTCCCGCCTTCCGGTAAGCCAGTAGCCCGGATCGTCCCCCCGAGCACGCGCACCCACTCTTCTACCAGCGCCACGCTGGGCAATCGCACCCAGCTCTCGTACCCGGCCCATTTGCCGTCATCGGCGATGACCAGCAAGATCGCCCCGTCCCGTTGCTGCCGCACCCGGACGACCAATCGCGTGATGCCGACCGGCAGTCGTGCCCGCTCGATCAGCGTCTGCGTGATCCGGTAGAGCTTTTCTTCCAAATCAGGCGTCGGTCGCTCTGGCACGTCGCCGAAAAATTCGATGGTTATCCCGGTCGTCCGCTCCAGCTGCGTGACGAAGTCCCGCAATGCGGCAACGAGTCCGAGATGGTCGAGCGAGGCCGGTCGCAAGCGGAAAATCGTATCACGGAGCGTTGCGATATGCTCGGCCAGTCGATCGCGCACCTGCTCCAGTTCGAGCACCGTTTGCTCGAGCGGTTGCTGATCTGCCCGGCGCAACGTCAACTCGATGCGGTACAGCGTCGAGGCGAGTCCCTGCAACACGTTCGTGTGGATCGTCTCGACGAGTCGGCGACGCTCATCTTCCTCGACCGCCAGCGCATCCAGCAACGCCTGCCCACGGCGGTCCGGCTCCGCACTCGAGCGGGCACGACGGACCAGATCGGCCCGGGCTGGCTCGACCAACGCAGCCAGCCACCGCAGGAGCTGCTCGAGGTTCGCGGTCGGCTCCTCGCGCGCGCTCGCCAGGACGAGGGCTCCCGTTCCCGAACCGAGCGGAACCACGAGCAGCGAGCGCGCAGCGACACCTTCCGGTACCACCGATTGCCACTGCTCGCGTTGCGCATCCCCCAAGCGAACTGGCTCGGCGTTCCGAAGGAGTGGGCCGAACAGATCCTGGGCGAGGGACACGCTCCGCACTGGAAGCGTTGCACCATCACCGACCCAAAACCAGAGCAGTCGGTCACCGTCCCGCAGCACCAGTGCCGACGCGACGGCGTCCGGCTCGCGACTCACCAGACTCCAGAGGAATGCACTGACGCTCGACGGCTCGCTGACTGCGATCAGCGTCGTCAGTGCTTCCTCGTACCGGCGGGTGAGGGATCGCGCGGTACTCGCTCGTTCTTCGGCATCGAGCCAGGCGAGCAGACCGACGAGTGCCGGTGCGATCCCTTCCAGGGCACGAAGCCCTTCTTCCGCAGCTTCCGGATCCGCTCTTCGCCAAACGACGAGAACGAGACCACGAGCCCGCTCCACGATGACCGGAAGCGGCACGGCGATCACGCTCGCCACTTCCTGCGGGAAGAGAAGGCCGATGCCGTCCGCTTCCGACAAGCGCTCACCCCGGCCACGCTCGAGCACCCCGCGCAGGATCCCAGTCACGCGCGTCGTCGCGAGCGCTGCAGGGTCGGGGAACAACGATGCGTCGCCCTGGGTCACGAGCAACTCAGGGCGGTCGCCCGGTGCCCAGCGGACGAGCAGGGCTGCATCCGCACGCGTCCGCCAGCGTACTACCTCCAGCACACGAACGAGGGATTCCCGCGCAGTCGACACGGACGCGAGAGCCTCCGCGAGCAGCGTGCTCGTCCACGCTCGATCGGTGGTCTGCCTCTCGCTCGCCAGCAGCTCGAGAGCCAGGAGCGGCGCCAGGAGCGATGCGACCGTGCGCTGGTCCGGAGCGAACGGCTCGTCGCGATACCTTCCCACGTCCAGCCGGCCGACGATCCGGTCACCAGCAGCGAGCGGCAAGACCAAGAGCTGTCGAACCCCGTCGCGCTGGAACTCTTCGATATCCAGAGTCGAGAGGAGCGGCCCGACTCCGATATCCGACACCCGTCCGGTCGCTGCTTCACGAGGGCCCAGACGCTCGAAACCCAACGGGAACGGGCGCGTCGCGATCGGCTCGACAGTGAGCCCCTGAGCCACGACGAGGCGCAATTGCCGCTCAGGGACGACACGCCAGATCCGGACGAGATCGGCATCGACCGCACGCTGGAGCGCTGCAGCGACAGCCTGCCAGTCGAGCGCGTCGGGAGCTGTCCGCCCGAGGAGTTCTATGAAGTGCTCGAGCCATGAGGGAACGGGTCGCTCACCCGCCTTCGTGACCGGTTCGGCCCTCGCCTTCCCCCTCGTTAGCCAGCGCAGGCGACCGTCAGTCATCGTGCCTTCCCGAAAGGCGTTGACCGACACACCCATCGAATCCATCGACAGTCAGCGTTTCCGGGAGGAGTATCATCGGTACCGGTCCGTGCGGGAGGCTGGTCCCCGAGTAATCGTCCGGATGGTCGCGATCGAGACAGGGAGAACGAACGGGTACCGTGCTGGGGTTGACCTTTTTGGGGACAGGAACATCGAACGGCATACCGGTGATCGGTTGCCGGTGCCGCACCTGTACGTCGGTCGACCCACGTGACCGGCGCACGCGCTGTTCGGCCGTGTTGCACCTGAGCGATCGCAATCTCCTGATCGACACCGCACCGGAACTGCGCCTCCAAGCCATCGCCGTCGGCTTGAGCCGCCTCGACGCGGTGCTCTTCACCCATGCGCACGCTGATCATGTCGGTGGATTCGACGACCTGCGTCAGTTCAACTACCTCCGTCAAGCGCCCGTTCCAGTCTTCGCTGATCCGCACACCGCGCGCGAACTCCGGACGCGGTTCGGGTACGCCTTTAGCGAGCCATTGCCCTTTTACGGTGGCAAGCCCGACATCGAGTTGCATGAATTCACCGGACCTTTCGAGCTGTTCGGGTGCCAGATCGTCCCGATCCCGGTGCGGCACGGCAACTGGACAGTCTATGGATTCCGCTGCGGGCCGCTGGCGTACGTCACCGACGCGAAGACGATTCCGGCTTCGTCGCTCGAGCTCCTCAGCGGTGTCGAAGTGCTCGTCCTCAACGCCTTGCGCGATCGCCCGCACCCGACACACTTGAGTCTGGCGGAAGCTCTGGCCATTGTCGAGCGAGTCCGCCCGCGACGAACCTATTTGACCCACGTCAGTCATGAAGTGTTACACACCGACTGGAGCGAGCGTCTGCCGAAACAGGTCTTCCTCGCGTACGATGGACTGCAGGTGTGGGTATGAGTGCGGGGAGGAACAGCATCGTGCCAGTTCGACGAATTGTCGGAGTCCTGGCACTCGTGTCGACACTGGCCTTCGGTTGGCTCCCGGCATCGTCCGCACAGGCCGAGACGAACACGTTCGCGGACGCAGCCTTCGCCGCGCGCTGGGAACGCGTCGATCGTCCCGTCGCGGCTGGCGTGGTCCAACGCTCGTGGATCTGGGGACCGACCCCACTCACCGGTGGTCTCACCGAGCGCTACCAAGAGTCGCCCGATCGCACCCGGCTCGTCCAGTACTTCGACAAGGGTCGCATGGAACTCACGCATCCGGAGGGTGACCCGAGTGCGGAATGGTTCGTCACCGGTGGGCTCCTGACGCGAGAGCTCGTCAGCGGGCGCATCCAGATCGGGGACCAGCTTTTCCTGGACGCTGGTCGCGGGGCATCCGTTCCAGTCGCGGGTGACCCAGACAACCCCTTTCCCACCTATGCCGACCTGGCGTGGGTTGTCGACCGATCACAGCCGGATCGTACCGGTCAAGCAGCGACTGCCGTGCTAAGTCCCGAAGGATGGTCGGAGCGCCCGGACGCTACCGAAGATCCCGACGTGGAGTTCGTCCGCTACATCACCTACACCGGCCCGGTCGGCGAGCCGGTCGGCTACAACATTCCACGTGCCTTCTGGACCTTCATGACCCAACCCGGCCTCATCTGGCAGGGAGACCATGTGGTCGAGGCCGATCCCGTGTTCGACTGGCTCTTCGTGCTCGGTTACCCCATCGCTGATCCGTTTTGGGTTCAGGTTCGCGTGCGTGGGCAGCCGACGTGGGTGCTCGTGCAGCCATTCGAGCGGCGTATCCTGACCTATACGCCGAGCAATCCTCCCGGCTGGCGCGTCGAGATGGGCAATATCGGCCAGCACTACCTCCGGTGGCGGTACGCGCAGACACCGCCGCTCTCGGTCGATGGCGATTCCGCCGTCTATGGGCTGGCACCCGGTACGCGGAGCGTCTACTCTTCGTCGAGCCGCCTCGACGAGACCTGGCAGGTTTCCGGGCCCAGCACGAGCTTCATCGCTGGCTCGCAACTGATCGTGCGCGAAGAGCTCCGCGGCTCCAGCCGCTGGTACACCTACTGGGCAGTAACGGAACAGGGGCTCGCGCTGGCTGGCTGGGAACGCTTCACGCGGGCAGGCACCTTCATCGAGACAGTCGTGTTCTGGCCAGCGTTAGCCATCCTCGCGCCCGATCGACTGCACGAAGGACAGTCGTGGGAATCGACCGCGACCTATCTCTCGACCCGGGTCGGTGCGCACACCATCACGTTGCGGGTCAGCGTGGACGAACAAGCGCTCGTCGGCACACCATATGGTGTTGTTCCTGCCTGGCGTCTCACGTTCGAGACGAGCGACCCACCCACCCTCGTCCTCTCGTATCTCGACAGTACGCTCTGGTTCAGTCCGAACCTCGGCATCGTCCAGTGGACGACCGATCGCTACGCTGCCCAACTCCGGGAGTTCACACTCCCTTCCTGACCAGTGTGGAACCGATCCCAACGGTCGTGCGTTAGACTCTTATGAGGAGGTCGCCACTGACTGGTGGCGACGGACTGCAGGGTAGGGAAGGGGTCGTGGATGCCTCGTCGTTTCCAGCTGCCTCTCGGCATCGTCCTCACGCTCGTTCTGCTGACCGTTTCGCTCGCCCCGGTCACCAAGATCACCCATGCAGCGAACTGGCACGGGTTAGTGCTGTACTTTCCTCAAACTGGGCACCACCTGAGCGGCGATTTTCTCTGGGCTTGGATCAGTAACGGCGGGCTCATGACGTTCGGCTATCCGATCACCGAGCCGTTCACGCAGGACGGCATGGTGGTGCAGTACTTCGAGCGGGCCCGCTTCGAATACCATCCGGAAAACCAGGGGACGCGGTACACCGTCCTGGCCACACTGCTCGGCAATTGGATCACCGAGGGGCGCCGCAACGAAGCGGCCTTCCGTCCGCTTCGGATCGATCCGAACGTGGCGAACAACGATCCCAACCGGCGCTTCTTCCCCGAGACCGGCCACACGCTGGCGTACGGCTTCAAGGCCTACTGGGAGGCGAACGGCGGACTCTCTACCTTCGGCTACCCGATCTCGGAGGAATTCACCGAGTGGAATCCGGATACTGGTGAGTACTACACGGTGCAGTATTTCGAGCGGGCGCGCTTCGAGTACCACCCGGAGAATAAGGGGACGCCGTTCGAAGTCTTGCTGGGTCGCTTGGGCGTGCAGTACGCCCAGGCGCGTGGCGTCGATACGAGTCCCGTCCCGAAGCGCCCCGAGGCGATCGAGGTTCCACCGCAGCTCCTGGACTACCGCTGGTCCCGTGCGGTCTCGACCGACGACGGTGCCGTCTTCGGCAGGGTCACTGCCTCGACGCTGGCGATCCGGAGTGCACCCAGCAACGCCGCTTCGGTCATCGCCTGGACCTATGCCCGGCACCCGGTGCCGATCCGCGGCCTCACGGTCGGTGACCCAGTGGACGGCAACCCGATTTGGTACGAGCTGGGCGAGAGCCGGTACGTCGCTGCCGCCATGGTCGAGCCGCTGGTTCCTGACCTCCCGCCGCAGCGCTTCGGTGGCCACTGGGTCGACGTGAGCTTGCGCTCCTTCTACGCGGTCGCCTACGACGGTGACCGCCCGGTCTATGTCGCCATCATCACGGCCGGGCGCGACGGCAAGACGCCAACCGGCGTGTACCAGATCTTCTACCGCGTCCGCAACGAGACGATGGATGCTGCAACGGTGGGCATACCACCCGGCTCGCCCGGGTATTATTACTTAACGAACGTTCAGTTCACGCAGTACTTCAAGTCCGGTGGGTACGCCATCCACGGGAACTACTGGACACCGCCGTCGCAGTTCGGCGGCTTCACCTCGAACGGCTGCGTCGGGCTGCTCAACAGCGACGCCGAGTGGTTCTGGAACTTCCTGGATATCGGGTCGGTCGTGAGTATCCATTACTGAACGAGAGGATCGCTGGGCGAAAGGGGATCGGCGAACCCGGCATCACCTCGCTCAGCTGTCCCTCCGTATCGACTCGAGGAGCGTGTCCCCGGCGAACGAGCGAGCGGAAAACTGCCGATGGTGACAGCGATCTGGTGGATACGGCGCGACCTCCGTCTGTACGACAACCAGGCGCTGCACGCAGCCCTCGCTCGAGCGGAACGACTGTTACCCCTGTTCGTCCTCGACCCGCACCTGCTCGAAGGGCCTGCGAGGAGTCCGCGCCGGAACGCCTTCCTGCTCGCTGCGCTTCGGTCGCTCGATGCGGAGTTACAGCGGCGCGGCAGCGCGCTCACGGTTGTCCGCGGTGACCCGGTCACGGTGGTGCCGGAGCTCGCGCGTGCACTCCGGGCCACAGTCGTCGCCGAAGAGGACGCGACACCCTATGCGCAGCGCCGCGACCGCTCGGTCGGTCTGCGTTGCCCGCTCCTGCTCGTTCCCGGTTCGACGATCCGGCCCCTCGGTTCAGTGCGGACACCACACGGCACCGCATACCGCATCTATACCCAGTTCGTCCGTGCCTGGCGTGCACTGCCCCAGCCCAGCTGTGAAGACCTCCTTCCAGCTCCGCCGGTCCTCCCGCCTCCTCCGGCGGAGATCGCCGGGAAGTTGTCGCTCACGGAAACGGCGGAAGCAACCCGGTTCGAAGCGAGCGAAGCGGCGGCACGCCAGCGACTCGCTCGCTTCCTCTCTGAGGGTATCGCTCGCTATCACGAAAGCCGCAATCTGCTCGATGGGAGCGGGAGTTCCCAGCTGTCGCCCTATTTTCGCTTCGGCCTACTCAGCGTCCGCGAAGCCTACTGCCGCGCAGCGCACGCGCGCAGCGTTCCTGAGGCAGCTCAGGGTGCCCAGGCGTGGGTCGGGGAGTTACTGTGGCGCGAGTTTTATTACCATTTGCTCGCCCTCCATCCCGAGTTCGCTCGCACCAGTATGCATCCCGCATTCCAAAACAGACCCTGGCCAGGTGATTTGCGGCACCTCGCTGCTTGGCAGCAGGGAGAGACCGGCTATCCGGTCGTCGATGCCGCGATGCGCCAGCTGGTGACCGAGGGCTGGATCAGTAACCGGGCACGGATGATCGTCGCCAACTTCCTCACGAAGCTCCTGCTCATCGACTGGCGACGAGGGGAACGCTTCTTTCGCCAGCAACTTCTCGACGGAGACCTGGCTGCGAACGCCGGCGGCTGGCAATGGTCAGCCGGTACCGGAACCGATGCTGCGCCGTACTTCCGCATCTTCAATCCTGTCGTGCAAGGACAACGCTACGACCCAGAGGGGACGTGGGTCCGTCGCTGGGTTCCGGAGCTGGCCGATATCCCGACCGACTACCTCTACGCTCCGTGGCGCATGCCACCCCTCGTCCAGCAAGCAGCCCGCTGCGTGATCGGTCAGGATTACCCGGCTCCGATCGTCGACTATGCGACTGCTCGTCACCGCGCTCTCGCGTGGTTCCGGCTCGTGCTCGGGCGATCGGATGACGGGGATACGTGATGCCCAGGAGTTCGCGCCCGAGCGTCGTCGTGATCGGTGCCGGGATCGGCGGGCTGACCGCTGCTGCCGTGCTCGCCCGTGCCGGGCTCCCGGTGACCGTCCTTGACGCCCATGTCTATCCCGGAGGTTGCGCAGCGACCTTTCGCCACCGCGGACACTGGTTCGACGCTGGCGCGACTCTGGTCGCTGGACTCGCCCCCGGAGGCGCCCTCCAGCTCGTCGCACGCGCTGCCGGTATCGAGCGCTGGCCGGGCAGACCGATCGAACCAGCGATGGTCGTCCATCTCCTCGACGAAGGCTTGCAGGTTCCTCGCTTCGGTAGCGAACAACGCCATGCCATCTACGAGGCAGTCTTTCCAGGTAGTCAGCGATTTTGGTGCTGGCAAGAGCGGACTGCTGACCTCCTGTGGGACTTCGCCTTCCGCCTCCCGGAACTGCACCCACGCCGTCTTGCCACGTTGCGCAGTCTCGCAGCCGCAACTGTCGGCTGGTTGGCGTCGGCCCGTCCCTCACCCTCGCTCGCCTTGGATCTCGCGCGTCCACTCTCCGCCCATCTCCCAGCCGATCCGGTCTTCCGGCGTTTCATCGATGCGCAGCTCCTCATCGCCGCACAAGCGACTGCCGACGCCGTCTACGCGTTGTACGGCGCGGCGGCGCTCGACCTTCCCAGGCAGGGGGTGGTGGAACTGGCCGGCGGTACCGGCACCGTCGCCCGGCTGCTCGCGGAAGCCGTGCAGCGATACGGTGGGACTGTCCTGCTCCGGCAGGAAGTCGTGGCGATCGCCCAACAGGGCAGTCGCTGGTCCGTGCGCACCAATCGGGATCTTCAGGTTGAAGCCGACATCGTGATCGCGAACCTCACTCCCTGGACACTCGGTCGACTCTGGCCGGAGGCGCCGAACTGGTTTCACCGTCGTATCGCTCGACCGCCGCGCGGCTGGAGCGCCTTCCTGCTCTACGCGAGCCTCGATGCGAGCGCGATACCAGCGGGCATCCCGACTCATCACCAGGTCATCGGGTCAGGATCGCTCGGTGAAGGGCGTTCCGTCTTTCTCTCGCTCAGCCCAGAGTGGGACAGCTCTCGAGCACCGACCGGGCGCCGGTCGGCGACGCTGAGCACCCACACGCGCCCCGAGTACTGGTGGCAGCTCGCGACCACGGATCCGTCTGCCTACGAGGCTGCGATCGCCGCGTACACAGATCGCATCATCGCAACTGTCGCCGCTGGACTCGAGTGGTTTCCGAGAGCCGTCCGTTGGGTGTTGCCGGGTAGCCCACTCGCCATCCAGCGCTTCGTCCGCCGCCCCTGGGGCTGGGTCGGTGGCTTCCCACAGCGTCACCCACTCGTCTCCTGGCCGACCGAGATCGCGACCGGACTGTATCTGGTCGGTGACAGCGTCTTTCCAGGCCAATCGATCCCGGCAACAGCGCTCGCTGGAATGCGTGTCGCCGCGCTGGTTCTCCACCCCCTCGGCAAAGCGCCACTGATCGATCGGGATGAGCCCGAGGTGGTTCCTCCAGGAACGAGCCTGGTTGGGTAGCTCCGGTATCAGCCGAAGAAGCCAACACGCACCGCTGCCTCGAGAATCTGTCGCGCGATCGGTGCCGCGACGCGCGACCCCTCACCACCGTGCTCGACCATCACGACCAGGACGAGCTGTGGGTCGTCAGCTGGTGCGATCGCCACGAACCAGGCGTGTGGCGTCTCCTGCCCTGATTCGGCCGTACCGGTCTTCCCAGCCACCGGGAGCGCGAAGCCCTGGAAGGCAGGGTAGGCTGTTCCGTTCGGCCGTGCTACCACGTCACGCAATGCAGCCCGGATCGCCGCGATGTGCTCGGCGGAGACGGGAAGCGTACCTCGCTGGCGCGGCTCAGACCGCACACGCTCGGTGCCATCGATCGCCACCACACGATCGACCAGGTACGGCCGCCAGAGTGTCCCACCGTTCGCCACAGCTGCGTAGGCGTCAGCGAGCTGGAGCGGTGTCGCGAGAAAGAACCCTTGCCCGATCGAGAGGTTGACCGCGTCACCCCGGGCCCAATAGTCGCCACGCTCCCGGAGCTTCCAGTTCGGATCGGGAACCAGACCCGGTGACTCCGGTACTTCCGGAAGCCCAGTTTCCGAACCGAACCCGAACCCCCGCGCCATTTGCGGGAGGAGATTCGGATCGCGTTCGTCGAGCTGCGCACCGATTTGGAAGAACACGGTATTGCACGACTGCACCAGTGCGTTGTGCAGACTCAGCCGTCCTTGCCCCTGCGGGTTCCAGTCCCGCCAGACCACCGGACTTCCCGGTAAGGTGAACGTCGGCGGACAATCGAAGGCGCTCTGCGCATCCAGCCCCAGATATTCCATCCCAGCCGCCATCGTCACGACCTTGAACGTCGACCCCGTGGGATAGCTGACCTGGGTGGCACGGTCGAGGAGCGGCCGGCGCTCTTCGTCGTTCAGCGCCTGCCACTCTTCCGACCGAAGACCGAGAATGAACCGGTTCGGATCGAAGCTCGGGCTGCTGACAAGCGCGCGAACGGCCCCGCTCCGCGGGTCGATCGCGACCACGCTGCCGACCCGATCGCCGAGCGCCTCGAATGCCGCACGCTGGAGATCAGCGTCGATCGTCGTCACGACATCGGCAGCCGGCTCCGCCGGAACCTCGGCGAGAACCCGACGCTCACGTCCATCCGGGCCGACGATGACCAGCCGCCCTCCACGCCGCCCGCGCAGGAACTGCTCCGCCCAGGCCTCGATACCGGTGCGGCCGATCCGATCGCCCGTCTCGTATCCCTCGCGAGCAAGTTCCGGTAACTCGTCCGCGGACACCTCCGAGAGATACCCGGTCACGTGCGCCGCCGCCGGTCCTAACGGATACACTCGCTCTGGCCACTGCCGGACGACGACACCCGGAACCCCCGCCAGCTGCTCGAGCAACGCCGGATCGATCGGGTCAGGCAACGTGGCGATGGGCATGAACCAGTCCGATTGCCCGTGCGCGTACCGCTGCCGGATCGTCTCTTGCGGAAGGTTCAGCAGCTGGCTCAAGCGCTCGAGCAGCTGCTGTTCGTCCTGGATCTGGCCCGGAACCACCCCGACCTTGTTAACCAGCCCCAGTTCGGCGAGCGGCCGCCCCTTCCAGTCGAGGATACGACCACGCTGCGGTACGGTCGGGATCCACTGCAGCCGACCGTCGCCGAGATCGGCGACGATGAGCGACGGCGTCCAGTCGACCCAATAGCCATCGCCCTCACGGACGATCGGAATCGCGTTCTCCTCCTCGAGCGTACCGACCCGCGAGCTTTCGCGCACGACGTGGATGGGGAAACGGAGGGTACCGGGAAGCGGTTCGCCGAGCGTGATCCGGATCGACAACTGCCCCATCTCCCCGGCGATCCCTTCGTACCGAGCGACGAACGAACGTTCGTCGATCCGTTCGCGCGCTGCGCTCGAGAGCAATGCGTACATCGCCCGGTAGTCACCGCGCTCCCACGCCTGCACGAAGCGCTCCGCTGCTTCGCGGGCCGTTCGCGCTCCTGGGCGAACCGACTCGCTACTGGGCGAAGCCGTCGCAGTCACACCACCGTGGTCATTGCTCGTGGACGGGAGACCGTACCGGACAGCGAGCGCGACGAGACCGCCAGCGACGACGAGGAAGACGACGAAGCCCGCGACGAGCGAGCTGAGCGGCTGGCGACGACGGGAGCGGAACGACGGATAGGACATCGGTCGACATCCCTGCCACGGGACTCCCGATCGAGCGCGTGAAGCGTTCCACGGGGTAGCACGGATCGTCAAGCTGGGCGACTCGTTCGACGTGCCCACGCCCAAAATGCGGGCGTCGCCTTCAGCGGAGCAGCCCACCCTACGGCACCCCACAGGAAGTCGCCGGTAGCACAGCCTGTCACGTCGCGTTCCTCGGTGCCATCCAGGGCCCCATTCAGCGCAACGGGAGCCGCCCGGCACTCCGATAGGCCAGGCTCACGCTGGCACCGGTGTGGATCCGCTGGATCGACTCGCCCAGCAAGGGTGCGACAGAGAGGACCGTAATCTTGTCCAGCCGCTTGTGCGGTGGGAGCGGAATGGTATCGGTGACCACGACCTCTTTGAGAGGACTCAGCGCCAGTCGCTCGACCGCTGGACCGCTCAACACCGGATGAGTACACGCCGCATAGACCTCCCGTGCTCCCCGCGCGATGCAGAGCTCGGCAGCCTGGGTAATCGATCCAGCGGTGTCGATTTCGTCATCGATCAGGATGACCTGTGCATCGTCGACCGAACCGATCAGGTTGAGCACTTCCGTCCGATCGTCGTTCCCCAGCCGCCGCTTCTCGATGATCGCGAGCGGCGCATTGAGCTCCTCGGCAAAATTGCGAGCGCGCTTCGTGCTACCGAGATCCGGCGAGACGACGACTGGATTCTCCAGGCGCTTCTCCTGAAAGTAGCGCGCCAGGATCGGCAAGGCCGTCATCTCGTCGACCGGGATATTGAAAAACCCCTGGATCTGGCCAGCGTGCAAATCGACGGTCAGGATCCGGTCGGCACCCGCCACGGTGATCATGTCGGCGATGAGCCGCGCTGTGATCGGTACCCGTGGCTGATCCTTCTTGTCGGTCCGCCCGTACGCATAGTAGGGAATGACCGCCGTGATGCGCCCGGCAGAGGCGCGTTTCAGCGCATCGATGATGATGAGGAGTTCCATGATGCTCTCGTTCACTGGGCTCGAGAACGACTGGATGACGAAGACGTCGTTCTCCCGCACACTCTCGCCGATGCGAACGAAAATATTCTCGTTACTGAACTTGAAGACCTCGATGCGACCTGGTGGGATATCGATGTAGGCGCAGATCGCGCGCGTCAGTTCCGGGTTCGAATTCCCCCCGAAGATCGTCAACTGGTCGTAGAGCCCACCCATACGCTCAGCCGACCCCCTCCGCCCGCAGCCTTTCCAGGGCCCGACGAGCTGCTTCCTGCTCGGCGGCACGCTTGCTCGGGCCATGCCCGACCCCCAGCACACGCTCGCCGACCAACACCTCGGCCGTGAACGTACGCTGGTGCGCCGGCCCCGTCACTGCAATGGTGCGGTATACCGGCGTCACATGCAAACGCTCCTGCGTCAGCTCTTGCAAGCGGCCTTTGTAGTTCTCGTTCTGCCCGAGCGCGATCAGGTTTTCCGCCTCTTCCTCGAGGAGACGCTGCAAGAACGACCGTGCCGCTCGCAGGCCGCGGTCGAGATAGATGGCTGCCAGGATCGCCTCGAAAGCACCAGCCAGGATCCGTTCGCGCACCGGCCGATCCGGTCGCGGCTGCTCACCGCGCCCCAAGTAGAGGAACTCAGCGAGCCCGAGGCGCTGCCCCCAACGTGCCAGCGTCGGCGTCCGAACGAGCGCTGCCCGATAGGCTGTCAACTCTCCTTCGCTCGCGCTGGGGAAGCGTCGATAGAGAAACTCGCTCACCAACAACTCGAGGACGGCATCGCCGAGGAACTCCAGTCGTTCGTTCGACTCAGCGATCGCGGTCTGGACACTGCGACTGCGTTCGTAGATATAGGAAAGATGCGTCAATGCCTGCTGCAGAAGGCGCGGGCGACGAAAGCGGACACCCACGGCATGCATGGCTCGCTCGAGACGTTCCGCGTCGGTCAACGCCCCAGGTCGCTGCATCTCCGGTTCCGCCATCATCAGCGATCCTCGAGGAGCGCAGCGAGATCGACCTGCGCGTCGCGCGCAACCCGTGCCAGGGCATCCCAATCGATCGAAATGATGTACTGGTAATGCATCGGTTCCGTTTCGCGGGAGATCGACTTCGCCAAGCCTGGCCCAACGAGAAAATGGATCAACGCTTCGGCCATCTCGTTCTCGTCGCGCTTGCGATCGTCCAGTGTGATCGCGTTCCCGCCAGCCCGAGATGCCTCGTACGCCCGCCGCAGGCCACGCTCGAACGCGCGTGCGAGCTTGTCAGCGAGCTGATGCTCGCGACGCATCACACGCCGTTGCTCGACGGCGATCTCATGCTCTTCCAGACCCGCCGAGCTCCGCTCGAGATCCTTGGCTTCCTCGCGGCCCGTATAATGCTCAGCCAGATAGTGCAAAAGCCGCTGGACTTCGTCCGCCACGCGCCTCTGCCTCCTGTCGCTCGCCATCTCTTGCCGGAGGCCCGACGCAGTCCAATTGTCGCATACGCTCAGGAAACGAGAAACCGCGGTCACTCGTCTGCCATACCACGCTGCTCACCGGATCGACGCGTCCGATAGGCGACAACGTCGCAGTCAGCCAGAATGATCAGTCCCTCGCTGACCATTCCGTCGATCTTCGGCAACACCGCGGCGATGCGCTCGGCACTGTCGATGACCTCGATCACCACGGGCAGGTCGATCGACAGCTGAACGATGCGTGTGGTATGGAGCGAGCCGCTCGCACCATAGCCAGCGATACCTCGCAAGACCGTCGCCCCAGCGATACCTTCGTGACGAAGGAGGTCCAAAATCGCTACGTAGAGCGGCTTTCCGTGCCAGTGATCACGTTCGCCCACGTAGATACGCAGCCATTTCGCTGCTCCGGCCAAGCGCATGCTCGTCTCCTCACAACGACCAAAGCCACCGAGCTACCACGCTGCCGAACCACGCGAGGACGATCCCCGCGACGAGCGATCCGCCGGCATAAGCGAGCGCTGGCAGGACATCACCGTCCTCGACCAACGCGAGCGTTTCCCAGCTGAGCGAAGAGAAGGTCGTAAAGCCACCGAGCAAACCGACCGCGAGAAAAAGACGCGCTTGACTAGAAAGGAAACCACGCACGGTCAGCTCGAGCACCATACCGATCAGAAAGCTACCGAGCAGATTGACGACAAGTGTACCCCAGGGGAAGAAGTCGACACGCTGCTGCACCCAGGCTGTCACGAGATACCGGAGCGTCGCCCCGAGCGCGCCACCGAGCGCGACCCAAAGCAGCTGCATCATCCCCGCCCTATTCGCTCATCGACCAAGAAAACACCAATGAGGCTCCTCTCAGGAGAGGAGCCTGTCTGCGTTCACCCCTTTTTGGCCGAGGAGTCCTGCCACGCGAGAACGCTGCCTGCGAGGGAGCGATAGCCACAGTGAAACTCAGGCTGTCTTGTCCGGCAGATTGGTCTGCGCCTGCTCCGCCTGCTGCGTCTCCTGTGCTTCACGAGCGGCCTGCCGGAATTCACGGATACTCTGCCCGAGCCCACGGCCGATTTCCGGCAGCTTGCTCGCGCCGAAGATGATGACGACGATGAAGAGAATGATCAGGAGTTCTTGCCAACCCAGGTTCGGCATCGCGCGCCTTTGCCTCCTCCGACGAGTCGGAACGACCGCTCACAACTAATTCAACACCCTCGGCAGCGTGCTGACAAGCGAACTCTGCACCCTGTGATCGGCTCAGAAGTCGCGCACCGTACCGCGTTGTGGGGCGAAGTGGCCCCACCAGCGCTCCCGCGAGAGGTCACGATGACTGGTCCAAGGCCACATCGGCCGTCGACCACCCTCCTTCGACAGCCCCGCGACACCACAGGCCTTCTGAACCCGGCGCCCAGATTGGTTCGCAGTCGCCTCGCCCCCCCGGACGGAGCGCTCCGCCGCAAGCGTGTCCCCGAGCGAGGCCACGCCCCGGTGCGTTCTCACTCATGCGCTGTTCTCCGTCGAAAACCCTCGCCGTCATCTCTTCACCATAAACTGACCGGCTGGCCGAAGTAGAATGGGGAGGAAAGGAGGAGAAACGGTGGAACTCCAAGAACGGACGATCCGCGTCGACCTTCACACTCATGTCCTACCAGGTGTCGACGACGGTGCGCGGGACCTGGCTGAATCGCTGGCGATGCTGCGTGTCGCCGCTGAGGACGGGACAGGCGTGCTCGTCGCGACGCCCCATGCCCGGCGATGCACGGCAGCGATGGCACGCCAGGCGGCCGAGCTTGTGCGGGAGGCGTCGCACCGCGAGGCGATTCCCGTGACGCTGGAACTCGGCATGGAGGAGCAACTTCTCCCGGATCTCCCCGAACGGCTGCTCGCGGGCGAGGCACTCCCGATCGGCGACACTGGCTGGATCCTCGTCGAACTACCCGACTGGACAGTCTGGCCAGAAGACCTCGCCGAGCAGCTCCGTACGATCCGCGCGCTCGGGTATCGTCCGATCCTGGCTCACGTCGAGCGGTATACGCCGATCCAACAGGAACCGGAGCGTATCCTCGAGGCCATCGCAGCTGGAGCGCTCATTCAGGTCAACGCCGACTCGCTTTTCGGGCAAAACGGCCCGGCAGCGCAGCGCACTGCTGCGCACTTGCTCCGTGCTGCAGCCGTGAGCGTTCTCGCGAGCGACGCGCACCGAGCCGACTGGCGAGCACCGCGGTTGCGTGCTGCCTTCGAACGCGTTCGCGATCTCGTCAGCAGTGAGCTGGCCGAGCGTCTCCACTGGGCCGCCCACGCGATCGTGCGTGGCGAGGATGTACCCCCACCGGAGCCTGACCTCCCTGTCTTGCACGCCTCACCGTCGCTCCTGGAGCGGTTACGCAGCTGGGTCGGCGTCTAGCCCGCTCGACTCGCCTGGGCTAAGACCGAGGGTCTCCAGCACGGTATCCGCAGCACGCCAACCACTGGCGATACAGTCGGGAACACCCACGCCGTCGAAGGCAGCACCCGCCACCGCGAGCCCTCGCCACCGGCGCAGTGCCAGTCGCAGTCGCTCCGTCCGATCGCGATGTCCCACCGGATACTGCGGCATGGCTCGGTCGTGGCGGGAGACGACGGCATGGAGCGGATCGGCCCGGAGCCCGACCAGACTCCGCAATTCCTGCAGCGCCAGCGCGACCAGTCGCTCCGAGGGGCCTTCGCCGCACTGCCTCGTCCCCGCTCCCCGGAAGAAGACCCGTGCCACAGACAGCCCTTCGGGGGCACGTGCCGGGAACTTGTTGGTCACCCAGGTCACGGCCGAGATCGCACGAGATTCGCGCGCTGGTACGAGAAAGCCTCGTCCACGGGCGATCGGCTCGAGATCTGCGTCGCGATACACGAACGTGACCGCCGCGCTGGATGCGTACGGGAGCGTGTGCAACCACGCTGCCTCGTCAGCGAGCACTGGTTGGAGCAACCTCACCGCGCTGGCCGCCGGTGTGGCGATCACGACGCCGTCTGCTTCCAGCACCGCTCCATCGCTCAGTACCACGCGATAGCCATGCGGCCGTGTCGGTTCCAGCGATATGGCCGGAACACCGACCAGTACGGCCGTCCGCTGGAGAGACAGAGCGAGCCGGTCGACGAGCCGCTGCATCCCGTCCCACAGCGTCAAGAACGGCGAGGTGACTCCGCTCCGCAACGAGCGGGCGGGATGGTGCCGGCGCCAGAGCGCCCGTAGCAGGCTCCCGAACTGGCACTCGAGCTGCCGGAACTGCGGATAGGTCGCGAGAAGGCTGAGCTGCTCGGCATCGCCAGCATAGATACCAGCGAGCAGCGGCTCGGCCAGACGCTCGTAGAATTCGCGCCCGAATCGCCGCCGGACGAATGCCGCTAGCGACTCGTCGTCGCAGTGACAACGAGCGGGCACGAACAGCTCACCGAGGAGCCGGATCTTCCCCGGAACGGACAGCAACGGGCTCGTCAGGATCGGCCACAGACGGGTCGGGACGAGCAGCGAGAGCCCCTCCGGCAACGGCAGGATACGCCCACCAAGGACGATACCCGTCCCCGCTCGGTCAGCACGCAACCCGACCAGTTCTGGCTCGAGTCCCAGTGCGCGAGCTAACTCGGTCGCAGCTGCTTTCGACGCGACCCAGGAATCGGGGCCATGCTCGATCAGCACGCCGTTCCAGCGTTCACTCCGGATCCAACCACCGAGTCGTTCGCTCGCCTCCACGAGCGTGATCGACACACCCGGGTACTGGCGTTCCAGCCTCCAGCAGGCTGCCAAGCCGGTGATCCCACCGCCAACGACGACGATCTGCGCAGCCATCGCCTCAACCGGTGACACTCCGCGCCTGCTGGAGTGTCCGTCGTACAGCAGTCGCGATCGCCCGGCACAGGAGCGGATGGTCGTTCAACATGGCTGGACGTTCCAAAACGATACCCCGCTCGGCCGCATACTGCTGGTGTGCGATATCGACGTCGTACAGCACTTCGACGTGGTCACAGACGAAACCGATCGGCACGAGCAGGACGCGCCGCACTCCTTCGGCCGCCAGGGCATCGAGCGTCTCCTCGACCGTCGGCCCGAGCCACGGCTCCTCGCTCGCTCCCTGACTCTGGAACGCGAACCGCCAGTGATGGTTCGGAAACTGTTGCGCGACCAACCGGACCGAGGTGAGAATTTCCTCCTCGTACGGATCGCCCCACTCGAGGATACGCGTCGGTAGGCTGTGCGCGGTGAAGAGCAGGACCACCGAGTCACGCTCGCCTGCCGGTACCGCGGCGAGCGCTGCCTCGATCCGCTCGACCCAGGCCGCGATGAAATCGGGCTCGTCCTTCCAGCTCTCGACGGCATGGACCGGCAGCGTGGCTCCGTGCTCGCGGAGGGCTTCGTCCAGGCGAGCCAGGTAGGCACCGACGCTCATCCGCGAGTAGTGCGGCGCCATCACCACCGCGACCAGGCGATCCGCACCATCCCGAAGGATCTCCGGCACGACCTCGCGGATGTAGGGATGCCAGTGCCGCATGCCCACGTAGACACGGTACCGGACGCCGTCCTCGGACTGGACCGACTCGAGTACCTGCTGGACACCCTCCGCCTGAGCACGAGTCAGTTCCAGGATCGGCGAGCGACCGCCGATCATCCGATACCGTTCGGTCAAGTCGGCCAGAAGTTCTGCCGAGTAGGGGCGACCATGGCGAACATCCGCGAGATAGGCGGGCAAATCGTCGAGACTGTTGGGCCCGCCGTAGGCCATCAGCAGCACCGCGACACGCTCCGGAACCATCGACATCTCCCTTCCTCCTGCGCTCTTCACTCCACCGTGCGCAGGGTCGACCAGGCATGCACTTCCGCGACGAGCGTGGCAACCGCGTCCGGCGGCGTGTCCGGGAGGACGCCATGACCCAGATTGAAGATATGCCCAGGACGCCTGCCAGCACGCTCTAGAACCCGCCGTACTGCAACGCGCAAGTCCTCGCGCGGCGCCAGTAGCCAGGCAGGATCGAGATTCCCCTGGATCGCTCGTGTTCCGATCAGCTGCCAGGCACGATCGAGGTCGATCCGCCAGTCGACCCCGATGACGTCAGCATCCGTCTCGGCCACGACATCCAGGAAGCCGGCTGTCCCCGTACTGAACACGATGACCGGCACACCGAGTGCCTGCACGGCGTGGACGATCCGACGCGTCCAGGGGAGGACCGCCTCGCGGTAGAGGTCGGGCGGCAGCGCACCGGCCCAACTGTCGAAGAGCTGGACGGCATCCGCACCGGCGGCCACCTGTATCGCTAGGTACCGCTCGGTCAGCTCGGCCAGGCGGTCGAGGAGTCGCTCCCAGGCGGAACGCTGCTCGAGGAGAAAGCGTTTGGTTGCGAGATAGGTGCGGGAACTTCCTCCCTCGATCAGATAACTCGCCAGGGTGAACGGTGCCCCCGCGAAGCCGATGACCGCCACACTGGACGGAAGCTCGCGCCGGACGAGGCGGATCGCCCCGCCAGTCGCCTCGAAAACTGCTTCGTCCGGTTCGGCCGGCAAGCGTTCGATCTCGCGCGGCGTGCGCAGCGGTTCAGCGATGACCGGCCCATCGCCTGGCGCGAACGAGACGCGTATACCCAGTGCTCCGAGTGGCCAAAGGATGTCGGAAAAAATGATCGCTGCATCGAGGGGAAACCGGCGAAGCGGCTGCAGGGTCACTTCGGCCGCCAGCTCCGGCTGTCGACACAAGTCGAGCAAGCTGTACCGCTCGCGGAGCGCCCGGTACTCTGGGAGATACCGGCCAGCTTGCCGCATCAGCCACACCGGCGTCCTGTCGGTCGGCCGAAGCCGGCAGGCCTGGAGGAACCGTGAATCTTGCATTCTGCTCTCCAGTTCTCGACAGCCGAGCACACACGATGCCAGTCTCGCTGCGGCATTCCAGCACGCCGCTTTCCTGCAGAGTCTACCACTGCGCAGCGGAAACGATGGCGGCCTAGTACCTACCACTCGCTGGTTTAGGAGACCTCGGCTATCTGCTCTCCGCAGCCAGGTGCCGATCGCATCGAAGGGAAAGGAGTGGAACGGTGCAGGGCGAAATGCACAGCGGTTACCGAGAGCGCTGGATCGAAGCGGGGCGCAACCTCACGCGCACGCTCCGGATCACGCACGACAACCTTGCGTTGCGGCGCATGTTCCTCCAGTTAACCCCCCAGGACATCGCGATACTCGCTCGCCTCGCCCCCTGGGCCGACCGTGTCGCTGACCGGATCGCACGCCGCTTTTACGACCACCAGTTCGGTTTCTCGGAGACCCGGCGGTTCTTCGAGCGCTACGCCCGCAAGAAGGGGATCGGTCTCGAGGAGCTCCGTCGAGGGCTCGAGCGGACACAGGTAGCCTACTTCCGCTCCATCTTCGAAGAAGCTGCCCGTGGCGGCGATTTCGGCCCGGACTACTACGCCATGCGCATCCAGATCGGTGCACTCCACAATCGCATCGACCTCCCCCTCAAGTGGTACCTCGGGAGCTATGCGCTGTACTGTGACCTGGTCCGCGACGAGCTGCGCAAGGCATTCCGTTTCCGACCAGGGCTACGGGGACGGGCTGAACGTGCCCTGTTCACTGTCTTCAACTACGATCTCCAGGCCGTGACCGAGGCCTTCTTCCTCGACTACCTCCAGACGATCGGCCTCGACCTCGACGCGATACCAGTCCACGACATGCGCGAAGACCTGACCGACCAGCACGCAGAACTCCGACGTCGGGTCGCCGCAGCAGTCAACAGCCTCACCGCCAGCTGCCAGAACGCTGTCACCTTGGGCCAGTCGCTCGCCCGGACGAGTGACGACCTCACGCGGATCACCGAACGAGTGGCCGAGGCGACGCGGATGCTCGCCCACACCGCCAGTCAGGACCAGCACCTGATCGACCGCGTCGCGGCAGCCCATGCGCAGATCGATCAAGCCGGAATGGCCATCGCCCAAGGCGCTGGACAGCAGGACGCAGTTACCCGAACCCTGCAGGAGGCGATGCGGGAGCTCGCCGGTCGGATCGAGGCGATCGTACGGCGAGCGGACGACGGTGCGACCGAAGGAAGGGATGCGCTCACCACCGCCGAGGAGGGTACCCGGGTCGTCACCGCAACGTTGCACGAGCTCCGTACACTGGCTGTCGGCATACGTCAGCTGGCCGAACAAGGGGAGCGGCTCACCGAACTGGCCGGACAAGTGGGCACGATGGGTCGCGCGATCGAAGAGATCGCCGAGCAGACGAACCTGCTCGCGCTCAACGCGGCGATCGAAGCCGCACGAGCTGGCGAGGCTGGCAAAGGCTTCGCTGTCGTGGCGGAGGAAGTGCGCAAACTGGCCGAACGCGCCAAGCACGCTACCACCGAGATCCTCTCGCTCGTCGCCACGATCACTGGATCGATCGCCGAAGCGGCTGAAACCGCCCGCGAGAGTGCCCAGCGTGCCGAGCAGGGTACGCAGCTCGCTGGCGACGCTGAACGAGCGCTCAGCGCGATCGTGACCAGGGTGCGCTCGCTCGGGGAAGCGATCGCCGCGATCGATCGCGAAGGACAATTCGTCCGGGAATCGACAGAGCGGGTCAACCGGTTGCTCGAATCGGTCTCGACCGTCACGCGTGAGCACGCTGCCGCTGCCGAGGAGCTCGAGGCCACGATGCGTTCGGTGCACGAGCAGTGGCGCGAATTGGAAGCGCACCTCCGTGCCAGTGCGGAGCGGACTGCACAACTGGCAGCCGACAGCGATATCCTCGCCGAAGTCGCACGCGAAGTCGGGCGTTTGGCAGGCCTCATCGATACTCAGTCGGCAACGCTCAGTCAGGTAGCCAGAGCATTCTCGACGTATCAACCGGCGGACACGACCGGCCGTCCCGCTCACCGGGCGATGCTCGTGGCTGCGGAGTGACACACGACTGGAACCTCCTGTCCGGGCACGACGTCTTCGTTGTGAGTTGGAAAGACACCCGGACAGGAGGCCACTCATCCGATGGGCAAGCGAGCATCGCGGTACTGCTCCGCTGGTCGATGCATCCTCCTGCTGCTCCTCTCGAGCCTTGTCCTCGGAGCCTGTACGACGGGAGGCACGATGCCAGCGACTGCGACCCCGATTCCCCATCCCACGGGACCGCACGACCTCGTCTTGCGCATCGAGACGAGCGGTGGGCTGATTCCGCCCTTCCGACTCCTCAACGAACTGCCACAGTTCTCCGTGTACGGAGATGGGACGATCGTCACGCTCGGTCCGCAGATCATGATCTACCCGCCGCCAGTGCTCCCGAACCTCCTGCAGAGCCGCATCAGCGAAGAGGGGCTCCAGATCCTGCTGCAGGAGGCAGCTGCTGCCGGCCTCCTGGCGGGCGATGCGGACTTTCCGCTCGAGGGAGTCGCCGATGCGCCCACGACCTTCTTCACCGTCAACGCGGGGAGCCGCAAGACTCGCGTCACCGTCTACGCGCTGGGTATCGAGGAGCCCGATGATCCTCGTCTCTCACCGGAGCTGCGCGAAGCTCGCCGGAAGCTGGCCGAGTTCGCCACGAAAGCGCAGGACTTCCTGAGCTGGCTCCCGCCGGAGACGATCCTCGAACGCGAGACCCCGTACCCGATCACGCGCCTGCAGCTGATCCTCTTCCCGGTCGACGCGCCGGAAGCTCCGCCGCCAGCCGAAGAGCAGCTCGTCACCACGCGACCATGGCCACTCGCCACCCCGCTCGCGAGCCTCGGTGCCCCCGCACCGTGGGCGGGAACCAACGCTCGCTGTGCGGTCATCGCCGACCGGAACGAGCTTCCGGTGGTACTCGATGCACTCCGGACCGCCAATCTCTTGACCCAGTGGGAGAGCGATGGCGAACGCTTCTCGCTCGTGGTTCGCCCGCTCCTTCCGGACGAGACGGGCTGCACGCCGAAGCGCTGGTGAGCACCTTACACGAAGCGCACCGTCAAGGGCGGCTGCCCGTGCAACTCGACGACGAAGAGATCGCCGCGTTCAGCCGGCAGCGCCCGGGCCAGGGAACCGGACAGCACGATATCGCCGGGCTCGAGCGCGACACCGAACTCGGCGAGCTTGTTGGCCAGCCAGGCGACGCATCGCGCCGGGTGACCGAGCGCGGCCGCACCGATCCCTTCGGTCGCGACCTCGCCGTTCTGGTGGATGATCATGCCGACCGTGCGGAGATCCTCGTGCAGGAGCCGTCGACTCCACGGCCCGACCGTAAAGGCACCGAAGGAGGCATCGTCCGCGATGGTGTCGGCCAGTTTGATGCGCCAGGCTTCGATCCGACTATCGACCACCTCGACTGAAAGCGCGACCGCTTCGGTCGCTGCCAGCACCTGCTGGAGCGTTACCCCCGGTCCCTGGAGGCGGCGACCGAGCAAAAAGGCGATTTCTCCCTCCACCCGCGGCTGGATGAGGAGATCCATCGGGATCTCGACGTGCCCGCCGCTCGCCGGGAAAGAGCGCGAGGCCCAGAGACTTCCGTAGTCGGGCTCTCGCACCCCGAGTTGCTCCTGCATCGCCCGGCTGGTCAAGCCGATCTTCCGTCCGATGATCCGCTCCCCGTTCTGCACCCGGAGTTCGGTCCAGCGAGTCTGTATCGCGTACGCCTGCTCGGGTGTGAGCGGTCCGAGCGTTTCGGTGAGCGGCGGAATCGTCCGCTTCGTCGTCAACGCCGCTTCCAGCTGCTGCGCGATCGCCTCCGTATCGAGCGTCACGACGTGCTCCGCCATTTCATGCCTCCAGTCGAGCCAGCAGGAGCGAACCGCAGGGACCACGCAACTCGAGCACGCCCGGCCTGGCTGGAACCGCTGCCGCTGGCGACCCGAGATAGACCAGCTGCCCAGCCTCGAGCCCGCCGACTGCCGTCGCCAGCCAAGCCAGGTGCGTGGTGATCGGCTCCAACGCAGCGAGCGGGCCGCTCGCGATACGTTCACCGTCGAGGAAGAGCGCGAGATCACCGTCGAGCGGCCAGGGCAGGGCGCGGTCACCGAGCAAGAACGCGCCACCGGACGCATTGTCAGCGATGACGTCAGCCGCGCTGAACCGGTAGCCTTCCCAGACACTGTCGAGGAGATCGATCCCGAGGAAGACCGCGCCGATCGCGAGCGCCACTCGGCCCGGCGGCGCACCAGCCGGTATGCTCTCGCGCAGAACTACGGCGAGTTCCGGTTCGATCCGTGGCTGCACGAATTCTCCGAGCGAGAATACCCCCTCGCGGAGCATCGACCGCGTGATCCGCCCGTAAATCGGGCTCGAGACGCCCATTTGGGCTTGCTTGGCTGGACTCACCAGACCCAACTTGTAGCCGATGATCTCCTGCCCCGCGAAGGACGCTTCTTGAACGCGATAGGCGCCGGCCAGATCCACACCCAGCTCCTCCGCCAGCGGTAACCGGGGCCGGCGCTCCTGTCGGGCCGCCCGAATCGCTTCCAGGAGTTTTTTCTCGGCTTCGCTCAGCATCGCTCGTGCCATCCCCCCTCGTCACCCGGGCTGGGACGACGCAGTGCGATCGCGCTCCGCCATCGTGATCGTCCCGATACCCCATTCGTCGCGGCCGACCTCGTAGATGACCGTGCGCACCTCCTCGACCGGAAGGCCGAAATGTCGCGCCGCTGCCTCAGCGAGGCGGCGGATGAGTTCGGCCTTCTGCTCCGGTGTCCGCCCCTCGACCATGGTCACTTTGAGCACGAGCATCGTCGCACCCCGCTCACAGGTCACCGCGCAGGAAGACGCGGATCAGCGCATTGAAACTGTCGCGCTGCTCGATCTGCACCCAGTGACTGCATTGCCCGAAGACATGGAGTTGCACCCGCGGCAACCGCGGGAAGAGCCAGAGGCTCGTCTCCAGCGGCACGATCACGTCATCACGCCCGTGCACGAGCAGGATGGGTCGATCCAGCTGGCGGTAGGCATCCTCCGGCAAGACCAGCGCGTCGAGATGCTGCTGGCGCGGTGGCGGGAACATCGCCTCGTAACTGCGCCGGACGACCGGATCGAGCGCGGCTTGCAGCCGATCGCGGGCGATCGCAGCGAGATCGCCACCGACCGACGCCGGATCGTAGACGAACCAGCGGATGATCTGGGCCAGTCGCTCGGCGGTCGGCTCCTCGTAGAAGCCCCATGCCACGTCCAGCTGGTGGGTGATCCGATGCGGCGCACCGACCGTACCCATCAGGACTGCTCGGTCGAACCGCTCCCGGTGACGATGCAACAGATGTAGCGCGATCGCGCCACCCATGGAGTTGCCAACCAGGTGCACCCGCTCGATGCCGAGATGGTCCATGAGCGCGATGACCTGCTCGACCCAGAGGTCCATCCAGGCGCGCACCCCGACCGGCGGTGGATCGGGATGTCCGCTCTTGGCGAATCCCCACAGGTCCGGCGCGATGCAGTCGAACAGATCGGCCAGCGCCGGTACCGCGAAGCGCCAGTTCGCCCAGGCCGTCACACCCGGTCCCGATCCGTGCAGGAAAATCACCGGCTGACCGCTGCCGGCCCGATGGAGGTGTGTCGGCCAGCGCCCCGCCTGAACGGTCAGTTCCTGTATCGTACCCGACACGTACCCTCCCTTCCCGCGTGCTACCCGGCCTCACCACCACCACATGCTGGTATCGTGCAGCTGGACTTCGAGGCAACGGAAATCGCCGCCGAAGAAGACGAGCGGCTCCCGCTCCCAGTAGTCGAGCCAGCGTACCCGACCGAGCACCAGGGTGTGGTCGCCGGCCGGAACCCGCTCCCACACGTCACAGACGATCTGTGCCACCGCCCCTTCGAGCAGCGGAACCCCCTCGACCCAGCGAAACTCCGGCTCGTAGCCCGGTTGGGACTTACCCGCGAAGTGCCGGGCCGCCTGCTCCTGGTCCCGCGCCAGGACGCTCACGCCGTAGCGCGCCGCCTCCTCCAGATAGGCGTGCATCCGCGCCCGGCGATCGACCGAGACCAATACGAGTGGCGGGTCGAGTGAAACGGACAGAAAAGCGTTCGCCGTCATCCCGTGCGGCCCCTCCGGCCGCGCGACGGTCACCACCGTCACCCCGGTCGCGAAGCGACCGAGCGTCCGGCGGAAATGCTTGGGATCGATAGCCGGAGCCGCCGCCTCCTCAGTCGGCAGTCCGCTCGGCTGCGGCCCGTTCGCGTGCATCGCTCGCTCCTTCCGCGCCGCGCTTCTTGCGTACGATGTCGAGCGCGACGTCCAAGATCCAGTCCTCCTGGCCAGCGACCGCCTGGCGGCGCCCCAGCTCGACCAGGATCTCGCGCGGATCCAAACCGAATTCGGCCGCGATGTGCCGCGCGTGGAGGAGGAACGTCGAGTAGACCCCCGCGTACCCGATCGTGATCGCATCCCGGTCGGGAATCGGCTGGTACGGCATGATCGGTGCCACGATGTACTCGGCAGCATCCATCAGCTTGAACACGTCGAGACCGGGATTGATTCCCAACTTGTCGAGGACAGCCGCAATGAGTTCGGTCGCGGCATTGCCCGCGCCAGCGCCGAGCCCGCGCAAGCAGCCATCGACCTGGTCGGCCCCCTCCTCGATCGCAGCCAGCGTGTTCCCGATCGCCAGCCCGAGATTGTTGTGGGCGTGGAAGCCGACCTGGATACTGAGTCGCTCCTTGAGCGCCGCCACGCGGCGTCGCACATCGTCCGGCAGCATCGCACCGGCCGAATCGACGATGTAGACGCAGTCCGCGCCGTACGACTCCATCATCGCGGCCTGCTCGGCCAGGAACTCGGGGGGACGCATGTGGGCCATCATCAAGAACCCGACCGTCTCCAGGCCCATTTCCTTGGCCATGCCGAAGTGCTGCTCGGAGATATCGGCCTCGGTGCACTGGGTCGCGATCCGGACGATCTTGATGCCGCGCTCGATGGCTGCCGCCAGTTCCTTGCGCGTCCCGATACCCGGGAGCAGCAGTGCGGCGATCTTGGCGCGCTTGGCCGTCTTGGCAGCTTCCTCGATCAGGTCGAGCTCGCTCGTGCCCGAAAAGCCGTATTGGATCGAGCTCCCGCCGAGCCCATCACCGTGCGTCACCTCGATGACCGGAACACCAGCCTCGTCGAGCGCAGCGACGATCGCCCGCACCTGCTCGCGGGTGAACTGGTGCCGCATCGCGTGCGAGCCGTCGCGTAGCGTGGTATCGGTCACCCGCGGCGGCTTGAGCGTCTTGGCGTTCATGCTGCCACCTCCTCGCGGATCCCGAGCAGGTGCCGGGCGAAGAGCTCGCCGACCCGCCAGGCGGCCGACGTCATGATGTCGAGGTTCCCCGCATAGGGCGGCAGGAAGTCACCGGCCCCCTCGACCTCGAGCAGCATCGCGATCACCGTCCGCTCGCCCCAGGGCGTGCGGCGTCGATCGAACACCGGCGCGTCCTTGAGCCGGTACCCCGGCACGTACTGCTGCACCTCGGCGACCATCTGGTCGACCGACGCGACGACCGCTGCCTGTTCGAACTCCTCGGTCGCCGGAATCACGTAGACCGTGTTCCGCATGATGATCGGCGGCTCAGCGGGATTGAGGATGATGATCGCCTTCCCCCGTTCGGCACCACCGATCGCCTCCAAGCCGTGCGCCGTCGTGAACGTGAACTCGTCGATGTTCTGCCGCGTGCCCGGCCCGGCCGACTTGCTCGCGACGGTCGAGACGATCTCGGCGTAGCGAACCGGCACGACACGGTTCACCGCATAGACCAGTGGAATCGTCGCCTGCCCACCGCAGGTGATCAGGTTGACGTTGTCCTTCTCGAGATGCGCCCCGAGGTTCACCGGTGGCACCACGTACGGCCCGCGCGCGGCCGGGGTGAGGTCGATGGCGATCTTGCCGGCCTCGCGGAGCATCTTGGCGTGCCGGACGTGTGCCTTCGCGCTGGTGGCATCGAAGACGATCTTGATCTCCGGGTCGTCGAGGATCGCCGCGATCCCCTCGTAGCTCGTCGGCACACCCAACTTCTTCGCACGGGCGATCCCCTCCGACTGTGGATCGATCCCGGCGAACATCGCCAGCTCCATGTGTCCCGGATTGCGCAAGAGCTTGTACATCAAGTCGGTGCCGATGTTGCCAGTTCCGAGGATCGCGACCTTGACTGCTTGCCGTTCTCCCATGGCCATGCCTCCTGGTAATACCCGAGTTCTTCCGAGACCCGTCGGGCGGCGTCGACGATCGCGGTCGTGAGTCGCTGCCGGTTGGGATAGAAGCGATAGGCCGGCACCGAGAGGCTCATCGCCGCGATCACCTGCCCGCTCTCATCGTAGATCGGCGCTGCAGCACAACAGAGCCCCACCATCACCTCTTCCTGGTCGTAGGCGAAGCCCTGCTGGCGGACACGCTCCAGCTCCTCGCGCAGCTGCTCGACGGTCCGGATCGTGTTCGGCGTAAAGCTCACGAGGCCTGTCCGCTCGACGATCCGGAGGACTGTCTCCCACGGCTGGTGCGCGAGCAGCACCTTGCCGACACCGGAACAGTGCGCCGGGAGTCGCTTCCCGACGCCCGAGAGCACGATCTCCAGCGCCCGATCGCCCTGCAGTTTTTCGACGTACAGCACCTGCCCGTCGACCAGCACCGCCAGATGCGTCGTCTCGCCCCAGCCAGCGACCAGACGCTCCATGACCGGTCGCGCCGCTCGCAACAGCGCACTCGAATCGAGGAGCGTCTGGGAGAGCTCGAACAGCGACCAGCCGAGCCGGTACCGCCCGCTCGGTGTCCGCTGCAGCAACCCCTCAGCCGCCAGCGTGCGGAGCAACGCGTGCGCGCCGGACTTCGGGATGGCCAGCGCTGCCGCGACCTCGGTCACACCCCATTCGGGCTGGCGCGGGGTGAAGAGACGGAGCACCTGTGCCGCTTTCTGAACCGTCTGGAGCATCGCGCCCTCCATGCCCTGACGATACCAGCGCGGTGCCAAACGAACAAGGACGGTGTTCAGAATGCCCGAACTCATGGGCCCGGAGGCGTCGCCTCTGCGCGGGCTGCCGAAACGAGTTCAGTATACCCGAACGCGACAATTGACAACGATCGGCCAGAGCGCTACGATGCTCGTAAAGCTTGGCAGAAACGTTCGACGTACCGAGCGAACGCGCGAGGAGATGACCGATGATGCAAACGGTACAATCGCCAGCTCGCCCGATGACGGGTGAGGAGTATCTGGAAAGCCTGCGCGACGGCCGGAAGGTCTTCTTCCGCGGCGAGTGGGTCAAGGATGTCACCACCCACCCCGCGTTCCGCAATGCCGCACGCTCGGTCGCCCGGCTCTACGACGCGTTGCACGCCCCAGAGACCCGCGATATCCTGACGAAAGTCGATCGCCACGGTATCCTGACGCACAAGTTCTTCGCACCCGCTTACTCACCCCAGGATCTCCAGGAGGCGGCCGAGGCGATCGCGGTCTGGCAGCGGATGAGCTTCGGCTGGATGGGCCGCACGCCCGAGTACAAGGCCGCCTTCATGGCCACGCTCGGCGCCGACCCGGACTACTACGCGCCGTTCGGGGAGACCGCCCGCCGCTGGTACCGCGAGTACGCGTCGCGCGTTCTGTTCATGAACCATGTCATCGTCGATCCCCCGATCGACCGCAACCGGCCGCCGAGCGAGGTGCGGGACGTCTACATCCACGTGGTCAAGGAGACAGACGGCGGCATCATCGTGAGCGGCGCCAAGCAGGTTGCGACTGCCTCGGCGCTGACCCACGGCACGTTCGTCGGTGTCAACAGCGGGAGCGCCGCCCGGCTGCAGGAGGGGCGCGACGAGGATGTGGCACTGGTCTTCTTCGTCCGCATGGACAACCCGCGCCAGTACCTCATCTCCCGTGCCTCCTACGAGCTGAACGCCGAGAGTCCGTTCGACAACCCGCTCTCCAGCCGCTTCGACGAGAACGACGCGTTCCTCGTGCTCGACGAGGCGTTCATTCCCTGGGAGGACGTCCTCATCTACCGCGATGTGGCCAAGTGCAAGCGCTTCTACGCCGACTCCGGCTTCTTCAACCGCTTCAACCTGCAGACGACGATCCGCTTCATGATCAAGCTGGAGTTCATGATCGGGCTCCTGCAGAAGGGCTTGGAGTGCAACGGGACGGCCGACTTCCGCGGTAACCAGGTACTGGTCGGCGAACTCGTGGCGCTCCGGCACCTCTTGTGGGCGATCGTGACGGCGATGGTGCACGATCCGGAGCCCAGTCTCGGTGGCTCGGTCGTCCCGCGCCTGGAGTACGCTGCCGCCGCCCGCGTGTACACCAACTTCGCCTGGGATCGGATCCGCCAGATCTACGAGCGCATCCTGGGCGGTGCCCCGATCATCAACGTGTCGAGCTACCGCGACTTCCTCAACCCTGAGGTGCGCCCGCTCCTAGACCGTTACCTCCGAGGAACCGGTATGACCGCGGAGGAGCGCAGCAAGCTTTACAAGCTGGTGTGGGACGCGGTCTACTCGGAGTTTGGCGGCCGGCACGGACTGTACGAGCTCAACTACGCGGGGAACCACGAGCAGAAATTCCTCGACCCGCTGCAGTGGGCCGAACGGCGAGGCTTCCTCAAGCAGTGGAAGGCACTCGTCGACGAGTGCCTGAGCCAATACGATCTCGAGGGTTGGCGTGATTCGACCTGGGTGTGGGAACCGAACGGTCGCGACCGGTGAGGTGTGGGGGTTCGTCTCTACGATTGGGAGGTGGAGTCATGGCTGAGACCCGCGTTCCCGTCGTCGCGCAGCTCGCGCACGTCGAGCTGTACACGCCGAAACCGGAGGAAAGCCTCTGGTTCTTCACCAAGATCCTCGGCATGAGTGTCGTCCATCGCGAAGGACAGTCGGTCTATTTGCGCGGGTACGAGGACTGGTATCTCTGGACGCTCAAACTGACCGAGTCACCACAAGCTGGGCTCGGGCACGCCGCCTGGCGAGTTTCGGCACCGGAGCTCCTCGATGAGGCAGCTGCCAAGCTCGAGGCTGCCGGGTACGGGCTCGGCTGGCAGGAGAGCGAATACGGCGGTGGGCGGGCCTTCCGGTTCCGGATGCCCGACGGTCACCGGATGGAACTCATCTGGGAACTCGAGTACTACCAGGCACCAGAGGACCAGAAGAGCCCGCTGAAGAACCGCCCGCAGCGGCGACCGCTCGATGGCGTGCCGGTGCGCCGTCTCGATCACATCAACTGTTTCGTGAGCGACGTGGAGACGCACGAGGCGTTCCTGCGGGAATACCTGGGCTTCAAGCTCCGCGAGACCAAGATCGACGAGAACGGGAAGAAGGTCGGCTCCTGGCTGTCCGTGAGCCCGCTCGTACACGAGATCGCGACGATGCGGGACGGCACCGGTCAGGGGAACCGACTCCACCACATCGCCTTCTGGTACGGCTACCCCCAGCACTGCTACGACGTCGCGGACGCCTGCCGCGATTGGGGGATCACGATCGAGGCCGGGCCTGGGAAGCACGGTACCACGCAGGCGATGTTCCTCTACGTCTTCGAACCGGGTGGCAACCGAGTCGAACTCTGGGGCGACGCCGGGTACCTCATCTTCGATCCGAACTGGCAGACGATCGTCTGGGACGTCTCGCACGAGGCAGATCTCTACTCCAGCACGGTGTGGCTCGGTGCCCCGTCGATGCCGGAGTCGTTCTATACCTACGGCACACCGGAGAAGGTGATGGTCGGCGTGTGATGTACCTTGGAGCCAGGCGGACGGTTCCGCCTGGCTCCAAGGTTGCGGTCAACTGAGGGTCGGGTGAGTAGCTCATCAGGTGAGGAGGAGAACGATGAATCGAGCCGATCGTATCCAACTGGTGGGGAGCCGCCTGCGGCGGCGCACGTTCTTGGGTGTGCTCGGCGGGGCAGCGCTGAGTGGTCTCCTCGCGGCCTGTGGTGGAGGCGGTGCTACCCCCACCCCAACGAGCGCACCACCCACGCCGACACCGGCTCGAGCGACACCGACGCCGGCGACTGCGCCGACACCGGCTGCCGCAGCCACGCCGACGGCCATCAGCTCGCCAGCTGTTGCAACCGAGCCGATCCGGATCGGCCTCATCCACGGTTATACGGGCGTGTTCGCCGCCCTGGCCGAAAACCTGACCAACGGTATCCGTCTCCACTTCGAATCGATCGACAATACGGTCGCTGGCCGCAAGGTCGAGTTCGTGCAGGAGGACGATGCCTCCAACCCCGAGCAAGGGCTGACCAAGACCAAGCAGCTCGTCGAGCGGCTTCGGGTGCAGCTTATCATCGGCTATATCCATAGTGGAGTCGCTCTCGCTTGTCGCGATTACCTGCATCAGTCGGGTATGCCGACCATTATCGACAATGCTGGTGCTGCGGCACTCACGCGCGATCCGCAGCGGCGTAGTCCGTATATCTTCCGTGTCTCGTTCGCGAACGGTCAGTACGAGTGGCCGCTCGGCCCCTATGCGGTCGAGCAGCTTGGATATAAACAAACGGTTGTCCTTGCACCAGACTATGCAGCTGGTAAGGAGAAGGCAGCAGCTTTCAAGCAGGCATTCCTCAAGGCTGGTGGGCGAGTGGTGGAGGAAATCTATCCACCGCTCGACACGACCGACTTCGCTCCCTTTCTCCAGCGCATCCAACAGATGCAAGCGGACGCTGTGTGGGCCTTCTTCGCAGGCGCTGATGCCGTGCGGTTCGTTCAGCAATACACCGACTTCGGCCTCAAAGACCAATTCCCCCTCATCGGCGTGGGTGATCTCGTCGACGAGGCTTATCTCGATCAGCAAGGAGACGCCGCGCTCGGTGTCGTGACGTCCTTGCATTACTCGCCGTACATCGATTCGCCGGAGAACAAGACCTTCGTCGACGCCTATCGAGCCAAGTACGGGCGTATTCCCAACCAGTTCGCCTATCAGGGTTACCTCGCAGGTCGCGTCGCTGCTGAGGCGCTCGCCAAGGTGCAGGGCCGGATCGAGGACAAGCAGGCGTTCCTCAAGGCCCTCAAGGACGTGCAGTTCGTCGGTCCAGCTGGCCCGTTCCGGTTCCATCCGGAGACCCAGAACGTGATCCTGACGGTCTACTTCCGACGCGTCGAGCGACTACCGGATGGGAGCCTCGGCAACGTCGTGATCGGTAAGCGCGAGAACGTCGACGACTTGTCCTTCTAGCATCTGCTGCAGGCAGCGGGTCTCGAATGGCGCCCGTTGCCTGCAGTTTCCGATTTGGCACAACACTCACCGCTTTGTATGGTTATGGCATAAACGACTATCGAAGGCGATGAGTTGCGCGAGCCGGTGCGTGGACGAGAAAGGACGGGTCTGTGCCGATCACTACTGCTAGCCTGGTCATCGGGCTCTCCTATGCCAGTTTGCTCTTCCTCGTATCGGTCGGCCTCTCGGTCGTGTTCGGCCTGATGCGCTTCGTGAACCTGGCGACTGGGTCACTCTATCTCATCGGCGGGTACGTGGCCTGGTCAGTCGCTCGTCGCACCAACAGCTTTGTCCTCGCGCTGATCGCAGGAGCACTCGCCGCGCTCGTTCTGGGCATTCTGATCGAACGCGGCTTCCTGCAACGCCTGCACCGGCAGGAACTCCTGCAGGTCGCCTTGACGCTCGGTATCGCCTACATCGTCCAGGACGTGACGCGCTGGGTCTGGGGCGGAGACCCGCTCCGCTTGCGTCCGCCCGCAGTCTTTCGTGGATCGATAGAGTTGTTCGGGTCGATCGTTCCGACTTACCGTGTCGCCTTGATCGGCATCGGGGCGAGCATGGCGATCGTGGTGTGGTATCTCCTCGAACGAACCAAGTGGGGTGCCTACGTCCGCGCTGGGGTCGATGACCTCGAGATGGTGGAATGCCTCGGTATCAATGCGCGTCGTGTGTTCGCTGTCGTCTTCGCGCTCGGCGCATTGCTCTGCGGGATCGGTGGAGCCCTCGGGACACCAGTTACCGGCGTCGCTCCTGGGACCGACATTCAGCTCCAGCTCATGGCGCTCATCGTGGTCGTGCTCGGCGGATTGGGCTCTGTCTCCGGTGCGATCATCGCGAGTATCGTGGTCGCGCTCGTCGATACGATGGTGCGGACATTCTGGCCAGAGGCTTCCTTCTTCGCCGTGTGGGCCCTTGCTGCCTTCGTCTTGATCATGCGCCCACAAGGACTGCTCGGCCGCGTCGCGTGGTAACAGGGGGCAGTGGATGAACGCGATCACGTTCGGCAAGCACTGGAAATCGGTGATCTTCGCGCTCCTTGCGCTCTTCCTCGTTCTCGCTCCAGCGATCCTGCCAACCTACCCAGTCAGTGTCTTGACGGAAATCATCATCTTCACGCTCTTCGCGATGTCGCTCAATATCCTGCTCGGCTACGGCGGGCTGCCTTCGCTCGGCCATTCCGCCTTTTTCGGGACTGGCGGCTATGCGGTCGGCTTGCTCGCCAAGTACTACGGCATTCCAGCCGCTCCGGCACTGTTCATCGCCGTGGTGGCGGGCATCATCGTTGCCCTGATCACCGGCCCCTTTGTCCTCCGAACGCACGGCGCATACTTCCTGATCCTCACGCTGTCGCTGACCCAGGTCCTGTTCGGTATCGTCTGGCTCTGGCGCAACGTCACAGGCGGCGACGATGGTCTCCCCGGTATTCCGATGGCGAAACTGCCCTTCCTGGCAGGGCGCGTGTCCGATACCGTCAACTTCTACTATCTCACGCTGCTCATCGTGGGCATCGCGATCGCGGCCATCGCCTGGATCCTCCGTTCACCCTTCGGGCTCGCCCTCGTCGGGATTCGGGAAAACGAGCGTTATCTCGAGGGGCTCGGCTATCCGACCTGGCGGATCAAGTACGTCGCCTATGCTCTAGCCGGGGGCTTTGGAGCACTGGCCGGCGGATTGTTCGCCTACTTCAAGGGATTCGTCGGACCCGGACAGCTCAGCTGGCTCCTCGCCGGCGAAGGGATGGTGATGGTCATCCTCGGCGGCGCTGGTACCTTCTGGGGACCGGCGGTCGGTGCGCTGCTCGTCTTGCTCCTGCGCTACGAGGTGAGTGCCTTCACCCAGCGGTGGGTCATGATCCTCGGTATCGTCTTCATTCTGAACGTCCTGCTGCTGCCGCAAGGGATCGTCCGTCTCCCGGAGCGCATCCGCGACGTCCGTGCACGGCTGCGTCGCGAAACGATACTCGTCCCGCCGATTCAGGAAGCCTCGGCTCCGGCAGAACGCTCTGTCGAGCGAGTCATCGAGAGGTCGTGACGATGACAACACCGGCACTGCGACTCGAGCATGTCAGCAAGGTCATCGGTGGGCTCACCATCCTGGAAGACATCTCGCTCACGGTCCAACCCGGCGAGCGGCGGGCCGTGATCGGGCCGAACGGCGCCGGAAAGACGACGCTCCTCAACGTGATCGCTGGTTTCCTCCCGGCAACACGGGGACGTGTCCTCGTCTTCGGTCGCGACGTGACCCGTTTGCCTGCTCATCGTCGCGTCGATGTCGGTCTTCTCAAGACGAACCAGCAGCCGGCCGTCTTCCAGGAACTCACGACCCGCCAAAATGTCCTGCTCGCGCTCTTGCGCGGCCGCCATCCCCTTCTGGGATTGGCCGGACTGGTCGAGCGCGACCGGGAGGTCCAGCGGCGAGCCGAGCAGGTGCTCGAGGAGTGGGGACTCCTCGACGTTGCCGACGTCGAAGTGAAGCATCTCCCGCACGGCTACCAGCGGCGCGTCGAGTTGGCTGCTCGCTTCGCGCTGCGTCCCAAGCTGCTGCTGCTCGACGAGCCGGCCGCTGGCCTCGCTGTCGACGAGATCCCGCCGTTCATCGAGCGGCTCAAGCAACTTCCGCGCGATATGACTATCGTGCTCGTCGAGCACAGTATGCGGGTCGTCTTCTCGTTCGCTGACCGGATCACGGTGTTGCACCACGGTGCCGTCCTCGCCGAAGGCACGCCCGAGGAAATCCAGGCCAACGAGGAAGTGCAAGCTGCCTATCTCGCAGGAGCGATGCGGGGGCGCGATGCTGGAGCTGCGTGATGTCTATGGTGGCTACGGTGAAGGCTTCGTCTTGAACGGCCTCTCTCTCACGGTGCAGGAAGGCCAGGTCGTCGGGCTCCTCGGCCGCAACGGTGCAGGCAAGACGACGACGATGCGTGCGATCATGGGCCTCTTGCCGCGGGTCGCCGGTGCGATCACGCTCCGCGGCGAGTCGTTGATCGGCTTGTCCCCGTACGTCATCTCGAGCAAAGGTGTGGCCCTCGTCCCGCAAGGCCGCCGGATTTTCCCCTCGCTCACTGTTACCGAAAATCTCCTGATCGGTGCCCGCACCCCTCGACCGGATCAGCGCGTTCGTTGGACGCTGGATGAGATCTATCAGCTCTTCCCAATCCTGAAAGAGCGCGGCAAGGTCCGCGGCACGCTCCTCAGCGGTGGCGAGCAACAGATGCTGACGATCGCCCGATCGCTCATGACTCAGCCGCTCGTGCTCCTCTGCGACGAGCCCTCCGAAGGCCTCGCACCCGTCATGGTCCAGCGCGTCGGGGAGATCCTGCAGCGGCTCAAGCAGGCTGGACTCTCCATCCTGCTCGCCGAGCAAAACCTCGATCTCGCTCTTTCGGTGATCGACGTGGCCTACATTATCGAGGAAGGGCGAGTCATTTGGCACGGGCCGAAGCAGGAACTTCTCGCCAACCGCGACCTGCAGGAAACCTACCTCGGCCTGCGCGTCGAGGTCTGACCGAGTGGCTCGCACCAGTACTGGCCTGCTGCGTTCGAAAGCAGCCAGACGATCGGCCATCGAAGGGTGTTCGGCAGAGGTCCGCGAAAGGACGGGACTCGGTGACGCGCCTGAGGCTCAGTTTCGCTGCAGCACCCTACGACCGGATCATGCCGTTGGTCGACGGACGCGTCTCGCCACGCGGCATCGAGTTGATCTACTTGCCGCAGGTCGTCGAGGAAACCTTCTGGCGAATGGCACGGTTCCAGGAGTACGACGTCGCGGAGTTTTCCCTCTCTTCTTATCTCATCGCCCGCGACCGGGGTGAACCACGCTTGACCGCGATACCTGTCTTCCCTTCGCGCATGTTCCGTCATTCAGCGATCTACGTGAATACGCGCACTGGTATCCGCCAACCACGTGACCTGATCGGTCGCCGCGTCGGCATTCCCGAGTACCAGCTCACGGCACTGCTGTGGGTGCGCGGCATTCTGGCCGACGACTACGGGGTACGCCCCGAGGATATCGAGTGGTATGTAGGGGGAGAGGAACGCGCCGGACGGCGCGAGAAGCTCCCGCTCGAACTTCCCTCCACCATTCGGCTGCATCCCATCCCGGAGGGGACGACGCTCAACGAGCTCCTCGTGAACGGTGCACTCGATGCGCTCATCGCCCCCCGGGCCCCCTCGTCCTTCCTGACCGGGCACCCAGCTGTGGCACGCCTCTTTCCGAATTACCGGGAAGTCGATGCCGACTACTATCGCCGGACGAGGATCTTTCCCATCATGCACGTCGTCGTGATTCGCGACGACATCCTGGAGCGCTACCCCTGGGTCGCCCGGAACCTCTACGAGGCATTCGAGCGGGCACGACAATTGGCGTTCGCCGAACTCCGGCAAACAGCTGCACTCGCGGCCATGCTGCCCTGGCTTCCGGCGGAACTGGAGCGAACCTGCGCCATTCTCGGCGATGAGTACTGGACGTACGGCGTCGACGCCAACCGGCACGTGCTGGAGACAGCCATCCGGTACGCAATCGAACAGGGGTTGATCCGCCAGCGTTTCACGGTGGAAGACCTCTTCGCCCCTTCCACCCTCGAAGAGTTCGTCATCTGAAGCCGGCGGAGATTCTCGCCCGGCCAGCCGCGGGGTACCGTCTCCTCCGCTCCCCAACCAGTTCGGCGTCGTGCTTCATGTCTCAAGTTTTCCGCTATACCGAACTGGCTGCTTGTTCCGCGCGCCATGACCCACTACGGTAGAACAGGAACGCCGATCCAGGCCAGGCAAACCGTGACGGGAGGAGAGCCATGCAGGGTTCGCGACGATGATTCCTGAGGACACTCGGGATCGGACGCGCACAGTTCCGGTTCACCCAGTCTTCCGTGATGCTGTAGTGGTACGCGCGTTCAGGAGCGATCGATGAGCGACCTGCGGGAAGTCGTCGCGCTCGGCTGCCGGATTCTCGCGCTGGAAGGGCAGGACGACTACATCTGGGGCCACGTTTCGGCCCGCGACCCGGACGGTCGCGGGGTGTGGATGAAGGCGAGCGGACTGTGGTTCGAGGAGGTTACGGCCGAAGACGTGCTCCTGGTCGGCTGGGACGGAACCGTCTTGGCCGGCTCGGGGAAACGACACTCGGAATACCCGATCCATACCGAGATCATGCGGGCTCGGCCAGATGTCCATGCGGTCGTCCACTCGCATCCGGTTCACGCCCTCGCCTTCGCTTCACGCGGCGTACCGCTCCGGCCGATCAGCCATGAGGTAACCGTCTTCGTACCACCGGATGTCCCGCGCTTCACGCTCACCGGCGATTTGATCACGACCGAGGAACTCGGTCGAGCGCTCGCCGAGGCGCTCGGTGATCGGCCAGCCATCTTCCTGGTACATCATGGGATCGTCACGGTCGGTCCCGATGTGCCCACAGCGGTCTTTCGCGCTTTGCTCCTGGAGCACGGGTGCCGGAAGCAGCTCTTGGCGATGGCAGCGGGAGGCCCGCAGACCTGGTCGAGCGACGAGGAGGCGCTGGTGAAGCGTCAGCACTGTTACAGCGCTCCGCAGGTGCACGCTGCCTGGGAACTGCTCGTTCGGCGTGTCCAGCGGCACGCTCAGCCATACCGAACCAGCCGCACGGGATGAGCCAGGCCGGCACAGAATGACAAACCGTCAGTGGATGTCTGTGGATGCGAAAGGAGTGCAACGCAGCATGATCGACTGTCACATCCATGCCATTCCCGAAGGCATGCTCGAATGGTTGCGCGCCAATGCCGAGCGCGCCCAGGCACGCTTCGAGCAGCGCGATGCGGCGAAGGCACCGTTCCTCGTCGTCGGCGGACGCTGGCCATTCGAACTCAAGCCCGTGTTCCACGACCGGGAGCTCTTCCTCCATCACCTCGACGCGGCCGGTGTCGAGCGAGTGCTCCTCTCGCCCATCCCCCAGCTGTTCTTCTACGAAGCCGACCCGGCACTGGCTTGCGAGGCGGCACGCGCCTACAACGAGGCCCTGCTCGCCTGGCGCGACGCTCATCCTGATCGGATCGAGCTCCTCGCGACCGTCCCGCTCGGGACGCCGGAGACAGCGGAACAAGAGCTCCGTTGGGCGATGGACCGCGGCATGCGCGGTGCGATCGTCGGACCGGGCGTGGGCGAAAAGCTCTTGAGCGACCCGGCGTTCGAACCCTTCTGGCAGGCAGCCAACGAGCGACAGGCGATCGTGTTCCTTCACCCGCTCCTGAGTCGCGATCCGCGGCTCGCGCGACCACAGCTGCCCAACCTGGCCGGCGTTCCCTGGGAGACGACGGTCGCCGCGATCGACCTCATCTTCGCGGGTGTACTCGACCGGTATCCCAGGGTCCGTATCCTGCTCGCGCATGGCGGTGGGTACCTCCCCTACCAGATCGGGAGACTGGACAAGGGCTACGAGGTCTGGGAAGTCATCCGGCGTCAACTGGCTGTGCCACCGAGCGAATATCTCCGGCGCTTCTGGTACGACACCGTCCTGTGGCGGCAGGAGACGCTCGCCTACCTGCGGGCTATCGTCGGGCCGGACCACATCGTCCCCGGCTCGGACTTTCCCTTCGACCTTTCCGTCTGGCCACCGGCGGCAGCACCGGAAGGAGAGCACACACTGTTTTCGGTATAAGTCGTTCGATTTAGCAGAAAGTTTTAGGCATCATCCTCGACATTTGTTCCAGTATTTTGAACACATGGATTGCAGCTCATACGGTCTTCGTGTTACATAGAGTACGAGCGAGAAGATTTTCGCCTGACTCTCCACCGCGAGCGTGCCAGACAGATAAGGAGGCGGCGTGGCCGATCGACCGTACACCGGTGCGGAATATCTCGAGAGCCTCCGCGACGGGCGCGAAGTCTACGTTTACGGTGAGCGTGTCAAAGACGTGACGACGCATCCGGCTTTCCGCAACGCGGCTCGGATGATCGCGCGGCTGTACGACGCGCTCCACGATCCAGAGCGACGACAGGTTCTGACGGTACCGACCGATACCGGTAATGGTGGCTGGACGCACCCGTTCTTCGTCGCCCCCAGGACTCCCGAGGACCTGCTCCGTGCCCGCGACGCGATCGCCGAGTGGGCCCGGATGACCTACGGGTGGATGGGACGAACACCGGACTACAAGGCCAGCTTTCTCGGCACCTTAGGCGCCAACACCGCCTTTTATGCTCCCTACGAAGAAAATGCGCGCCGCTGGTATTGCCTCGGGCAGGAACGTGTTCTTTACTGGAATCATGCCATCGTGCACCCGCCAGTCGACCGGAACCGCCCCCCACATGAAGTGGCGGACGTGTACGTCCATGTCGTGCGCGAGACCGATGCGGGGATCGTTGTGCGTGGGGCGAAGGTCGTCGCGACCGGCTCAGCGCTCACGCACCACAACTTCGTGGCGCACTATGCGACCCCGACCGTCGGCGGCCTCAAGGATCCACGCTTCGCGCTCGTCTTCTGTGTACCGATGGATGCTCCCGGGCTGAAACTGTTCAGTCGCCCGAGCTACGAGGCAGCGGCAGCGGTCATGGGCTCACCGTGGGACTACCCCTTGTCGAGTCGCCTCGACGAAAACGACGCGATCATGGTCTTCGACGACGTGCTCGTCCCCTGGGAAAATATCTTCGTCTACCAGGACGTCGAAAAGGCCGACGGCTTCTTCCCGGCCTCCGGTTTCATTCCACGCTTCGCTTTCCACGGTTGCACGCGCTTCGCGGTCAAGCTGGACTCCATCGCGGGAGTACTGCTCAAGGCCGTCGAGGCAGCCGGAACCAAAGACTTCCGGGGCGTGCAGGCACGCGTCGGCGAGGTGATCGCCTGGCGGAATCTCTTCTGGGCCCTCACCGAGGCGATGGCACGTGACCCGATCCCCTGGTGTGACGGCTACGTGTCACCCAAGATCGAATACGCCCAGGCCTATCGTGTCCTCGCGCCCACCGCCTGGTCACGCGTCCGGCAGATCATCCTGGACGATGTGGCGAGTTCTCTCGTCTATCTGCCGAGCCATGCGCTCGACCTCAAGAATCCGGTGGAGCGTGCCTACCTCGACAAGTACGTGCGCGGCTCCAATGGCTACGACGCGCACGACCGGATCAAGGTCATGAAACTCCTCTACGACGCGACGATCTCGGAGTTCGCGGGACGCCATGAGCTGTACGAGCGGAACTACGCCGGGAGTCACGAGGACACCCGGCTGCAGACGTTCCTGATCGCCGAGGCGACTGGTCTGGCGGAGCAGCTCCGCGAGTTCGCCGAGCAGTGCATGGCCGAGTACGACCTGGACGGCTGGACAGCACCGGATCTTCTCGACAACGAGGACGTCAGTTGGGTGCTCCAGCGAGTGCTCCGGCAGGCGACGGAGGCATGAGGAAGCCAGCGGTATCGACGGAGGGGAGGTGAACCCGTGACTGCTGCAGCGGACTACGGCTATATCTTCGACGTCGCACAGCTCGCGCACGTCGAGCTCCTGACGACCGACCTCGAGCGGTCGCTCTGGTTCTTCCGCGACCTGATCGGTATGGAGGAAGTCGCCCGGAAAGACGGCTCGGTCTACCTCCGGGCCTACGACGAGCGCTACCTCACCTCGCTCAAGTTGACGCCGTCAGAGACACCGGGACTGGGCCACGCAGCCTGGCGGGCACGCTCACCGCAGGCCCTCGAGCGGCGCGTCAAGGCGATCGAGGCGACCGGCCTCGGGCAAGGCTGGATCGACGGCGATGTCGGCCATGGTCCGGCGTACCGCTTCACCACTCCTGAAGGGCATCAGATGGAGATCTTCTGGGAGGTCGAGTGGTACCAGGCACCCGGTGATCTCCAGAGCCGCTTGCCCAATCGGCCACAAAAGCGGCCGAACCGCGGCGTACCCGTACGCCGGCTCGATCACATCAACCTGTTCGCGAAGGACGTCAAGCGCTGCGGGGACTTCATGATGGAGGCCCTCGGCTTCCAGCTCCGCGAGTACATCGAGGCGCGCGCTGGCGGGTACAAGGGCGTCTGGCTCTCGGTCAGTCCGCTGGTGCACGAGACCGCCTTCATGTACGACGAAGCCGGTCCGGGTGGGCGACTCCATCACATCTGTTACTGGTACGGGTACCCGCACCAACTGTGGGAGGTCGGCGACCTGTTCCGCGAGCACCACATCCATATCGAGCTCGGTCCGGCCAAGCACGGTATCACGCAGGCGATGCCGCTCTACGTCTACGAACCAGGCGGGAACCGTGTCGAACTGTTCGGCGATGTCGGATACCTAATCTTCGAGCCCGACTGGAAACCGATCCGCTGGACCGAAGACCATATCGAGCGTGCCGCCCAGGAAGGTGGGCTCCCCTGGCTCGGCGGCAGCTTCCCGCTCGAGTACTGGGTCTACGGAACACCGACGGTCGAGCAGGCGGCTCGGACAGCCCAGCCGGCCGCTCAGGCGCCAGCTGACTGAGCAGATCAGTGAGAGGAAGACGCTGAGCTCAGCGTCTTCCTCTCCGCCCCTCGCTCGTAGCTCGTATACAGGCTACAAGCCCGATGCGGGCAGGCTGTGGGTGTTCGAGAAGACGGTGCGATCGGAAACGCTGGAAACGGTTGTTGACGGATGTGAGGGAGAGACGAATGATGTACCGGTTCACGCGTCGCCAGGTTCTGTCGATCGCTGGAGCAGCCGGTTTGTCTGCGCTCCTCGCTGCCTGTGGCGGGAGCGAACCGACACCCACACCGGCCCCGCAACCGTCGCCGACTCCAGCAGCGTCCCAGCAACCGTCACCCACTCCAGCAGCGGCCACGTCTCCGGCACCCAGCACCTCGCCGACTGTGGCCGCGACCAAGCCGCAGAAGACGCTTCGCGTCGGTTTCGCGATCTCCAAGAGTGGTCCGTATGCAGCTGGCGCTGGCATCACGATCTATCCCAATTACGTGCTGTGGGCGAAGGACGTCAACGATGCAGGTGGCATCGAACTGGACGACGGCATCTACACGATCGAACTGATCGAGTACGACGACCAGAGCAGCCCGGAAGAGGCGATCAAGGCGATCCAGCGACTCGTCCAGCAGGACAAAGTCGACCTTCTGTTGCCGCCCTGGGGCACGGCGATGAACCTGGCTGTCGCTCCGGTCTTCCACCAGCTCGGCTATCCGCAGCTCGGTGTCGCGAACCTGAGCGACAAGACACCGGAACTCGTCAAGCAGTGGCCGGGATACTTCACCTTCCTCGGCACATCGAGCCAATACTCGGAGGCGATCGCTGACCTCCTGAACGATCTCGCTGCACAGGGCAAGATCGGCAAGAAGGTCGCGCTGATCCATGTCGACGACGAGTTCGGGCTGGAACTCTCGGCAGCGGCCCGGGAGAAGTTCCAGAAGACAGGCTTCGAACTCGTGTACGACCAGGGCTATCCGCTCGGTACGGCCGATTTCCAGCCGATTCTCACCGACATCAAGCAGCGGCAACCAGACGCCTTCGTTGCGTGCAGTTATCCGGCCGATACGCTCGCCCTGCCGCAGGCAGCGATGGTCCTCGACTTCAACCCGCCGGTCTTCCTGACTGCGGTCGGCACGGCATTTCCGATTTACCTGGGTCAGTTCGGAGACAACGCTGAAGGCGTCATGGGACTCGGTGGGATCAACCCGAAACAGCCGGGACTCATGGATTACTACAAGCGCCACAAGCAAGTGACAGGTCAGGACCCAGATCGCTGGGCGAGTCCGATCTGTTACGCCTCGCTCCAGGTTCTCCAACAGGCGCTCCAGCGTGTCGGCAAGGTCGACCGTCAAGCGATTACGAAAGAGATCGCTACCGGTTCGTTCGAGACGATCATCGGCACCATCAAGCTCGAGGGCAACATCTACTACGGCAACTGGTTGCTCGGGCAGTGGCGGAACGGCGAGTTCCTCGCCCTGTGGCCGAAAGAGAAGGCAGCGGCGAGTCCGGTCGTACCGAAGCCGTCCTGGAAGAAGTAGCGCGAGCGACGTGGAGCGAGAGAGGAGGAAGAAGGGCACTGCTTCCCTGGGGCATCCCGCTCGCATCCGGAGCGGGCGGGATGTCGCTTCCTCCTTCCCTCGTCCGCTGCTACGCGACGATACGACGACAGGCTGGCGATCGACCGTTTTTGCTGGCATTCCGCTCGCAGGCGGCCGATCCTGTCAGGAACGGCGTGCTGTTCCCATTCTCGATGGCCGCGATAACCGAAACTGATAACCGATTTCGCGATTCGTCTCTTGCGCACCCGTGCCGATCCGATTACAATCGGCTTGACAGCTAAACTTCCACCATTTTGCCGAACCGGACAAACTGGCCAGAGACCGCGGCCGATGGCAAGGGAGGGAGAATGACCTCGTTACTCGACGCTCTCGTCACCGGGCTCGTCTACGGTGGCGTGTATGCGCTGCTGGCCCTGGGTTTGACGCTCCAGTACGGCGTCGCGCGGATTCTCAACCTGGCCTACGGCGACTTCCTCATCGCCGCTGCCGTCTTCGCGACGCTCCTCTACCAGCGCTACCAGCTCAGTCCTCTCATCGCGCTGGTTCTGGTCGTGCCGATCAGTTTCTTCGTGCATCTCCTGGTCTACCACCTCGTGTTCGTGCAACTCGAGCGCCGGAGCGGTTCCTGGCGCGCGATGGAAGCCTCGAGCATCCTGCTCGCCTTCGGCCTCTCGTTCGTCGTCTCCGGGGCGATGCTCGCGGTGTTCGGTGGTCAGCTGTTCTCCTATTCGTATCTCCTCGTGCCGGTGCACATCCTCGGGAGCGTGGTACCAGCGAACCGGCTGCTCGCCTTCGTCCTCGCGCTGGTGTTCGGTGGACTCGCCTATCTCCTGCTGGTCCGCACGCGGATCGGGACAGCGATCCGCGCCATCGCGGTCGATCCGGACGGCGCCCCGCTCGCCGGCATCGACGTGCGGCGCTGGGCCGGCATCACGTTCGCGTTCGGCGGCATCATCTGTGCAGCCGGCGGTGTCCTCATCAGTATGTTCCAGACTTTCAATGTGCCGATGGGTGTGTCGTTTACCCTGAAAGCGCTCGTCGTCGTCATCATGGGTGGTGTCGGCAACGCTGTCGGGGCTTTGGTGGCAGGACTCATACTCGGCGTGACAGAATCGTTCGTCGCCCGCTATGTGAGTCCCGGTTTGACCCTCGCTGCCGTTTACGGGCTCTTCGTCCTCGCTGTTCTCACGATGCGCACAGGGATTCTCGGGAGGGCACTCCGGTGATGGCATCGTTCGCGCGCACGGCGGCTCTGCCACTACTCTTGATCCTGGCTGCACTCGTGCCGTTCACGAACAACGACTTCTATGTGGCGCTCGGCATCTCCATCCTGATGTACGCCACGCTCGCGACGACGTGGGGCATTTTCGCAGGTCCCACCAAGTACATCAGCCTGGCAACCGCTGCGTTCTTCGGTGTCGGTGCGTATACCGTCGGCCTTCTCTACGAGAAGGTGCCGATACTTCTCCTGTATCCGCTGGCCGCTCTCATCGGCGCGGCGCTCGCGACCTTCGTCGGCCTCACGACACTCCGTATCCAAGGGATGTACTTCACGATCTTCACCTTCGGCCTGGCCGAGCTGATCCGCCAGTTTATGACCTGGTACCAGCGGAACGTGAGCGGTTCGGTCGGTGTGTACATCTTGACGGATATCTCAGCTCGGCAGATTTACTGGAGCCTGACCGCACTCCTGGCCCTCACGCTGTTCGGGAGCTGGCTCTTGAGTCGGTCCCGCTGGGGACTCGCCCTCCTGATGATCGGTGAAGACGAGCTGGCTGCTCGCCATAGCGGTGTGCGCACCACTGCCGTCAAAGTGATCACCCTCGCGGCCACCTCGGCAGTGATGGCTGTGGTAGGTGCCATCGTCGCGCCACGCTGGACCTACCTCGACCCAGGTATCGCTTTCAATCCGACGCTCTCTTTCATGCCTGCCGTCATCGCCCTCCTCGGTGGCATGCAGCGGTTCTGGGGACCACTGGCCGGCGCCATTCCGCTCGTCATCCTGTTCGACCAGCTCAATGCCCGCTACCCGACCAGTTACACGTTGATTCTCGGCCTTCTCTTCATGGTCATCGTCTTCGTCCTCCCGGACGGTATTCTCGGCTTGCTCCCCAAGTTGCAGCGGCTGCGCGCTCCGGCCGCCACCTCAGTGGCACCGTCACCAGCCACCGGTAGGCTCAGCGAACCGGTCACGCCAGCTGCGTCAGCCCGCCAGGTGAGTCCCAGTGTCGACGGCACCAGTGGTGTCGTGACGACGCATCCCACCACCGGCACCACGGTGCTCGAGGTGCGTGACCTCCGCAAGACATTCGGCGGGATCATCGCCGTCGACGGTCTCTCGTTCGACATCCGCGAAGGGGAAGTGTTCGGCATCATCGGCCCCAACGGCTCGGGCAAAACGACCGTCCTGAACCTGATCTCGGGTGTCTATGAGCCGGATCGCGGCGACATCGTCTTTCTCAGCCGGCCGATCACCGGGAAACCACCGGAGGACATCGCTCGCCTCGGCATCGCGCGGACGTTCCAGCTCGTCCGCGTCTATCCGGCGCTCACGTGTCTGGATCACGTGATTCCCGCAGCCCTCTTCGGTGGCCATGCCCGGACACTCACGGAAGCGCGGGATCATGCTGTGCACATCCTCGAGGAGCTGGGCATGGGCGAATTCCTGCATGTCCCGGCCGGTCAGCTCAATTTCATCGATCAGAAGCGACTCGAACTGGCCCGCGCGCTCGCCCTCCGTCCCAAGCTGCTGCTGCTCGACGAGTGGCTCGCCGGCCTCAATCCCTCGGAAATGGCCATCGGCATGGAACTCATCGAGTCGCTGCGCGGCCGTGGCATGACCATCGTCCTGATCGAGCATTTGATGCAAGCGGTGCGCCGGCTCTGTGACCGCTGCATCGTCATGAGCTTCGGCCAGAAGATCGCCGAAGGTGTCCCCGACGACGTGTTGCGGGATCCGGAAGTCGTTCGCGTCTACCTCGGAGAGGCTGATGATGCTTGAGATCCGCGAACTCACTGTCCACTACGGGTTGCACGAAGCGCTACACGAGGTCTCGCTCGCCGTCGCACCGGGGGAAATCGTCGTCGTGCTGGGGGCGAACGGCGCCGGGAAGTCGACGCTCCTCAAGGCGATGATGGGTATGCTGCGACCGACGCACGGCCATGCCACCCTTGACGGACTCGATCTCACCAGCCTGATCCGGCGCCGCCTGACGCACCAGATCGTCGAGCAGGGACTGGTGCTTGTCCCGGAACGCGGTGGGACATTCACCGACCTCACCGTCCAGGAGAACCTGACACTCGGTGCCTTCCCACGGCGCGCGCGAGCGCGCGAGGGCGAATTGCGGGAGTTCGCACTTGAACTGTTCCCGCGCCTCAAGGAGCGCCTCCACCAGCGGGTGGGGACGATGAGCGGCGGCGAGCAGCGGATGGTCGCAGTGGCGCGCGCGTTGCTTTCGGCACCCCGGTTCCTCCTTCTGGACGAGCCGACGCTCGGCCTCGCCCCGGTGCTCGCCAAGCAACTTCTTCGGGTGCTCCCGCAGATCGCCGCCGAGGGAATCGGCATTCTGCTCGTCGAGCAGAACGCCCAGCTGAGTCTTTCGGTCGCCCAGCGCGGCGCGGTATTGAGCAATGGCCACCTCGTCCATGCGGCGAGCGCGGCCGAACTGCGCGACGATCCCGCAGTCCGCGCTGCCTATCTCGGGAGCGAGTGAGCCCGTTCCACAGCGGATCGCATTGCGTTCAGCATATCGGAACGCCTGGTTGCAGCCACGACGGTTTTCCTTTAAACTGTACTGCAAGTAGCACAGTGTATCTCCTGAACTCACCACTCTGCCGAATGAGTGGTATAGGCACCCGTGCAGCCTATGTTCCGAGAGGGGGTGTCGAAAGGCACATTCGAAACCTGCTCAGCGAACTCCGCGTGGTAGCTCTGGGGTGTGATGCGACTCGAATGGGGAGGAGAAGATCATGCGTGTTTCGCGACGGCACTTTCTCGTGACAGCTGCAGCGTTCGGAGTGTCTGCGCTGCTCGCTGCCTGCGGTGGCGGTGGTGCGACTCCGACACCAGCGCCGCAACCGACTCCCACGACTGCTCCCAGTGGTCAGCAACCCGCAGCCAGCCTGACGCCGGGCACCGCACCCGCGGCATCCCCCACCGTCGTCTCGACCCAGCCGACCAAGACGCTCCGCTTTGGATGTGCGGTTTCGCTCAGCGGGCCGTTGGCGGCTGGTGCCGACGTCACGATCGTCGCCAGTTACAAGCTCTGGCAGAAGGACGTCAACGACGCGGGTGGCATCCAACTCAGTGATGGCCGCTACATGATCGACATTATCTGGGCCGACGACCAGAGCAATCCGGAAGAGTGCATCCGCCAGACCCAGCGCCTGATCACGCAGGAGAAGGTCGATTTCCTGATTCCTCCCTATTCCACCGGTATCAATCACGCTGTGGCACCGATCTACCACCAGAACGGGTATCCGCAGGCCGCAGTGGCGACCTGGGTGACAGCCGAAGACGCAAAGCGGTTCCCCTATTTCTTCAGTTTCCTCGGTAATCCCGATGTCTATGCGGTCGACGGCATCGTCGGCCTGCTCAAGTACCTGAACGGACAGGGCAAGATCGGTAAGCGCGTTGCCATGCCGTACGTTGACGCCGAGTTCGCGCTCGACTTCGTCAAGCCGCTGCGCCCGGCGCTCAAGGACGCCGGCTTCGAAATCGTCTACGACCAGGGTTATCCACAGGACGTCAGCGACCTCCAGTCGGTCGTCACCGAAATCATGCGCCTCGAGCCGGATGCAGTCGTCGGGATCACCTATCCGAACGACACGATGCTCTACGTCCCACCGATGAAGGTGCTCGGCTTCAACCCGCCGATGCTGTTCCTCGCCAACGGCCCGAACTACTACTTCTTCTACGGAACCTACGGCGACGATGCCGAGGGAGTCATGGGCCTCGGCGGTATCGACGTTCGGAACAAGCAGATCGTCGATCTCTACAAGCGCTTCGCTGAGTTCAACGGCAAGGAGGCCGACCGCTGGGGCGGACATGTCTACTATATGGTCGGCCAGGTGATCCAGCAAGCGTTCGAGCGCGTCGGGAAGGTGGATCGCAAGGCGATCGGCGAGGAGATCAAGAACGGCACCTTCGACACAGTCATGGGGCCGGTCAAGCTCACCAACAACGTCTTCCTCGGGCACTGGCTGATCGGCCAGTGGCAACGTCAGCCGGACGGCAAGCTCGAGTACGTGGCGGTCATGCCACGTGACCGGGCTGGAGCCGAGCCGATGGTCCCCAAGCCCAACTGGAAGAGCTGATCGGTGCAGGTACGGGGAACCGGGGGGCGGGTACCGTCCCCCGGTCCCCTCTCGCCTGTTCCGGCGCTTCACGCCCGCTCGCGGCCGACCTCGTAGTGCACGTTCCGCGCCTCGAAGAAGTTGACGATCTCCGGTACGTCGATCTGTGTCACCATCCAACGCAGCGGATTGGGATCGCCGAACGCGACCGGCAACCCCAGCTCTTCCAGGCGCCGGTCAGCGATGTACCGGACATACCCGTTGAGCGATTCGGCATCCAGGCCGATCAGCGGTCGCGGCAGGACAGCCCTGTTATACGCTTCCTCGAGACGCACCGCCTCGAGAATCAGCTCGCGCACCTCGTGACCGAACTCCGGTGTCATCAGCTCGGGATGTTCCTCGAGGATCGTCGTGATGAGGTGGATACCGAACGAGAGGTGCAACGACTCGTCCTTGAGTACCCAATCGACGATGCTGCACAACCCGCGCAAGAGATTGCGCTGGCGGAAGGCCAAGGCCAGAGCGAACCCCGAATAGAAGAAGATCCCTTCCAGGACGACGAAGTACCCGACGAGATTGCGCACCAGTCGCTGCAACCCGTCGACCGTCTCGACCTCCGGCGCTACGAGCCAGGCCTCGGTCAGGCGCCGCTGGAACGCCTCCTTCGCTGCCACCGCAGGATGGTCGAGGTGCAATCCGAACACGCGCTGCCGGTCGACCGGCAAGGTCTTGATGACGTATTCGAACGCCATGACATGGTTCGCTTCCTCCCATGCCTGCCGAGCGAGATAGAGACGGGCTTCCGGCGCGGTGACGACCCGGTACAGACTGAGGAGCAGGTTGGTCGTCACCAATGACTCCATCGGATTGAAAAAGCCGAGGAACATTTCGACCGCGCGCTTTTCCTCGTCTGTCAACCGCTCGTGCCAGTCACGCACGTCGTCGTGGAGCGGTACTTCCTCCGGGAACCAGGTGTTGTGCTTGGCCTGCTGCACGTGCGCATACGCCCAGGGGTGACTGAGCGGGAATAGCTCGACTGCTGCCAGCGGGTCACCGCCGAGGAGTTTCCGTCCCATCACCTTCCTCCGTCCCGAGGCTATTGGCAACTCTCGCAACTGCTGTCGAGGCCACAAGCTGCACCCGCCTGGGCCAGAACCTCCTGCTCAGCCAGCTGTACCCACTGTGGCCGACGGCGCGCCTTGTTCACCGCAACCGTCGACTGCTCCACCTCCATCCGTGGCCGGACGAAGCAGTAGTAGGTACTCTTGAGGCCCTTCCACCAGGCAGTGAGATAGACAGCGCTCAGTTGGCCGGGTCGATCGGCTGCGTGGTAGAGGTTGCGGCTCACCCCCATGTCGACCCACTTCTGCACCCGGGCAGCCACCTCGATGGAGGCCTCCGGCGGGATCTGGTACGCGGTCGGGAAGCGTTCGACGAGATCCGGCGGGCAATCCGGAACGGCGCGGAGATCACCGCGTGCGGCGATCAGATCCGGGAGGAGCCGCTCCCACAGTTCCCGACGCTGCAACTCCTCGACGAGCACCGGATTGACTTCGAGGAACTTGCCGGACAGCGTCTGGCGGCTGAAGACGTTCGCATAGTACGGATCCAGGCTCGGCGTCGTGCCTGCGATCAGGGCGATCGTCGCCGTCGGTGCGATCGCCATGACGGCCCCGTTCCGCATCCCCTGTCGCACCCGTTCCCGCAGACTTTCCCAGTCGAGTGTCGACGAACGATCGACGTCTACCGGGAAACCGCGCTCCCGTGCCAACTCCTCGAGCGTATCGATCGGCAGGACACCGTCCGCCCAGCGGGAACGGGCGAAGTTCGGGAACGCACCGCGCTCCTCAGCGAGCTGGGTGCTGGTCAGGATCGCGTGATAGCTCAGGAACTCGGCGATCCGATCGGCCAGTTCCGCTGCTCGCGGATCGGCGTAGGAGAGACCGCGGCGGGCCAGCAACTCGGCGAATCCCATGAGCCCCAGCCCCACCGGGCGGTTCCGCTGGTTGGCTCGCGCTGCCCGCTCGGACGGATAGAGGTTCAGGTCGATGACGTTGTCGAGTGCCCGCACGGCCAGCCGTACTGTCTCGGCGAGCTTGTCCCAGTCCAACTGGCCGTCCGGCGTGCAGTGCCGCGCCAGATTGACACTCCCGAGGTTGCAGACGGCGACTTCCTCACGGTTGGTGGGGAGAAAAATCTCGGTGCAGAGGTTGCTCGAATGAATGGTGCCCACACCACGGAGCTGCGAGCGGAGATTCCCGGCGTCCTTGAAGGTGATCCACGGGTGGCCCGTCTCCATGAGGCTCGCCAGGATGGCCAGCCACAGTTCACGAGCTGGCAGACGACGCCAGGCCCGCCGGGGCAGGAGACCAGCCTCGGCCTGGGCGCAGAGGTCGCGATAGCGCCGCGTGAACTCCTGTCCGTACAGGTCAGGCAGCTCCGGGGCGATCACTGGGTCGAAGAGGTACCAATACTCGTCGGTTTCCACACGCCGGAGGAACTCGTCGGGGATCCAGAGCGCGGTATTCAGCTGGTGCGTCCGCCGATACGGATCGCCGGCGTTACGGCGCAGATCGAGGAACGCTTCGACCTCGAGGTGCCACGGCTCCAGGTAGACGCACATCGTCCCGCGCCGCCGTCCGCCCTGGCTGATCGACGCGATCAGCGCATCGTAGAGGTGCAGGAACGGGATGAGACCGCCGCTCGTCCCGTTGATGCCGCGCACCGGCGCACCGACCGCGCGGATGCGACTGACCGCTGCGCCGATCCCGCCCGCGTATTTGGCCAGCATCCCGAATTCAGACGCCGAGCCCAGGATGCTCTCCAGACTGTCCTCGACGTCGGCCAGGTAGCACGAGGCCAGCTGGTGATGCGGCGTTCCGGCGTTGAAGAGCGTCGGTGTACTCGGCAAGTAGCGCAGGCTGCTCAGGAGGTCGTACCAGCGGAGCGCCCAGGCCGTCCGCGTCTCCGGCGGCTCGGCGAGCGCCAGTCCCATCGCGACGCGCATGAAGAGTGCCTGGGGACGTTCCAGGATCTGCCGGGTTTCAGGGTCTCGGACGAGGTACCGGTCAGCTAGCGTCACCAACGCGCTGTACCCGAGCAGCCGGTCACGTGCCGGGTCGAGCGCCCTCGCCAGCTGCGCCAGATCGAACTCGCGCAACCGGGGATCGAGTGCACCGCAGGCGATGCCGCCCTCGAGGAAACGACGGAAGTGCTCCGGATAGGGCAAGACCTGGCCGTCATCGGCCTCGTCCGTGACCAGCGTGAGCAGCAATGCAGCCGCTTCGCGCTCCGCCTCCGGGCGTTCGGGAAGCTGCTGGAGCGCTGCCAGGATCCGCGCTTCCAGAGCGGCGCGTCGATCACCACGGTGTCGCAGGTCGAGCGTGCTGGAAAGAGCTGTTACCATCGCGTACCACCCTCCGCATCCACATCGCTCGCGTCCGGGTGCGAGGGCGGAACGCGACGGACACGGTGCTCCCCCGGGTCCGAGCACCTAGCCAGGAACCGCTGGCCGAGCGGCTCCACACGTCGCTCCGGCCCGCACCCACCCGCGAGGCGCGGAACCACTCTCCTGGGACGGGTCGGTCTTCGGGCTCGCGGATCGTCCTACTCGCTGCGCCTTCCCAGCAGGTGTGCCGCCAGTGGCTTTCCTGATCCTTGCGACCAGGTGCAGCGTTCGTCCCCGCTCACCGCTGCGGGGCAGCGCCGGATTCGCACCGGACTTCCCGGCACCCGTCCCGATAACCACGAGATCTTGTTGTGCCCTCATATCGGCACTACTAGATCTCGTGGTCTCACCGAGAGTGTACGGACGAACAGGCTGGCTGACAAGATGTTCCAGGGAGGCACAGCCGCCGCGGTCGGGCATTCCGCTCTGCGAACCGGCGGGTTGCGAGCTGGATGCTGCACGTCTCTGGTGCCGGATCACGCGGGCGGATACGGCCTCGTTGCACACGGTGATCGCGCCGTTCCCGCTCGCGAGGAGCAGCGCTGCCCGTTGTCGGCCTCCTGCCCGGGTACAGCACCGTACTCGCCCCGGCGACACGCGCATCGCCCACCGGGTCGTGCGCGCCCGCGACCGGTGGAGGCCTCTGGTCACCCACACCCGTGCGGATACACCAGCCGGCTCGCGTCGCGTGCCTCTGCCGGTGCGACGAGACATGGACGGCACGATCCTGCTAAGATGACGGTAACTCTCGAAGTCGAGCAAGCGATGGAGGAGGACGATGAGTCAGCCGACAGTTGTCTTCTTTCCCGAAGGCGCCTATGGGCCGACGAACAACTGCATCGGGATCGGGCGAGCGCTCCAGGAACTGGGCATCCGCGTCGTTTTCGTTGTCGAAGAGTCGTTCGCTGGGACACTCGAAGCCAAGGGGTTCGAGGAACGCCTCATGCGGCTCACGCCACCGCCGGAGCAACCAGAGGAGCCAGGGCAGTTCTGGAAAGATTTCATCGCGAACACCGCCCCGCACTTTCGGGAGAGTACGTTCGAACAGATCCGGACGCTGATCGCCCCGATCTGGGAATCGTTGATCGACGGCGCACTCTACGTCGAGCCACGCCTTCGCGAGATCTTCGCTGAACTCCAGCCTGACGTCATCGTCGTGGACAACGTCGTCGCGTTTCCGGCAGTCGTGACCGCCGGCGTCCCCTGGGTCCGCATCGTCTCCTGCAACCCGCTCGAACTACCCGATCCGGACCTCCCGCCGGCGCTGAGCGGGCTACCGACCGGTGATCGCTCGCAGTGGGAGGCATGGCGCACCGAGTACTGGGCAACGGTCGGTCCGCTCCACGCGAAACTCGATGCGTTCTGTCGCGAGCAGGGCGCACCGCCGCTCCCTCCACGCGAGTTCATCTGGGAGAGTCCGTGGTTGAACCTCTACCTCTACCCCGCTGAACTCGACTACCAGCGGTCTCGCCCGCTCGCACCCACGTGGCACCGGATCGATTCCTCGGTGCGCGATACCGAACCGCCCTTCGAACTGCTCGAGCACCTCCGTGATCCGAGACCACTGCTCTACGTGAGTTTGGGCAGTCTCGGTTCGGCCGAGCCGGAACTCATGGGCCGGTTGGTCGATCTGCTCGGCCGTACCGACTACCGGGCGATCGTCAGCCTCGGCCCCCAGAAAGGGAGGCTCACGCTGCCCGAGAACGTGTGGGGTGACGAGTACCTCCCGCAACCGTCTCTCCTGCCACTGGTCGACGCCGTCATCACCCACGGTGGCAACAACACGACGACGGAATGCATGCACTTCGGCAAGCCGATGCTCGTCCTCCCGCTCTTTTGGGACCAGCACGACAACGCCCAGCGCGTCCAGGAATGCGGCTTCGGCTACCGCTTCCACCCGTACCGGTTCTCCGACGGCGACTTCTTCCGCGCCCTGCGCGACCTGCTCACCGACGAAGAGCGCAAAGGACGGTTGGCCGCAGCGAGCGCACGCATTCAGGCAGCCGATGGCCGTCGCCGGGCGGCCAGGTTGATCGCCGAACTCGCTCGCACCGAGCAGCCAGTGTTCCGAACCGACTGACCTGCCACGAGGCCGGGCGATGGTGGACACCTTCGTCGACCTTCCAGCAGCACTGGTCGAGGAGCTCCTCGGGAAGACGCCGGTACTCAGCCGCACCGTCGTCGCCCAGCTCGCCGCTCGTCGAGCGCAGCGCGAGCGCTTGCGGGAGTGCTTGTCTGCTCGCGGCCTGCTCGGCGCCATCAGCGAGCTCCCGAGCGTTCCCACGGGGACGAGTTGCGGTATCGATGGGTCGGTCGCTGTCGAGCGGCTGCTGGCGCACGACTTGCTCGTCGCTGGTGCGCTCGCTGTCGAGGGGCTGACACCACCCTCGAACGAGCGACACTGGCCCGAGCCGCGCCATGAACTCTGGGTCGAGCTCGAACCACACGCCGATGCCAACGATGTCGTGGCGCGGGGTGTCATGGCAGCGCTCGAGGTCGAACTCGCGACCCGCGCGCCGCACGATGTAGTCTTCCTGGACGGTTCGCTCGCAACACCGCTCATCGCGTTCGATCAGGCGTTACGCGCGATCGCCGAGTTTTCCGAACCGACCCCGAGCAGCCGGTTCTTCCTGACGCGCTTGCCAGAGTGGCTCGCAGCCCTGCTCCGCATCCTCGAAGCCCAGTCCCCTCAGCAATGCTGGATCGGCATACCGAAATACACGTCGCGCCGCGAGATCGCCAGCATGCTCGGTGTCGACGACCCGATCGACGATCGCGCGCTCCTCACAGCTCTCCTCGACGAAGGGGAGTTCACGCGCCCCGTTCCGCTGCACGCACGTCGACCGCATGGGTTCGGGATCGCGCTCTTCCCGCCGGAGCAACGGGCGACGGTGAGCACACTCGTGGCACGCCTGCTCGCGGTCGTCACCGAGTTGCGGGTCATCTACGTGCGCCCGCACCGCTGGCTCCCGGCGCTCCGGCTGGAACTCCACCAGACGATCGCCAGCGATCCGCAGCGGCTCGCTCGCGTCCTCGAGGTGGTCCGTTTTCAGTGCGCGCGGGGAGCACTCGTCGAGCCCTTCCCGCTGTTCCTGGCCGATCGGATGGTACGGCACCTGCGACGCGCGACGCGGACGCTGCGGCATGCGATCCGCGAAGCAGCGGCCCGCGAGTACCCGCTCCTCGAGGATGTCTTCGTCATGCTCGAGAGCTATCGGAGCGAAGGGTATCGCACACCATGAACGACGACTCGCTCCTTCTCGACGATAGCCTCGAACCGATCGGCGTCGTCGGTTCTCCCTCGTCGACGGGACACATCACGCTCGAGTTACTCGGCTCCGCGACACGCCGCAAGCTGGTCGGCGAGCTCGTCTTGCTGCCGTTCACCCAGGACGGCATCAGACACTATGCTCTCGGGCAGATTACCGAAGTCGTGCTCCGCAACGTCTGGCACGAAGATCCGACGATCCGGAGTCTCGTCCGGCAGCGCGGTCGCATCGACGCGGTGAGCGAGCGACAAGATACCCACCAGGGGATGCTCGAGATCAGCGCGGTGTTCGCGGTAGAGCGGGACCACATCCGACCCGGTGTCCTGGGTACCGTGCCACCGACGGGTACACCGATCTACGCGGTCAGCGACGAGGTGCTGGATCGGCTCTTACGTCACGCGCAGGCGGACTTGTTCTATCTCGGCCGCGTCTACGGTTCAGGGCCGAAGCTTCCGCTCTGGTTCAAGCATTTCGGCATCGGTCCAGGTGGCGCTGGCGAGGCTTATCACATCGGTATCTTCGGCAAGACCGGCTCGGGAAAGTCGGTTCTCGCCAAGATGCTGCTGGTCGCCTACGCACGGCATCGCCCGATGGCCATACTGGTCATCGATCCACAGGGCGAGTTCAGCAAGGATCTGCGCGGCCAACCTGCGCCGGGCGGTTTCGCGTTGCCGCTCCGCGCGGTGCTCGAGGAGGCTCTCGGCCGAATCGTCGTCGTCCTGTCGGTCCGGGACCTCGTCCTCGACACGTGGGAACTCTTCGAGGAACTCCTGACCACGTCGCAACTCTTCGACAAGCTCTCGTTCGGTGCTGCGGAGAATCGGCAGCTGGCGGCTCGCGAGATCGTGCAGCGGTTGCGCAAGCACGGCCTGACGCTCGAGAGCATGCATGACCGCCACGCATTCGACCGCGCCTGGGAGACGTTGTGCGATCCGAACGTCCAGCGCATCTTCTACCGCTCGGAGCCAGCACGAGCCCGCCTGCAATGGATGATCCAGCGTGCCGACCCTGCTGCGCTCTATAGCGAGCACTGGCGACCGCTCGGCCTCTTGTTCAGCGAGCGCAACAATCCACGAGCCCGCACGATCGAGCGGACGCTGCGCGGGCTCTTCCGGCCACAGGATCGGCTGATCATCGCCTTGAACCTTTCCGGCAGCGAGGCCGGCTCGCCCAGCCAAACGCCAGTGCTGTGGAACGAGACCATCCAGGAGATCGTCATCCGCCGGCTGCTCGAAGGCATCCGGGCAGCAGCCGAGCACGCCTACCAGCAGTCGGAGAATCTCAATACGCTGATCCTCATCGACGAGGCACACCGCCTCGCACCCGCCGGCTACCTCGAACCGAACTCGGTCCGTGCCCAGATACGCGACCTCCTCAAGGACGCCGTGCGCACGACGCGGAAATACGGAGTCGGCTGGTTGGTCATCAGCCAGACCCTGGCCAGCCTGCACCCCGAGATCATCTCGCAACTCCGCATCGCCTTTTTCGGCTATGGCCTCGGCCTCGGGCAGGAATACCGCGCGCTCGAGAGCTTCGCGGGCGGCGACGAGCACGCGCTCGCGCTCTACCGGCTCTTCCGCGACCCCCACTCGAGTTTCGATCCCACCAGCCGCGTCTATTCCTTCATGACGGTCGGGCCAGTCTCACCGCTCTCGTTCGCCGGCACACCGCTCTTCTTCAATGCGTTCACCGACGTGGCGGAGTTTCTCGCGGCCAACCGGCTCGCGCTCTCCCTGCCGACCGCTGCACCGTAGACGCACCCGGCGCTCACTGCACCCCAGCTGGCTGCGTCCGGCCACTAGCTGGTACCACGCCCGCCGCGTCTCCGGCCGCCACCGAGGGCCGGAAGCGCCGCAGCCGCAGCGAGTTCGAGACGACGAAGACCGAACTCATCGCCATCGCGAGACCCGCCAGCATCGGGTTGAGGAGGCCGAGCGCCGCGACCGGGATGAGGACGGTATTGTAGGCGAACGCCCAGAACAGGTTCCAGCGGATCGTCGCCAGTGTCCGGTGCGCGAGCTCGAGTGCAGCGAGCACGCCGCGCAAGTCCGGTCGTACGAGCACCACGTCTCCTGCCTCCAGCGCGACGTCCGTCCCGCTCCCCATCGCGATTCCGACATCCGCCGCTGCCAGCGCCGGCGCGTCGTTGATCCCGTCACCGACCATGGCGACGACCTCGCCCGCTTCCTGCAAGGAACGGACGACGCTCGCCTTCTGGTCGGGCAAGACTTCGGCGCGGACGTCGTCGATGCCGACGGCACGGGCGACGGACTGCGCGGTCGTCGCGTTGTCGCCGGTCATCAGCACCACGCGCAGGCCTCGGGTCCGCAGCGCCTCCACCACGGCCCGCGCCTCCGGGCGAGGTCGATCGGCCAGCGCGATGAGGCCGGCGACCACACCGTCGACCGCCACAGCCACGACGGTCTTCCCCTCGCGCTCCAACTCCGCGGCACGGTTGACGACTGGCTCCAACGCCACACCACGCCCGGTGAGGAAACGCGCGGTCCCGACCAGCACCGTGCGGCCAGCGACGACCGCCTCCACCCCGCCACCCGGCACCGCCTGGAACCGCTCGACCGGCAGAAGCGTGCCTGCGGCAGCCTCGACGATCGCTCGGGCGAGCGGATGCTCGCTGCGCGACTCGGCTGCAGCCGCGAGCGCGAGAAGGTCAGCGCGCTCCCAACCGGTGAGTGGCACGATATCCGTCACACTCGGGCGCCCTACCGTGACCGTCCCGGTCTTGTCGAAAACGAAGGTCGTCAGCCGCTCCATGCGCTCGAAGACGTCCGCCCGCTTGACGAGGATCCCCAGCTCGGCACCACGGCCCGTCCCGACCATGACCGCCGTCGGGGTCGCGAGTCCCATCGCGCAGGGGCACGCGATCACCAGCACCGCGACGGCTGGCAAGAGCCCACGCAGCGGATCACCGGTCGCCAGCCACCAGGCGGCGAACGTGACGAGCGCCACCGCGATGACGGCCTGCACGAAGACGCTCGCGACCCGGTCGACCAGCGACTGGATCGGTGCCTTCGAGCCCTGCGCCTGTTGTACGAGACGGACGATCTGGGCCAGTACCGTCGCTTGCCCGACCGCCGTCGCTTGCAGGACGAACGCACCGGTCGTGTTGAGCGTCCCGCCCCAGACGCGGTCGCCCGGCCCCTTCTCGACCGGCACGCTCTCGCCGGTCAGCATGCTCTCGTCGACAGCCGAGTGTCCCTCGACGACCACACCGTCGACCGGTATCCGCTCACCTGGCCGCACGATGACGAGGTCGCCTGGCAGCACCGCGCTGAGCGGGATCTCCTGCTCGACACCACCGCGCCGGACGCGCGCTGTCTTCGGCTGGAGACCCAGCAGGCGGCGCACTGCCGCCGAGGTCTGTCCGCGAGCCCGTCCTTCGAGATAGCGACCGAGCAGGATCGCCGCGATCACGACCGCCGCGACATCGTAGTAATAGTGCGTGCTGTGCAGGTGCGGCGAGAGCCAGGCCTGCAGCGTGCTGGCGAGAGACGAGAAGAAGGCGGCGCTCGTCCCGAGGCTCACCAGCGTATCCATCGTGAACTGCCGGTGCCGGAGGTTGCGCAACGCCGCGAGGTGGAAGCGCCGGCCGAACCAGCCCCAGACGGGCACAGTCAACCCGAGCAGGAGCAGCCCCGACCACGGCGAGGCCGGCAAGAACATGTTCAGCACGACGACCGGTACGGCGAAGAGCCAGGCCAGGAACACCTCGCGCCGCAAGCGGGCGAGCTCGGCAGCCCGGCGCTGCTCCGCTTCGTCACGCTCCACTTCCAGGCCCGCCGCGTGACGTTCCACAACGTGTGCGCGGTACCCTGCTTCCTCCACAGCGTGGAGGAGCGCGTCGAGGCTGGCGACCCGCGGGTCGTACCGCACCAGTGCCTGCTCCGTCGCCAGGTTGACACTCGCCTCGGCGACACCGGGGACACGGGTCAACGCCCGTTCGACCCGTCGGACGCACGAGGCGCAGGTCATCCCCTCGATCGCGAGCTCGACTGTCGCCTCGTTTTCCGGCTCCGCGACGGTCTCGAGCCCGAGCGGTCGCGCCTGATAGCCGGCCCGCTCGATGGCCGCGGCGAGTTCCTCGACCGCGATGTCCGGCCGCGCGAGCGTCACGCGCGCTTCCTCGGTCGCCAGGTTCACGTCTGCCGCAACGACGCCCGGGACAGTAGCCAGCGCACGCTCGACGCGGCGGACGCACGAAGCACAGGTCATCCCCGCGATCGCCAGGCGGACGACCGGCCCCGTCTCCGTCGTCTGTCCATGCTGCTTCGTCTCGCTCATCGTCATGCGCACTCGTCCTCTCACCCGACGCTCCGGGTGAAGCGCTCGATCGCCTCGGTCAGCTCCTGGATCGCTGCTTCCTTGTCCTCGGCATTCAGGACACAGCCGCGAATGTGGTCTTCCAGGAGCACCAGCCCGACGCTCCGCGCTGCCGCGATCACCGAGGACAGCTGGATCAGGATGTCGACACAGTAGCGATCTTCTTCGACCATGCGGATGATGCCGCGCACCTGCCCCTCCATCCGGCGCAGGCGCGCGAGAATCCGCTCCTTGTCCGCGCGGTAGGAATCGACCCGCCGCTCGCAACCCGTCTCGTCCACTCGCTCGTCCATCGCACCCTCCAGATACCCCTCCCGGGTATGCAGGGCAAGCATACACCAGCTGGCTTCGCTCGGCAAGACCGGACGCAGTGTGGCGTTGCCTGGACTGACAGCTCTCCGGGAAGCCACGCGATGGACCACCGAGAGCCGTGCTCAGGGGAAGACGCGCAGCCCTTCGGGAACGAAAGCGGAACGGGTGCCAAGTTCAGCGCACAGCCTGCGCATCCGTTCGCACTGGCGAGCTGCCCGGAGCGGATCGGAGCGGCGAGCCTGGAAGTCGGCGATGACGGTGGGAACCAGCACGAATTCCACGAGCGTCCTGCCTTCGAGCATCGCGACGAACACGAACGACTCGTCGTTGCGCTCCACCTCGTCGACGGCATAGTCGTCGACGAAATCGCCGCAGCTGTAGAGAATGGCACCGCCGAGATAGAACTCGATACCACGCGTCACGTGCGCACTGTGCCCGTACACGATCCGCGCACCGGCAGCGATGAGCGCTCGCCCGGCACGGACGTGTTCCGGTAACGGCCGTTCACCCCAGTTCGGTCCCCAGTGGTAGGAGACGATGACGAGGTCATGCGTCGCGGCAGCCTCCTCGACGATCGCCAGCAGCACCTGGAAACGCCCGTCGGCCAGGTCACAGGGAGCGAAGAAGATGCCCGGCTCCGTCGGGCTCGCTTCCCAACCCGGCTCGTTGTCCGTTACCGCGACGAACGCACAGCGCAAGCCCGCAAGAGTCAAGGTGGCTGGACGACACGCGTCGTCCAGGTTGCGCCCCGCGCCCGCATGCGCGATTCCAGCTGCATCGAGCGTCTCGAGCAGGTCGCGCAGCGCATCGTCACCGAAGTCGAGCACGTGGTTGTTGGCGAGCGAGAGGGCGGTGATCCGGGCGGCCTGCAAGACTGCGACGTTCTTGCGGTCGCTCCGGAAGACGAAGCGCTTGCCCGGCCACGGCTCACCCCGGTCGGAGAGGACACACTCCAGGTTGGCGAAACACGCATCGGCTCCCCTCAGGACAGGGAGAACGTCGCCCCAGATGGAGGCTGGGGGCCGAGTCCGTAGGACACGGTTGACGAGCCGCCCCAGCATCACGTCACCTATGAAGGCGATACGGTAACGACTACTGGACATCGCGCACGACTCGATCAGTGCGCTGGCGGACCCAGGCCCCGCAGCTCGAGCGTCGCGACCGTCCCACTCGCTCGATCGACGACCCGCACCGCATGGTTGTTCGTATCTGCGATGTAGACAGCATCTCCTGCGACAGCCAACCCGCTCGGTTCCCAGAAGCGGGCACGGTCGGCCGGCCCGTCCTCGTGGCCCGGCTGACCGTCACCGAGCCAGGAACGGCAGACGCGGGTCGCCGGGTCGAGTCGCTTGACCTTGTGGTTGTAGGTATCGGCCACCAGGAGCTCGCTTCCCGTCCAGGCGACGTCGAGCGGGTGCTGCAGACGCACCTCGTCACCAGCCCCGTCACGATCGCCGAAATCGAAGAGTCCTGTGCCGACGAGCCGCCCGACCTTGGGATTCACGGCACCCGGCAGGTCGACAGTCCGCACCGCACTCGCCTCCGGGCAAGCGACGTACAGCACGCGCCCGTCGCTCGACAGCCCGGAGGGCTGGGCGAACCAGGCCCGCTCCAGCGGGCCTCCCTGGATACCCTCCATCCCCGAACCAGCGTACGGTTGGAGGAGACCGCTCGCCAGGTCGAGCACCCAGATCTGATGACTCCCGGCCATGGCGATGAAGAGCAGCCCCTCGCGATACCAGAGTGCCCAGGGGGAGCGGAGGTCGAGCTGACGTGCCGGCCCCGCCTGCGGATAGCTGTGGCCGAGCCGTCCGGTTCCCGCGACCGTCTCGACCGTCTCGCGTTGGAAGTCGATGCGCCGGATCGCGTGGTTCCCACGGTCAGCCACGTAAGCCACCTCGCCCACCATGACGACGCCCTGCGGTTCGCAAAAGCGGGCTGCCTCGAAGCGACCGTCGCGGAGTCCCGGTGTCCCGTCACCGATGAGCCCTGTCACCGTCCCGTCGAGCCGGGCGAGCACCAGCCGGTGGTGCCCGCTGTCGCTGACGACGAGGAGGTCACGGCCCGGTTCGGCGGCCAGCTTGCCCGGAAACGCCAGGGGTGTCCTGGGTCGCGGCTCGGGCGCAAGCCACTCGGGCAGCCCTGCCAGTGCGACGCCAGCTCGCTCGAGCAAGCGTCCGACGGCACGCACGAGACTTTCGGCCGGAATCTCTCCCTCGTGCACGCCGAGAATATGCCCGTCAGGGCCGACGAAGACGAGCGTCGGCCAGGCACGGACAGCATAGGTGCGCCAGAGACGCAGCTCGGGATCGTGCACGACCGGATGCGTGATCGCTTCGCGGAGGACGGCCTGGCGGACGTTCGCTGCTTCTCGCTCGTTCGGAAACTTGGGTGAGTGCACCCCGATGACGATCACCTGGTGGGGATAGCGTTCCTCGACCGCCCGCAACGCGGGCAGGACGTGCAGGCAGTTGATTCAACAGTAGGTCCAGAAGTCGAGGATCACCAGCCGCCCGGCGAGGTCGGCGAGCCGGAGCGGCCGCTGCACGTTGAACCAGACGAGTCCAGGTGGGAATTCTGGAGCATGGACTGGCCCGTAGGGATCATTCCAGCGCTGCACGGAAGCCTCCTCGAGACGAAACGAACTCGAACGCATCCAATCGTAACCCGGAGCCTGGATCAGGGGAGTGCCGAGCGACGCATCAGCTTCTCGGACAACACACCGCCTGTGGTTATCCGCACACCCCATTCGATCACCTGAGGAACAGAGCTCTCGAACGCTTGGCTACGAAACTCGCCGAACCGTACCGTTCTTCGCGCTCGGTTTCCCGTTTCGGCCCCTTGACAGCCCCCCGGGGGACTCGCTTAGACTCCAGACGTGCGGTCCACTCGTGACGGTGCCCCACCGTCTCACCCACCGTCAGGTCGGATACGCCCGGGCGTGGCTGCCCCCGTCACTGCGCAGCCATCGGCGCGAAACTGGAGGGACTGTATGAGTACCGATCTTTTGGTGGGCGATGCGTATTTCGCCCGCAGCCGGCAGCTGTTCGAGCGGATCAGCCGCACGATCGCCGGTGGCGAAAGCTCCTATGCACGACTCAAGAAGGGTCTCGAGCTCTGCTTCGACCACGGTGAAGGTTCGCACTTCTGGGACGTCGACGGTCACGAGTACATCGACTACTCCCTCGGCTACGGCCCGCTGATCTTCGGTCACAAACCGCGCCGCGTGATCCAGGCCGTCCTCGAAGCGATCGAACGCTACGGGACCATCTCGACCTTCCCGTACGAACTCGATGCCGAAGTCGGCGAGCTGTTCACCGAACTGGTACCAGGAGTCGATCTCCTGCGGTTCGCCAACTCCGGTACCGAGGCGACGATGGCAGCAGCTCGCCTGGCACGTGCCTATACCGGTCGACCGAAGATCGTCCAGATGGAGGGAGCGTATCACGGCTGGGCCGACACGCACTTCTGGTCGAGCCACCCCGACGTCTGGCGCCCACAGCTCCGACCGTATAGCCCGCGTCCGATCCCCGGTTCGCGCGGTATCCCCGAGGTCTACGGGGAGGCGCTCCTGATCGCCCAGTACAACGACCGTGCGAGCCTCGAGCGCCTGTTCGCCGAGCACGGCGAGGAGATCGCGGCTGTCCTCGTCGAGCCCGTGCAGTGCAACTCGGGTGTGATCCTCCCTGAGCCGGGGTATCTCGAGTTCCTGCGGGAGATCACGCGGGCCTACGGTGCGCTGCTCATCTTCGACGAAGTGATCACCGGTTTCCGGCTCGCTCCCGGTGGAGCACAAGAGCGTCTGGGCGTGATCCCCGACATCGCGACCTATGCCAAGGCACTCGGTGCTGGCTTCCCGATCGCCGCTTTCGGCGGCTCACAGGAAGTCATGCAGCTCGAGGCCACGAACCAGGTCATGCATGGCGGTACTTACACCGCCAACGTCGTCGCGCTGGCGGCAGCCCGCGCCGTGCTCAGCGAGATGAAGACCCGGCGGGAGGAGCTGTGGGCCGTCCTCGACGGGTTCGGCGAGCGCGTGCGCGAGGGACTCCGGGAAGCCTGCGAGGCAGCTGGACTGCGCTGCATCGTCCAGGGCATCGGGCCGGTCTGGCACATCTTCTTCGCCAAGCCGGATGCGCCGGCGCTCGACCGGATCCGGAACTACCGCGAAGCGCACGCCTACGCGAGCATCGACATCTACGACCGGTTCAACCGGGCGATGCTCAAGCGTGGCGTCTACTTCCATCCGTATCACCTCGAGCGCTGGTTCATCTCGACCGCGCACAGCGAGGCGGACGTGCAAGCGACGCTCGAGGCAGCATACGAGGCAGCGCTCGAAGTTGCACGCTCGCTCCGTGAACAGCCGGTCGCCGATCCAACGAACCTGGCGATGCCGGGTATCGCCCAGTAAGACGCCCGGTGAGCGGTGTGCTAACGGAAGGCGGGCGAGGGTCCTCGCCCGCCTTCGTTCTTATCCGCGTCGGCACTCCGACTAGACGCGCTGCTTCTGGAAGTACTCGCGGTTCTTCTGGAGGTAATGCCGCCACTGCTCGGGGAGGTCGTCTTCGAAATAAATCGCCTCGACCGGACAGACCTCAGCACAGACGCCGCAGTCGATGCACTCGTCCGGGTTGATGAAATACTGCTCCGCCTCGGGATCCGACTTGATGCAGTCGACCGGGCACACTTCGACGCAGGACGCGTCCTTCACCCCGATGCAGGGTTCAGCGATCACGTACGTCATCCGCTTCCTCCCTCAGCTTCACCGGCGCCCTCGCCGGTACTCGCTAACCGCCGTTGGTTGCGTTGCCAGTATACACACCGACCGGGAATCGAAAAGCGGGGCGCCTCATGCGCCCCGCGCCGTTCCGCGCTGCGTCAGCGCGGGATCGCGCCCCGCGAGTAGAGCCACTTCACGAAGCGCAGTCGATGCCACTGCTTCCGGGAATCCATGTATTCGATGTAGGGATACATGTCCCGCAGCTCGCGCAGCCGAGCGATCTGCTCAGGCGTGAACCCGAGCTGCTCGAGGCGCAGCAACTCGGCCTGCTCTTCGGGGCGCGGCGTCAATGCCTTCGAACCGGTCATGACCGCCTCCCTCAGTTCACGCGCCCCTCTGGGCGGTGTCGCGACGTATCCGATCCAGAAGATCGGACAGTCCGCACCGCAAGTATAGCATGCCGCAGCTCGCCGCAGAATCAGCCCTCGCCGCCCTCGGAAGCCTCGACCGACTCTTCTCCTGCCTCCTCGACGAGCAAGGCACGGCGCTCCAACCGCTTGCGTCGCCGCTCCTCGCGCTTCTTCCGCGGCTGCGCCTGCGCCTTCTCGAGACGACGCATGAACCGCTCGACCTGCCCGGCCGTGTCCACGATCTTCTGCTCACCCGTGAAGAACGGATGGCAGTTCGGGCACAACTCAATCCGCAATACCGGCTTGGTCGAGCCCGTCGTCCAGGTATTCCCGCAGGTACAGATCACCGTCGCCTGCGGGTAGTATTCCGGATGAATTCCTTTCTTCATGCTCCGACACCCCCAGCAGCTGCCGGCAGGGTCCGCCCGACTAGCTCGGGGTAGACACTGACGCGCCGCTTGTCTCGCGAGATCGGCTCGAACTTCACGTAGCCATCGATCAAGGCGAAGAGCGTAAAATCACGCCCTATCCCGACATTCCGCCCCGGGCGGAAGACCGTCCCGCGCTGGCGAACCAAGATGCTGCCCGCCCGCACGAATTGACCATCGAAACGTTTGACGCCGAGGCGCTTCGCGTGACTGTCACGCCCGTTCCGTGTCGAGCCGCCGCCCTTCTTGTGTGCCATCGTTCACCCCCTCTGTGCTCACGAGACCGCGCCGGCCTCGATCGCCTCCACCTGCAAGCGGGTATAGCGCTGCCGATGCCCCGTCTTGCGGCGATAGCGCGTCTTCGGCTTCATCTTGAAGACGATCAGCTTCGGCCCTTTGACCTGGTCGAGCACCCGCGCCACCACGCGCGCTCCCGGCACGGTCGGCGTGCCCACCGTCACCGCGCCGTCCTGCTCGACCAGCAGGACGTCTTCGAGCGTCACTGACTGCCCCGGCTCGACTGGGAGCTTCTCGACTTCGATGATATCGCCGACGCGCACTCGGTACTGCTTACTTCCGCTGCGGACGACCGCGTACACGTCACTTCCTTCCCCGGATCGCAGGTCATACGCATCGATCGTGGGTTACACACCCACAGATGGTAAGCCTAGCGCGAACGCGTCACGCCGTCAAACCGAGATACCTTTGTGCCCCGAGCGAAACCGGCCCGGGATCGCGGTGATCCCAGGCCGGAACGTCCTGACCGCTCCGACTCAGAACCGCACCAAGGGCTGGTCGAAGATCTGCACCCACAGGAAGTTGACGAAGAAGAACCCGAAGAACACCGTGTTCGCCACCAGGATCACGTAGGACCACCACCGCAGTCGTGCCGGCTGTGGCAGACGTCGGTTCAAGTACATCAGCAGGAACGGGAAGACGAGCGCGCCGAGATTCGACATGTTCGCCGAGATGAGAATGAGTTCCGTGGGCAGAGCCTGGAAGATCAGGAAACTGATCACCGCGAGAAGCACCAGCATGAACGGGTAGTAGAAGCGACGCGGGTCACCGGCGATCGCACGCCGGAAGGCCGGGCTCAATCCATACAGTGCATCCGACATGTTGCGAACCAAGGACTCGAAGATACCCAGCTGGGTACTGAACAGGATGAAGAACCCGACGATGAGCGCCCAGGTGTAGAGGAACCCTCCGTATTCACGGCCGAGCACGTCGGCTGCGAAGGTGGGCATCGTCGCGCGGGTCGGTTTCTCGATGCCGGGCAGATTGACCAGGTGATACACGAGCAGCGTCGTCAAGTACATACCGAGAATCGCGCCACCGAAGAAGACCACCCACTGGTCGAGCAGGAGGAGCCGGAACCAGCGCTTCCACCGTCGCTCGTTCTCAGGCGTGTGCGGGAATGTCACACCACTCGACAAGACCTCTTCTTGCTTCCCACCGACGAGGCCAGCGATGAAGCCGACGCGCGCACCCATCCCGTAGCCATGGTCACGGTAGTAGTTCATGTTGTACCAGTTGAGGCCCGACGCCAGTGCGGTGTACCCGGCAAGACCTCCGAGGAGTGTCGCATCGACTCCCGAAGGCGGCAGGGCTGGTGTGAGAAGACCACGCAGCGCTTCCCACCATGTATCGAAAGGCACGATCACCAGGTTCACGATCAGCAGCGTCACGAGGATGAACCCGACCACCACCCAGTTGACGAGCTCGAGCGTCCGCGCGATCTTGCGACCGAACAGCACCAGCAAGAACACCACGGCCATCAAGAGCACGGCCAGCCAACGCGCCGCCGTCCGTTCACCCGGCTGGTCGACCAAGTTCCCCGTCAGCAAGACGTAAAGCCCCTCGCCGGCCCCGGCAGCCCAGCCACCCCAGATGTTCGCGAAGTAGACCATGAGCAAGGCGACCGGCACCCACAGCCACCAGCCCGGCGGCACCCGCGCCCAGCCTAGCACCGGCACCTCGCCGGTCGCCATGATGTAGCGCGTGATCTCGACATTGTAAAAGGTCTGGAGCAGCGCCGAAAGGAGAATCACCCAGCCGATGCCGACGAACCCGTACTGCGAGACCGCGAGCGGCCCCAGCAACCATTCGCCCGAGCCGATGGAGAGACCGAGCGCGATCAGGCTCGGGCCGATCACCAGCGTGATCACCTCTTTGACCCCGATGCGGGGGACTTTGAACACCTCTTCTGGTTCCGGCAGATCCACCAGCGGAAGCGGTGGACGCCCGGTCCCGAGCTGTACCGCCTCCCGGACCGCACCACCATCACCGACCGTCTGCACGATCCCCTCCTTTCACTGGACACTACCTCCCCACGGTGAGCGACTCCGGGCGATGACGTCCGGCTAGGTTCTCGCACGCATCGAGTCGTTCTCTCGCAAAGACTCCTGTCGAGTGCGTGTTCTTCGGTTCATCAGGACATCTTCAATCTAACGGACGTCCTTCTCCGTGTCAAGCTCCCGCGTCGAGTCTCGTGCCAACGATCGCTTGACACGCGAAGCGGCTTGTGCGATAGTGGCAGCGATGATGTGGAGTCGTTGGAATTCTCTAGGAGGAAGGGACAGTGCACCTCCGCATGAGGCACAGGTCCAGGTCGAGGTCTCACGGATCCGTCCGCGGCTGGATCGTGTGCTGCATGACGAGGAGGATGCCATGGCTGTCCCGGTTGTCCGCAAGCAGTTCCATCTGCTGACCGACGACGATCTCTCCCCTGAGCAAGCGGTCGCACTGATCGATTTCGCCGCCCAGCTCAAGGCCCAGCACCGTGCCGGCGAACCGCACCATCACCTCTTGCGCGGCAAGACCCTCGCCATGATCTTCCAGAAGCCTTCAACCCGGACACGCGTCGCCTTCGAGGCTGGCATGGCCCAGCTCGGTGGCCACGCGCTCTACCTCTCGACCAACGACCTCCAGCTCGGGCGCGGCGAAACGATCGCCGACACCGCGCGCGTCCTCTCGCGCTATGTCGACGCGATCATGGCGCGTGTTTTCCGCCATATCGACGTCGTCGAATTGGCGACGCACGCGACAGTTCCCGTGATCAATGGTCTCTCCGACCTGGCACACCCCACCCAGGGACTGGCTGACATGTTGACGATCAAAGAGCGGTTCGGCGGTTGGAGCGGCCGCGTGCTCGCCTACCTCGGCTGCGCGAACAACATGGCGCACTCGCTCGCGCTTTCCGGTGCCCTCGTCGGACTCTCGGTCCGGATCGCCACCCCACCGAGCTGTCGCCCCGACCCGGAAATCGTCGAGCGCGCGCGCACGATCGGTGCCCGCACCGGTGCGACGATCGAACTTCTGAGCGACCCGTTCGAAGCCGTTCGGGACGTCGACATCGTCTACACCGATGTCTGGGTCTCGATGGGGCAGAATGTCCCGGAGGAGACGCTCCGGGAACTGGAAGCCTACCGCGTGACACCGGCGCTGATGGCCGTAGCGGCACCGCACGCGATCTTCATGCATTGTCTCCCGATGTTCCGTGGGCAAGAGGTGACGGCTGAGGTCGCCGACGGGCCACAATCAGTGATCTACGACCAGGCCGAGAACCGCTTGCACCTGCACAAAGCGCTCTTGGTCGAGCTTCTCAGCGATGCTGGCCCGGGCGTTCTCCGATGACGGAGAGGGACTCCCAGAGCTGTCCGACCTTTCCAGGCGAGTCTTCGGGAGGGAACGACCATGACCGGCACCACTGGTGCACCAGTACAGCTTCCGCGCGAGATCGCCGGATGGGAATGCCTGTGGGAAACGAGCGCGAACCGGCTCGAGCTGGCAGCACGTCGCATCGACCGGCGCGCTGCGACGATCGGCCAGGCACTGGCCGGGCGGGTCATTGTCCAGCGGGACGGTGTAGGCTGGGCGGTCGAAGCACGCCTCTGGATCCTCGAAGATCCAGCCGAGCACCAGCGTCTCCGAGTCCGGCGCGGGCACGTCTCGACTCCGGGTGAATTGCATGACCTTCTCGTCGACGCTGGTCTCCCGAGGGAGCTGGCCATCTCCATCGGTGAGGCAGTCACAGCCCTCCGGTAGTACCGGCGTCTCACAACGCGAGTGGCGAACACCACACCAACGGCATGCTGCAGGGGATCCGGCTGGCGATCCGTCTCGACAAAGGAAGCGCAACGGCACGCTCGCGATCGACCGTCGCGGAACACCGGGTCGGCTCGGCGAGGACACACGACACAAGACAGCAACGACCGGGCGAGTAGGAGTACTCGCCCGGTCGTCTTCCGTTCTCGCGCTTCCCTTGCGCCGCAAGTGACCGCTGCCCGTGTGTACCTCGCAGGGGGGATCGAGAGCAGGTGGGGAGAGAGGGATTCGAACCCCCGACGCGCAACAGCGCACCGATTTTACAGACCGGCCCCTTGAACCACTCGGGCATCTCCCCACGACATGGACCCCTCACGGACCTACGTCGACAAGTGTATCACGGTTATTCTGTCAAGTTCAACCGACCTCAGTGACCCGCGCTTACCCTCATCGAGGCTGACCTGCCCCTTCGCAGAGCGCGCAAGAGCGACGGTGGATGGCACCGGGCACCGCCCTACCACCACCGAACCCGTGTTGACCTGGAAACGAAGCACAGGCAGCGAGCCTGGCAATGCACGGACCCTGTCACGCGAACGGCACGAACGCACCGGGCCGTCAGTCGGTTGCCAACCGACCGATCGCTTGCATTCGCTCCGACTGGGTGCGACCATTCCACCGGAGTACGGGGGCTACGGTGCGCACGACGCGCGATCTCGTCCTGCCAGTCTATTTGCCGACCATCCTGCTCGCCTTCGGCCAGGGAGTCATGGTACCGGTGCTCCCGCTCTTCCTGCGCGAGCAGGGAGCGAGCTACTCCGTCACCGGGATCGCCATCGCAGCAGCTTGGGTCGGCACGCTCGTCGCCGACGTGCCGGTGGGCACGCTGCTGGGGCGTGTCGGACACCGGCGTGCCTTTCTCCTCGGTTGTGTCGTCTATGCCCTCGCGACGCTCGGTGTCGTGCTGGCCGGCACGCTCCCCCCGCTGCTCGTCCTCTTCCGTTTCGTCACTGGCGTCGGCATCGCGCTCTGGGGCCTTTCGCGTCACGCCTACCTCGCGACGGTCGTCCCGGTCGAGCAGCGCGGTCGCGCTATCGCCCTCTTCGGCGGCATCAACCGCATCGGTTGGTTCCTCGGACCAGCGCTCGGCGGCTGGGTCGGGACAGTTCTGGGACTCCAGTGGGCTATCGTGGTCACCGCCCTCGTCGCGCTCGTCGCGCTCGCGGTCGCTGGAGCCGCCTTCGAGCCGGTCGGCAATCCGACACCGAGCCATCACGCCCCGCTCGCAGCGGTCGGCGACGTCCTTCGGCTGCGCTGGCGAGCGCTGGCGAGCGCCGGCACCGCGCAACTCTTCGGCCAGATGCTGCGGCAAACCCGTCAGGTAGCGATCCCGCTCTACGGCGCCGATGCACTCGGGTTGAGCGCTGCTGCGATCGGCCAGATCATCAGTCTTTCGGCTTTGGTCGACATGGGACTCTTCTGGCCAGCCGGCTGGATCATGGACCGTTGGGGCCGCAAGGCAGCAGCGGTACCTTCGTTCCTGCTGCTCGGTCTCGGGATGGGGCTCGTCCCGCTGACCTCCAGCTATATCGAACTCCTGCTCGTCGGACTCTTGATCGGTTTCGCGAATGGGCTCGGCTCCGGAACGATGATGACGCTCGGGGCCGACCTCGCGCCGCCTGGTCGCACCGGCGAGTTTCTCGGTCTCTGGCGACTGATCGGCGACGGCGGGCAAGCGGTCGCTCCGCTGGCTGTCGGCTTCGTCGCCGACGCGGTCGGTATCGCGCTCACGGCTGGACTCTGCTCGGTGCTCGGCGTGCTTTCCGCCGGCATACTGGTCGCCCTCGTGCCGGAAACGCGCCACCTCCGCCACATCGAGCAGCCGAAAGTCGCAGCAGCGACTTCGCCATCACGCCATCGCTAGCCGACTGCCCCGTTCAGCAGCGAGCAGCATGTCTGTGCACAGCGAAAGCCCGGGCGGTGTGCCCGGGCTCCTCCAGGAGCTGGCAGGCGCGGGAGCTGCGATCAGCTCACCGAGCTGGCCAGCGCCTTCGGCTGCTGCACCGGGATCCGCTTGACGCGCGCCTCCGTGGTCTTCGGCAAGGTCAGCGTCAAGATCCCGTGCTCGACCTGCGCCTGGGCAGCCTCCGCATCGACCGGGACCGGCAGCGTCAGCGTCTCGCTGAACTCACCGTACCCGATCTCGCGGCGGTACCAAGTCGCGTGCTTCGCCGTCTCCTCGTCGAGCACGTAGCCGTACCGGCCACGGATCGTCAGCGTGTTCTGTTCGATGCTCACCTCGAGATCCTCCGGCTTCGCACCCGGCACGGCCACCTTGACCACGAGCGCTTCACCGTTGTCGAAGAGGTCGATCGCCGGCCGCAAGGTGAACGCCCGCGCCAAGATCGGTCGCGCCGTGCGACCGAAGGCCTCGCCCATCAGGCGATCCATCTCGTTCCAGAGTCGCTCGAACTCCGCGATCGGGCTCCACCGCTCCATCATGGCTCGCCTCCTTTCGCGTGGCTCCGAGTCACCCTGGTAACCGGTCGCCTCAGCACAATTTCCATGGATATATATAGCCGGTTGCACGATTCGTGTCAAGAGTCACAATCCGTCTTGAGTGAGAGTTCCTGCTCTCGTTCGGTGCAAGTGTCTCACGCCGAGGGGTCGAGCAACACCGGACGCCCCGCGTCACCCTCCTCGACCAGCACGAGGACACGGCCATCAGGAAGGCATGCAACTACCTGTGCAGCGTCGACGAGCGAGCGCACGCGCCCGTTCCACCCGTACCAGGCCACGGTCTGCCCCAGGCGGACGACGACACCGCGTCCCGCGTGCCTCAGGCAGAGTCCTCTCGCCGGTTCTCCCTCAGCCAACACGAGCGGGGAACCTTCGGCGAGGTCGAGCGCCACGACTCGATCCCCCGTGTCAGCGCCTTCGACCCGCAACCGGTAGACGAGTGTGATGCCATCGCTCGCGACCTCGACGGGGACGATGGCACGTTCCGCTCCCCGCACCCGGTGCCGCGCCAGCTCGCGCGCTGCCGCACCGTCTACTCCGAACGACTGCACCAGGAGTTCCACCGGTCCCTCTGAGGCACGCATCACCGGGATCATGACGACGAGCCGAGTCGGACTCACCCAGACGAGTACCGAGCCATCCTGAGCCACAGCGCAATCTCTGGTCTTCCAGCTCGCTCGCCACTCCGGACTCACCCTGTCCACCCGCTCGAACCACAGCTCCACCACACCCCGCGCCCGATCACAGGTCAGCAGAGCCAGCGCGATGCCCGTCGGGGACGGTGCGACGGCCAGATAGCGACGCTCCGGGTCCAGCCCGAAGTCGAGCGGATCGAGGTCGATCCGTCCCAATCGTTCCGGGACACGCCGGCCGAGAACGCCCTCAGGATCGAGATAGAGGACGACACGAGTCGGTCCGTCGGCCGCCTCCCGCACCCTGGTACCCGCCCCCGCCGGAGGGCCGACGGTGATCAGTGCCTCACCGCTGGGAAGCCAGGCCAGTTCGCCCAGCCCCGAGGGAAGCGCGTGCGTGCGCCCCTCTACCAGGTCCCGTACGACGAACGCGTCTTCGGCCGGGTCCCGATGGACGAGTACACCCCCTTGCGGTGCCGGAAGGTACGGCTCGCCGCCTGCTCCGTACTCCCGCAGCACTGACTCCAGCGCACCGACCGGGGGGACTGAACGCGCGACTTCCGAGACGTGGCCGACGAATCGCCATCGTCCGCTCACTGCGAGGAGCGGCTCGAGCCTGCCCTCCGACGAACGGTAGAGCACCGTTGTTTCCGGCAGAGACGGTCCCCACCGGGCATCACCCATCAGCGGTGGACGGAACAGGTCTCTCCCGCGACCGACCAGCAGGAACTCCGGACGTCCCTCAGGCGTCCACTCGATAGCAAGCGGTTCCAGTTCGTGCGGGAGCGTCCACAGGACTCGCACACCGCTGCGCCCGACACGCCAGAGTACCGTCTGACCAGGCGCACGGGTGACGAGCACCGGGGCGTGCACCCGGTCGCAGAACAACTCGATCGCCCCAGTCCCGTGCCACAGCAAGACTTCTTCTTCTTCGAACGCGACGAGCCGGGCCTCTCCGGAGTCCGAATGCCAGAGGATCAGCCACTGACCGTCGTCAAGCATGCAGAGGCCGAGAAGCGTCTCGCCAGGAGTACCAGGGGGCATTGTCTGCGCGGACACCGCACCGTCCTCCGCTCCGCCGATGACCTGCACGGCCCGACCGGTCGGTCCCTCTTCGGTGACCACGATCGTGCCAGGCCACGGCACGAGTACGTGCTGCAGGGCGAAACGCCCGAGCGGGTACATCCCGCTCGTCAGTACGTCCACGGCTTCGATCGTGGCCAGCCATCTATCCCCTTCGCGCTCCTCGGCTGATCCCGGAGATTCAGCCCGAACGAAGAGAAACCGGCGCGCATCGAGCCAGCCGATCGGGTAGTCGATCGCCAGGTCGTCGCGAAAACGCGTCTGCACCTGTACGATCTCCGCCGATCGGAGATCCAGAACCTCGAGTCGCACCAGTGCGGGGGCCAGTCCCGGCCAGTTCCACGCCACACGCGCGAGCCGCTGCCGATCGGGAGAAAGAAACACTTCGGTTTGGGCCAAACCCGTTGCCGGCAACAGCTCGCGCCAACTGCCGGTGGTGACATCCTGTGCGGCGACGCTGCCGTCATCGGCTACCATGAGCACCCAGCTGGAACCCGGCGCTCCCGCGCTCGAAGCTCCTTTCTGCTGACCGTGCTCCGGGAGTCGTCCGACGGTCCCAAGCGCGGGAAGGCAGAGGAGGAACAGGAGCCAGGCAATCCGCCACCGCAGGCGGACTCGCGGGTCCGGGTGGTCGCTGCCGCTCCCGACCGTCTGCGCGATTTCCGCGCGCAGACGTACATCGTCCCGCTGCCAGGCTTCTCGCACACCCCGGCAGGTGGGACACGTGGCGACGTGCGCCTGCCAGCTCGTGTCCGGTTCGTCTCCGGCAAGAGCGACACGACCGATCGTGCACGGTTCGGGAAGGCCACGCACTCGCCGCGCAGCCAGGAGCGTTTCCCACGCAGTCACGGTCTCGACACCGAGGCATCGGGCGATGCCAGCGAGGGGATAGCCGTTGGCCGCCAGTCCGAGCGCGAGTCGCTCCGGAACCGACCCTGGCTGAACCTGTTTTCGTCGCGATGCGATGAGCGTGAGGAGGACGAGCATCCAGCCGAGCGGTGTCAGCGTGGCGAGCCGATGCGCCACACGCCGCACGAGCCAGGTCGGCACGCGTCGCCCGACGGCCCAGCGCACCAGTGCCACAGCGGTGCCGGTGTCCGTTCCAACACGGAACGGAGCGTTCGCCCCTCGCACGATGCCACGCGTATACTCGGCTGGGAGCGCCGGTTCTCCCGAACGTCTCGTCGGAGGATAGCAGGCCGATGGGTCTCCTCGCCACCTCGCTCCGTGGGCACGAACGGCAGGCCAATCTGCGGAACTTCGACTGGGCGCTCCTCGTGACGGCGCTCGTCCTCTGTGGCTTCGGTCTCGTCGCCATCTGGAGTGCTGATGGCGCTGGTCCGATCGGAGCGGGAAGCCCTGTCGTCCGTCAAGCGATCGCTATCTTGCTCGGTCTCGCACTCATGGCCGCACTGAGCTGGGTCGACCCCCGGTACATCAAGGCCCTCGCCTGGGCGATCTACAGCATCGCGTTGGCCGGCCTCGTCGCGGTCGACCTCATCGGCGTGACGATCGGGGGTGCGCGGCGCTGGATCGATCTCGGCCCCATCACCATCCAGCCCTCGGAACCGGCCAAGCTCGCCGTCCTGATCGCGCTCGCCGCGTTCGTCGCCGATCGGGGGCCCGACATGCGCCGCTGGGTGAATTTCGTCATCGCCGGGGTGATCGTTCTGGTACCGATGGCGCTGGTCTACCAGCAGCCCGATCTAGGTACGGCCGGCTGTTTTGCCGCGATCTGGCTTGCAGTCATGCTCGTCAGCCCCGTTCGTCGATTGCACCTGTTGGCCGTCATCGCTGCCAGTCCACTGGTCGCGTTGTTCGCCTGGCACTTCGTGCTGCATGACTACATGCGCGACCGCTTACTCATCTCCTACCAGCCAGAGCGTGACTACTTCGGCGAAGGATTCAACATCATTCAGGCGCAGATCGCGATCGGAACCGGCGGGCTCCTCGGCAACGGACTCGCCGGAAGCCTGCAGAGTCAACTCGGACTCTTGCGCGTCCGGCACACCGACTTCATCTTCGCGCACGCCATGGGTATGGTCGGCTTCGTCGGTGGCGTCGCGCTGATCGCCGCCTACCTGCTCGTGCTCTGGCGCACCAGCCGAGTCGCACTCCTCGTCAACGACCTCTTCGGCCGGTCACTGGCGACGGGCGTCACAGCGCTGCTGTTCTTCCAAGCGTTCGTCAACATGGGAATGAACGTCGGTCTCCTGCCAGTTACGGGAGTTCCGTTACCCTTCATCAGTCTCGGCGGGAGTGCCATCTGGACGCAGTTCGCCGCGCTGGGCCTCGTCCAGGCCCTGTTGACGCACCGGCGACGCACCGCCTTCGGCCGCCACTGACGGTACGGGCCAGTACCTCGCAACCGTGCGTCCCCGTAACGGAGCAGGAACGAGACCTGTTCCAGTGCATGCTATCCTTTCGAGAACGATGATGCAGCGGAAGCCACGATGCTGACGGCTCTATCCGAAACACTGCCCCAGACCTCCGCACCGCAACCACGCGACGCGCCGTGGGGACTGTATATCCACATCCCGTTCTGCCGGCGCATCTGTCCCTACTGCGACTTCAATGTGTACGCGCGCCAGGAGCCGTTGATCCCGGCGTACCTTGCCGCTCTGACGCGCGAGCTGGAGCTGATCGCCGCACGCTGGGGACGTGGGCCCCTGCAGACGATCTACCTCGGCGGGGGCACTCCTTCCCTGCTGGAACCCGGGCAGATCGCCGCCGTGCTCGAGGCGATCGCCCGGACGTTCGACGTCCTCCCCGGAGCGGAAGTCTCTCTGGAAGCCAACCCGGAAACGGTGGACCGGAACAAGCTGGCTGGCTACCGCTCGGCCGGAGTCAACCGGCTGAGTATCGGTGTACAGACACTGGCTCCGCACGGTCTCAAAGTGCTCGGGCGAGCGCACCGGCCCGAGATGCCGGAGCGAGCGTTCCGTGCCGCGCGGGACGCCGGGTTCGAGAACGTCAACCTGGATCTCATCTCTGGCTGGCCTGGCCAGACACGAGCGGACTGGCTGCACGATCTGTCGACGGTTCTCTCCTGGGAGCCGGAGCACCTCTCGCTCTACGCGCTCACGATCGAACCGGGCACACCGTACGAGCGCGGCGTCCAGCGCGGTGTGCTCCGACCGCTCGACGACGATGCGGTGGCCGAGTTGGCCGAACTGGCCATGGATCTGCTCGCCCAGCGTGGGTACGAGCACTATGAGGTCTCCAACTGGGCGCGGGAACGCTCCTTCCGCTCGCGCCACAATCAGATTTACTGGCGGAACGGCTGGTACATCGGCGCCGGAGCCGGTGCGCACGGCTACCTCGGGGGGATCCGCATGGTGAACGAGCGGCTACCGGCCCGGTACATCGAGCGGGTCCGTGCCGGTGACCTCCCGGTTCGGGAGGAAGAACCGATCGATCCGCGAACCGAAGCGATCGAGACCATGATTTTGGGCATCCGCCTCGTGACCGATGGCATTTCGGCTCGCTCCTTCCACGAGCGGCATGGCCGCGACCTCTGGGAACTCTACCGGGCACCGATCGAGGAACTCCAGGACCTAGGCCTGGTCGAATGGGATGGGGAACAGCTCCGCCTGACTCGTCGAGGCATCCTGGTCGCCAACGAGGTCGCAGTCCGCTTCCTCGAGCCGCTGTGGTAGACTCAGGTAATTAACATCGACCGCGCGAGCGGAGGCAGGCGGCGTGGAACGGGTGATCGCGGTCGCGAACCAAAAGGGTGGAGTCGGCAAGACCACGACCGCTGTGCAGCTCGCGGCTTTTCTCGCCCAACGCGGGCATCGGACGCTCTTGATCGACCTGGATCCCCAGGCCAACGCGACAAGCAGTCTTGGTGTCGACCGTGCACGGCTCGCGGTGAGCCTGTACGACGCGCTCCTCGAGCCCGACGAGAGCGAGGGCGCGGTGCTCACCGACGTACGCCCGGGACTGGACCTTTTCCCCTCATCGGGCGCGTTGGCTGGTGCGGAAGTGGAACTCGTTTCCGCACCCGAGCGCGAGTATCGACTGCGCACGGTCGTGGAGCGCCTGGCGTCTCGCTACGGGGTCGTCCTCATCGACTGTCCTCCCTCGCTGGGACTCCTGACCGTCAACGCGCTCGCTGCCGCGCGCTCCGTCCTGGTTCCGATCCAGTGCGAGTATCTTCCGCTCGAGGGGCTGGCCCAGCTGGTGACGACGCTCGACCTCGTCAAACGACGACTCAACCCACGGCTCGACGTCCTCGGCGTCGTCTTGACGATGTTCGACGCCCGGACGCGGCTGGCTGTCCAGGTCGTGCAGGAGATCCGCCGGGCATTCGGCACACGCACCTTCCGGACGATCATCCCGCGCGCCGTCCGGCTGGCCGAGGCACCGAGCCATGGGCAGACGATCTTCGAATACGACCCGACGTCGCGTGCTGCGCACGCCTATGCGGAACTCGGGAAGGAACTCTTGGAGCGGCTCGCTCTACCGGTCGAAGAAACACCGCTCGAAGCGTCGCAGAGCATACGCTGAACGAAACGAAAGGATGCGAGTCCTGGGGGGTGACAGACGATGACCATAACGTCCGATCCGATACCGACCACATCGACCGAGATCCCGACCCTCGAAGAGGTCGTCGCCGAGAAACTCGTCGGCATCGGGCTCACCTTCGACGATGTCCTGCTCGTCCCGGCCGAATCGGCTGTCCTACCGAAGGACGTCGATACGCGGACGCGGCTGACCCGACATATCGAGCTCAACATCCCGATCGTCTCCGCAGCGATGGACACCGTCACCGAAGCGCGCATGGCGATCGCGCTCGCCCGGGAGGGCGGAATCGGGATCATCCACCGCAATTTGTCGATCGAAGAACAGGTCGCGGAAGTCGACAAGGTGAAGCGTTCCGAATCGGGCATGATCGTGGAACCGGTCACCTTGCGCCCGACCGACAAGGTACGCGATGCGCTCGCCGTGATGGAGCGCTACCACATCTCCGGCGTGCCGATCACCGACGAGCAGGGACGACTGGTCGGCATCCTGACCAACCGTGACCTCCGTTTCGAGGACGACCTCGACCAGCCGGTCGCCAACCTGATGACGAAAGAGAACCTGATCACGGCACCGGTCGGGACGACGCTCGACGAGGCACGCGAGATCTTGCACAAGTACAAGATCGAGAAGCTTCCCGTGGTCGACGAGCACGGGATCCTCAAGGGCCTCATCACGGTCAAGGACATTCAGAAGCGAATCCAGTACCCGAACGCGACGAAAGATGCCCAGGGGCGGTTGCGGGTCGGCGCGGCGGTGGGCGTCGGGCCAGACGCGCTGGAGCGGGCCGCCGCGCTGGTCGAGGAGGGCGTGGATGTCCTGGTGGTCGACACCGCGCACGGGCATTCCCGCGCCGTGATCGAGATGGTGCGGGCGATCAAGTCCCGTTGGGACGTCGACGTCGTCGCGGGCAATATCGCGACCGGTGAAGCGGCGCGAGCCCTCATCGAGGCTGGCGCCGATGCCGTGAAAGTCGGTGTCGGCCCCGGCTCGATCTGTACGACGCGGGTCGTCGCAGGCGTTGGGGTACCGCAGATCACGGCGATCATGGACGTCGCGCGCGTCGCGCGTGCCTACGGCGTACCGGTGATCGCCGACGGCGGTATCCAGTACTCCGGCGATATCGCCAAAGCGATCGCTGCCGGTGCCGACTCGGTCATGCTCGGAAGCTTGCTCGCCGGCGTCGACGAAAGTCCGGGCGAAGTCATCCTCTACCAGGGCGAGCGGTTCAAGGAATACCGCGGTATGGGCTCGATCGGCGCCATGAAGGCGCGCTCCTACAGCAAGGATCGCTACTTCCAGCAGGACGTAGACAGCATCGCGAAACTGGTTCCCGAAGGTATCGAGGGCCGCGTCCCTTACAAGGGCCCCCTGGCGAATGTCGTCTACCAGCTCGTCGGTGGACTGCGGGCCGCGATGGGTTACTGCGGTGCCCGCACGATCCGCGAGCTGCAGGAAAAGGCGCGCTTCATCCAGATGACGAACGCCGGGTTGCGCGAATCGCACCCACACGACGTCATCATCACCAAGGAAGCCCCCAACTATCGCCTGACGCACTGAACGCGAAGCCAGCGACAAACATCGGGGAGACCGGCTCGGTGCCGGTCCCCCCGCTCGTTTCGTTCGGATGGCTCAACTGGCGTGGGTCGGGATCTCCGGATGTCGCTGGCCGTCCCAAGTGATTCCCCAGAAGTGCCAGCGGAACTCGCGCTCCAACTCCTTCAACGTCTCGGTGATCGCGACCGTATTCGGCCGCCCTCGCTCGTCGAACCACTGGCGGAGCGGCACCGGACCGGAGAAATTCGTCGCGTGCGTCGGGAACTCCGGGTGGAGTCGGCCATCCCACGACACACCACGCACGTGCCAGTTGAAGCCCTCCACCAGCGTCCGGAGCGTCCGAGCGACGACTTCGGCCTTCATCGTGCCGTCCGGGTTGAACCACGGGCTTTCGGTTGGGTTGGCGGAGATGACGAAACCCCAAGTCGTGGTGAGGCTCCGTCCGGCAGCATCACGCGCAGTCGCCGTGACCCCATAAGTACCTGGGGCGAGCGTGCGGGTTACGAAGACGAGCCAGTGTCGATCGTCATCGCGTGAAATCTCGGCTGGCAACAGCTGTCCGTTGAGCCGCAATTCGACACTCGCGAGCGGCTGGTCGGTGGAGACGACCTCGACCGAAATCATGACGGGATCGGTCGGTGGCAGAGTCGCGAAGTGCATCGGCGAGCGTGTCGCGAAACGCAGCGTGGAGGAGACGTCCGCGTGCGTCGGCATCTCGGGATGGTACGCACCGTCCCACGACATACCGAAGAAGTGCCAGCGGAACGCCTCGCTCAGGGCGCGAAGTGACGCCTCGATCTGCGTTCGACGCGGCGTACCGTCCGCGGCGAACCACCAGCCGTCGTTCGGATTCGCCGAAACGACGAACTGCCACTGGACAGTGAACGACCGGCCGAGTTCGTCGCTGGCTGTGGCACGGACGACGAAGAGACCTGGTTGCAGGGGTTGCTGGGCGCCCACGGTCTTGCGCGTTCGGTCGCCCGTCTCGCTGAGCGCAAGCTCGCGATCGTTCAACCACATCCGCACCGAACGCACCCCGCTCGGCGTCTCCGCAGTGACCGCGATGCGCACGTTCCCGGGCGGGAGCGTACTCCACGGGAGCGGAGTCAGGTCACGGAAGACGGGCCCTTCGGTGACGCCACCGCCTCGCGTCGCGATCACGCCGGTCGCCTCGAAGTTCCAGAACGCCGTCAAGGTGGTGGAACGAAAGAGCAGGGCATCGACCGCCCCGGACCAGCCAGCCCAGCCGGAACCGAGACAGCCGGCACCGATCCCGAGTCCACCCTGGCCGTTCTCGGGCACGGCCAGCCGGGCGCCAGGGAAAGCTCCCAGATAGCTCGCGAGCGGCCCCGGGTTGTCACGCAAGAGACCGCCGAGACCACGCTGCGACCACCACCGGCCGCGTGTCGCTTCCCACTCCTGCCAGACCAGTGGCGTGACCGACCCGTTCCGCTCCGGCTGGTAGATGAGCCGATCGTCAGCGACACCGTCATCGTTCAGGTCGACGTCGAGGAACACGTGTGGCGCGACAGCACCTCCCCGCGACACGAAGGTCCAGTAGCGCAGTTCCTGGAGGTTTTTCAGTGCCACGCCCGCGACCTCCGGCTGCACCAACTGCGACCAGATGCGCCCTTCGTTGACGCTGGCTACCGCGATCTGGAAGCTCCCGGTTCCGTGCGGTGGGACCGCCGGGCCAGCGACGAAGTTCTGCTCGGCGTAACCGCCGTCAGCGCCGCACGATTCGACGTAGCCGCGCCAGCCAGCCGTCTCCGGCTGTGCAGCGACGGGGAGCGACGGTACGACCAGTACCGCCAGCGACAGCAGAAGCCCGACGAAATGCCCGATGCGGCTGCACACGTGTCGCATGGACGCCCTTCCCTTCCCGTGCAGACCGGTGACCAGGCTGCACACCACCCTGACCGAAGAACTCTCCCGCTAGCCTAGCCGACTGCGGGTCCCGTGACAAGCGGCCGCGCGTTGTCGTTATCGCGATATTGTGATATGCTCATGTCGGTTGGCCGAACCGGCACGGAAGTGGAGGTGGGTGCCCATGCGGACGATCGAACGAATCTTGCGAATCCTGCGACAGCGCGAGACACCGGTCACCGACCCGACCTTCGCGACCTACTACAGCATGCTGGTCAGCGAAGTCGGCAGCGGTGCCCCGACAGTCGAGGAGGCCCGGCGCGACTTCGAATCGGTTCGCCGTGTCCTCGACCGCGCATTCATTGCCTGATGCCTTGCCACGGTGCCTCCCCTCGCCGATACTCAGAGCGGCCAGCGCAGAGGGGAGGCCAGCGTGGCGTATCTCGACCGCGAACGACTCGTCGAACTGCTTCTCCGCGATCTCGACCGCGAGGTCGAACGTCACCCCGAACTCCGCTCCTTCGCCGAGCGCGTCGCGGAAACGATCCTGGCAGCGCTCGCTGAGCACGAGCGGCGGCTCCACACGCTCGCGGCGGACTTCGGAGAGGAGGAGCGGGAGCGATGACCGGACACCAGCTTCCACCGCAGCCGATTCGCTTCGGCATCGGTACCGGGAATCGGCGTCCTTTCCAGGAACTCCTTCGCCAATGGCAGTGGATCGAGGAACTCGGCTTCGACACCGCGTGGGTGGTCGATCACTTCATGGCCGCCGACGATGAGGACACACCCTACTTCGAAGCGTGGTCCTTGATCGCTGCACTCGGCGTTCAGACCCGTCGCCTGCGCTTCGGCGTCCTGGTCAGCGGCAATACATACCGAAATCCCGGCCTCCTGGCGAAGATGGCGGTCACGATCGACCACGCGACGAACGGGCGGGTCGAGCTCGGGATCGGCGCTGGCTGGTGGGAACGCGAGCATCGGGCATACTCGTTCCCGTTCCCGAGTACGGCCGATCGCATCGCGATGCTCGAAGAAGCGATTCACGTTATCGACCAGCTCCAACGCGAGCGGCGAGTCACCTTCCACGGGCGCTTCTACCGCTTCGAGGACACGCCGTTCGAGCCGAAGCCGGTGCAAAAGCCACGCATCCCCTTGATCGTCGGTGCATTCAAGCCCCGGATGCTCCGGCTGGCCGCTCGCTACGCCGATATCTGGAACACGCGCGGTGAACCCGAGGAGGTCGGACCGCTCGCCGACTTCGTCCGGCGCGCAGCACGCGAGGCAGGCCGGGACCCGGCCACACTGCGCTGTTCCGTCTTCACCTGGCGCCCACCCTTCGAGAGCGTGGAGCAGTTCCGGCGTACCGCTCTCGCGTACCTGGAACACGGGTTCACCGATCTCGTCTTCCCGATACCACCCGAGTCGCACTGGTCGGTGCTGGAACGCTGTGCACGCGAGGTGATTCCGGAACTCCGGGAACAGGCAGCACGCGGCCGGTTCACGCCGACAGATAGAAATAGCGGGAGGTGAACAGCATGACCCTGGTTGCGGAGCGATGGGAACAGGCGATGACGCCTGAGGAGTACATCGCTTCGATGCAGCAGTACCGAGAGGAATTCGAGGCGAACATCGCGCGGACGCGCGTCATGCCAGGCGATTGGGCGGCCTTCGGCCAGGAGCCGCTCGCCATCCTCGTCATTACCGAGGACTGGTGCCCGGATTCCGTCCAGTTCGTGCCGATGGTCATCGCACTGGCCCAGCGCATCCCGACGATCGAGGTCCGCATCGTCCGCCGGAGCGAGCATCAGGATCTCGCTGGCCGGTACCGGCGCCCGGACGGTTCCCAGGCGATCCCGACCTTCGTCGTGCTCGATGCCGACCTGCAGGAACTCGGGTTTCTCATCGAGCGACCGGAACGCGCCCAGGAGGAATTGCAGGAAGCGCTCGCGCGCTTCGCCCGCGAACATACGGAACTCGAGGGCATCCAGCGCCCTTGGGCCGAAATGCCGCCGGACACGCGACTGGCCGTCAGAAATTTCCTGAAGGACTGGCGAGACCAGCAGTTCGATCGCTGGACACGCTACCTGTTCGAAGATCTCGCCGAGATCGCGAAATCGGCCCGGACGCGCGCATCCTGACGTCGGACGTAGCACGCCGGCGAGATCACGGAAAGGATACGACCGATGCACGAATCCGATCGACCCGGTATCCACCCGACTGTCTACCGGCAACCGGGCGGGAACGTGCCGACCGAAGCGACCGCTGTCCGCGATATGCACGTCGACCGTGTCGAGGGGCAGACGATCGTCGTCGAGGGAAGCCGGATCGCCCAGCTCACCGGGCAACGGGTCAGTCTCGAGCGCTCCACCGCACAGCGCGTCGAGGGAAGGAGCGTGCAAGCTGACCGGAGCGCGATCCGTCATCTCGAGGCCGAGCGAGCTGTTGCCCTCCGGAGCGCTGTGGCGCTGGCGCGTGTGCGGGAACTCCGGGCAGCGCGGGCACGGATCGGCTTGCTCCGCGCCGACCGCGTCGAGGTCGAGCACGGAACGGTTGGGATCGCGCTCGTCCGCGAACTCGCCGGTCCCACGTTCCTGCGCGTTTCACTCGGTTCTCTTCTGGCATTCGCTGGTGGAATCGTCACCGGTATCGCATTCTCATTCGTCGCACGATCGAAGCGGAGATGAGCGATGGCCAAGCTTCGAATCGCCCGCTTCTTGGCGAGCAGTGCACTGGGTATCGCAGCCGGTGCCGCTGTCGCCGCGCTCCTCTCCTCGGAGCGGCGCCGGGCACTGGAAGCTTCCGTGCGTGAGCGCTGGCAGCGTGCCCGCCGCGCAGCCGATGAGGAGTCGACGCGCACCGAACAAGAGCTCTGGGCACGTTTTCGCCAACTCGTCGGTCTTTCGTCGCAGGACGGCGTCCCGACCGACTTCACGCTGCCGCCGTCTCGCTGAGCACCGCGTACGCCCGGACAGGAACCGCTGAGCCGGAGCGGATCGGGATCGGCGCAGCGTGGAAGCGGAAGCGGCGACCGACCAGCCGATCGAGACCGGTCAAGTTCTCGACGATCGGGACACCAGCCCGAAGCAGGATGGTGTGGGCTGGACGTCGCCGGTCGGCGACATCATCGATGTTCCAGCTGTCGATCCCGACCAGCACGGCCCCACGCTCGGCGAGCAACGCCGCAGCCTCTGCGGTGAGGTACGGGTTGGCTGCGAGATATCTGTCGCTTCCCCAGAAACGGTCCCAACCGGTGCAGACCAGTACTGCCGATCCGCTCAGGTCGAGACCGGCGAACCGTTCCGGCCCGATCGCCAGCGCACCACGCGCGACACGCCAGCGCGCGTCGACGACGAGACCGGGAAGATCGGCCACCCGATCGAGCGGCAGCGTAGCGAGGTCGAGACCATCGGCATACCGGTGATACGGAGCGTCCAGGTACGTACCGGCATTGCCGACGAAGCAGTAGCGATGGATGACGAAGGTCGTACCCTCGGCGTACGCACGCGCCATTTCCTCGCGACTCCGGTACTCGACGATTTCCGGAGCTGGCAGACCAGGAAACAGTGGGATGGCCGGATCGAAGGGATGGCTGAGATCGACGATGGCCATGACACGCACCTCCTGCTCGTCTCCCTGTCAGTCGCGACACCGGCTCCTGCAGCCCAGCCGGCCAGTTCGACGCGCTCACTCTCGTCGCTGTCGGACTTCCGTTTCGGCGCCCGCGTGCTCTGCTCCACCCACCGTGGTGAGATAGCTGTGCCAGCACGCTACCCTGCACGCGGGGGACAAACGCCTTCTGTCGCGTCCTACAGGACATTCCTCGGTTCGCGTCAGCCGAGCATAGTCCCGCGGCCTCCTCGTCCTCGCCCTGGCAGCTTCTGTACTCTTCCTGGCTCGCGACATTGTGCTGCCGTTTCTGGCCATCTACTGTGCGTAGATCGTCAGACTCGGCAAGAGGTCCGCAGGAGCGGGCATTGCTCTCTCGTCGGTTCTCGGAGTCATGGCAACGATCGCCCTCGCCGGGACGATCGACCGTCCCGGTACCCGGCGCATCTTGCTGCTCGCGGCGCGTGCACGCGCATCGACGCATGGACCCCTCTGTCTTGGCCGAACGCCTCGCCGCTTCCTCACTGTGATGGCATGCTTCGGAATCGCCGTCAACCTCTACTCGTACGAGCGAGCGTCGGGCGCGGTAGCGACCCCGTTCCTCTCAGTTGCCCGCGTTGGCGACGTCTTCGCGTTACAGCGCGTAGTCAATGCGCTCGATGGGTTGGTCGCGCGTGGCGGCGACACGCCGACGCACCGCGTGGTGTTTGTCGGCAGCACAGGGACATCGTCAAGTCCATCGGCGTGGGAGGCGCTACGTGACTCGCGAGAACGCTGCTCGAAACTGGCGCAACGCTCCTCGCTCTGGGGCGGTACAGTCGTCGCGATGCTCGCGATGAGCCTGCTCGCGTGGCTGATCCTACCCAAGACACCCCCATATGTCGAGTCAGCCACGTTCGCTATCGGGACGGAGTACGCTGATGGCTAACCAGTACTCGAACGCTTCCCAGTGGCAGGGGCTGAGTGACACGGAGGCTGCCGAGCGTCTCCGACGATTCGGACTAAACGAACCGGAGGTGACGCAGCGGCCGCGAGCACTCGTGACTCTCGCACGCCTCTTCCTCGACCCTCTAACTATCGTTCTTTTGATCGCGAGCGGCATCACCGCGGTGCTCGGTGAGTATGTCGATGCCAGCCTGATCGTGACCATCGTCCTGGCCAGTACGACCGTCAACTTCCTCCAGTCGTACCGCTCGCAACAGGCACTCGAGCGCCTCCGCTCGCGCATCGTTCCCACCGCAACGGTCCTCCGCGATGGACGATGGCGGGAGATACCGCGACGCGAGCTCGTCCCTGGCGATATCGTCAAGATCACAGCCGGTGACCTCGTGCCAGCCGATGCTCGCTTGCTCGAGGCCGTCCACTTGATGGTCCAGCAAGCGGCACTCACCGGCGAGTCAGTGCCGGTCGAGAAGCAGGCCGCGCCAACAGCTCCAGTGGTAGCAGATCCGAACGCACCGCATATGGTCTTCCTCGGCTCGTCGGTCGTTTCCGGAGCAGGCATCGCCGAAGTCGTCTCGACCGGCCAGGCGACGTTGTTCGGGAATATTGTCAGCCGCTTGGCGGCGCCACCGCCGGAAACGGCTTTCCAGCGTGGTCTCCGGCAGTTCAGCCTCCTGATCACCCGCACTGTGACCTTCCTCGTGTTGTTCGTGCTCGCGGTCACGCTCGCCTTCGGCCGTCCCCCACTCGACTCGATCCTCTTCGCCGTTGCGCTCGCGGTCGGCCTCACCCCGGAGTTCCTCCCGATGATCGTCACGATCGCACTGGCTCAGGGCGCGCTCCGGATGGCCCGGCGGCGCGTTCTGGTCAAGTCGCTCCCGGCGATCGAGAACCTCGGCAGCGTCGACATCGTGTGTAGCGACAAGACCGGCACGCTCACGCTCGGCAGCATGCAACTCACGTACGCGCTGTCCGCCGACGGCACCGACTCGCCACGTCCGCTCCTGCTGGGGTGGGTCAACGCCCGGACCCAGTCGGGGCTCACCAGTCCGTTCGACCAGGCGCTCCTCGCAGTCGCACCTCCCGGCATACCGGAACTCAGCAAGCTCGACGAACTCCCGTTCGATTTCGAGCGCCGACGCGTCACAGTGGCAGTCCGGCTCGGCGAGGAAGTCCTCGCTGTGACCAAAGGGGCGCCAGAAGCGGTCCTCCCCATTTGCGTGAGCTACGAGGACACGAGCGGGATCCACCCGCTCGACGAGGCCGCACGGCAGCAAGCCCTCGCTCTGTTTCGTCAGCTGAGTGCTCAGGGGTACCGGGTTCTCGCTGTCGCTTGGCGTGCCTGGAGCCCGGAACAGTCGCTCGATCGAACCGCCGAGTGTGACTTCGTCTTCGCTGGGCTCCTCGCCTTCGCTGATCCGCCGCTACCGGAAGCGACCGAGACGATCCGGCAACTCGCTGAGGATGGTGTGCGGGTCAAGATCCTGACTGGCGACAATGAACTCGTCGCCGCCGCGGTCTGCCGCGCAGTCGGACTGCCCGCCCAGCGTATCGTCCTCGGGAGCGAACTCGAGCACCTCGATCCGCTGGCACTCGAGCGGATCGCCGAGGAAGCGGACGTCTTCGCCCGTGTCACGCCGGCACAGAAGCACCGGATCGTGCTGGCACTCAAGGCACGCGGTCACGCTGTCGCATTCCTCGGCGATGGCATCAACGATGCGCCCTCGCTGCACGCTGCCGACGTCGGTATCTCGGTCGCCAACGCAGTCGATATCGCTCGCGAGGCAGCTGACATCGTGCTCCTGGACCGGCGCTTATCGACGCTGCATGAGGGGATCCTGGAGGGCCGACGCGCCTTCGCCAACGTGATGACGTTCTTGCTCATGGAAACGAGTTCGAACTTCGGAAACGTCTTCAGCATGGCGGGTGCAGCTGTCTTGCTCCCCTTCCTGCCGATGCTGCCACACCAGATCCTGCTCAATAACTTTCTCTACGACCTCGCACAAGTTGCGATTCCACGCGACCGGGTCGATCCGGAACTCACCGCGTCGCCCCGGCGCTGGGACATCGGCTTCATCCGCCGCGCGATGCTCGTTCTCGGGCCCGTCAGCTCGCTCTTCGATTTCCTGACCTTCGGCGTGCTGCTCTTCCTCTTCCGGGCAACCGAGGTAGTCTTCCACACCGGTTGGTTCGTCGAGTCACTCGTGACGCAGTGCCTGGTCGTTTTCGTCATCCGAACGGCGCGGGCACCGTGGCGCTGGCTCCCGAGTCGATCGTTCGCACTGAACGTTCTGGCAGTGGTCGTCGTCGGTCTCTTGCTACCCTACAGCCCGCTCGCTCGACTGCTCGGGTTCGTGCCCCTACCACCGGCGTATCTTATCGTTCTCGCTGGCGCAGTCACCACGTACCTCGCGCTGGTCGAGGTCACCAAGCGTTGGCTCTACCGGCGCTACCAGGCGCCGCATCAGCGCGAGACGGTCCGGTGAGGGCGAGCGTAGTCGGTCGCATCGACCCAAGGCTGCCCCTCCGCGAAGCGAGTCAGCCGAAATGGTGAGAGGTCCTGTGCTGGTGTACCGTGCACGATCCACTCGGCCAGTGCTCGTCCGACAGCTGGGGCCGTCTTGAAGGAGGTGCCTGAATCGCCGAGCATGGCGAAGAGACCGGTGTAACCAGGAACTGGCCCGATCAGAGGACGGCCATCCGGACTCTGCATCACGACACCAGCCCAGCCCCCGCGAGCGATACCGTGCGCGAGCTCCGGGTACCGGCGAGCGATCGCTGCTCGTGCCGCCGGCACGAACGCGGCGTCCGCTGTCTCGGCATACTGGTCCGGATCAGCAGGAACGACTCCGGCTTCCAGTCCGACCAGCGTGCTTGTCTCCCCCTCTGGCCGATACCACATGCCAACACTCGTATCGATGCCGCAGCAGTGCCGGGGTGCGAGATCACTCGGCCAGCGGAAGATGGCGACCTGCACCCGCCGGGGCACCAGACCGTAGTTCAGACCGAGCGGCGCGAGTAGCTGATTCGCCCAGGGCCCCACTGCCAGGACAACGGCTCCAGTTGCAATATGCCCCCGTTCCGTTCGGACCCCGATGACCTGCTCCCGTTCGACCTCGATCGCCAGCACCCGCTCGCCGGTACGGATTTTCGCCCCCGCTTGCCGTACCCGGTGCAGCAGACCGAGCGTCGCCGCAACCGGGTCAGCATAACCACTCTCCGGCTCATAGGCGGCCACAGTCAGTCCTGCGACGTCGCGCCAGGGTTCGAGTTCAGCGACCTCCTGCGCGGTCACCAGCTCGACCGGTGCGCCGAGCGCCCGCTGCATCGCCACATTCGCCCGGAGCTTTTGCTCGTCTTCCGGAGCGACGACCTGGAGAAAGCCCGTACAGACGAACGGCGACGGCGTTCCGACCCGCACCTCCCACTCCTGGAAGAATCGAAGACTCTCGAGTGCCAAGCGCGTCTCGTGTGGGTTCGGGTAGTGCAGCCGGACGAGCGCGCCGGACTTCCCCGTCGCGCCACTCGCTGGCACGGCTCGCTCCAACACGAGGACGTCCGACAGACCGAACTGGGTGAGCCAATAGGCAGTACTCGCACCGACGATACCAGCCCCGATGACGATAGCCTCTGCTGACTCACGCATACAGTGCTCCCGTGTCAACGCGGATCGAACCAGAGGGTTACGGGAGCGTCAAGAGTGAGTGCGAACCACGCAGGACAGACGGTCAACCTTACGCCAAAGATTCTCCCATCGCGATGCTAGAATTGAACCGGTACAGCGTCGGATCGGCATTCCGGAGCGGTGGTACCAGTCGGATGGGGTGAGGGAACCGTGCCGAAGCAGCTGGGAATCGATTTGGGAACCGCGAACGTTCTCGTCTACGTGCGGGGTCGGGGTATCGTGATCAACGAGCCCTCGGTCGTCGCAATTTCTGCCAAGGACGGGCGGGTCAAGGCGGTCGGCATCGAAGCGCGCAACATGCTCGGACGCGAGCCGCGGGATACGATCGAAGTCGTTCGCCCGATGCGCAATGGCGTCATCGCCGATTACGTCGTGACCCAGGAGATGCTCCGCTACTTCATCAACAAAGCGGTCGGACGCTTTTCTTTGATCCGCCCGGAAGTGATGATCTCGGTTCCGGCTGGCGTCACGAACGTGGAACGCCGGGCGGTCCGCGACGCAGCGCTCAACGCTGGTGCGCGCCGGGCGTATCTGATCGCCGAGCCGCTCGCGGCGGCGATCGGTGCCCGCATCCCCATCGCTGATCCCAGTGGGAACATGGTGATCGACATCGGCGGTGGGACGACCGAAGTCGCCGTCATTTCGTTGAACGGCATCGTGGTCGCCAAATCGGTCCGGATCGGTGGCAATCACCTCGACGACGCGATCGCTGCCTACGTCAAACGCAAGCACAACCTGCGGATCGGCGAGCGGACGGCCGAGGAGATCAAGATCGCGATCGGGTCAGCCCTGCCGGTCGAAGAGGATCTGGTGATGGAAGTCCGGGGCCGTGACGAGGTAACCGGGCTTCCCCGGACGATCCAGCTGCACGCCAACGAGGTCGTGGAAGCGATCGCCGAACCGCTCGAGGCGATCCTGGCTACCGTGCGCGCTGTCCTCGAGGAGACACCACCGGAGCTGGCGTCCGACATCATCGACAAGGGCATGGTTCTGACCGGTGGGGGCGCACTCCTGCGCAATCTCGATCGCTTGCTCACCGAGGTGACCGGTGTCCCTTGTTTCGTCGCCGATGACCCGTTGAGTTGCGTGGCGATCGGTACGGGACTCGCACTCGAGTACTTCGACGTTCTCCGCGACAGCCTGGAAGAACTCTAAGTCAGGGCGTAGTACTCGGCTTCCTCGCCGCCACAGGCAATCACGGCGTGAATGTGGCGCACCGCCCAGCGCTGGCTGGTCCAGAGGAGACGTGCCACCGCTTCTTCCAGGTCACACCAGGCGAAATCATCGTGAGCCGGCGAGAGACGAACCGCCGCGCGTGACTCGACGAGCGCCGCGAAGGCCGGCGCGAGCACAATCGCGTCACTGGCGTGATCGTAGAACTGCGAGACATAATCGGCCGAGTACAGTCGCTGCGGCACCAGTCCGGTCTGCTCCAGGAGTTCGCGCACCGCGGCATCCACGGCTCGCTCCTCCGGTAAGATCCGGCCGTGGACGGCATGCCAGGTCCCGCCCAGTGGCCCATCGGCTCGACGACGCAAGAGGAGAAACTGGACATCGTACGATGGACGCTGCGGAAGCCGCCGGAACACGTACACATCCACCAGATCGCTCACGATCCGCGGCATTGCTTCCCGCTTCCTTCTCACGCACCCGTCGCCAGCCGGTCGTCCTCCTACGCATACCGCCAGCATAGCACCTGGTGAGATCGGGAGACAGGGCTTTTCGGTTCAGGCCTCGCGTGCAACCCCGAGTACTTGCCGATCCAGCCTGAGCGGCCTCTCCCACAGACTGCCGCGCGAGCCGGAACGCAGCGAGAATGCACCGGACGATTCGAGAACGATCGTGACCGTTCCGGCACAGCGGATGACGCATGGTCCGGTGCACAGCGCACCGGCACTGGCGCACACAGAGAACGCATGCTTCACTTGACCGTCGGTGACGACGGGAGGCATGGGTGGTGCACGAAACGCAGCCTGTCGATCTCCTCGACCGGTTCCTGGGTTGTCTCCTCGGCATGGCGATCGGCGACGCGCTGGGCATGCCGGTTGCCGGGCTCACGCCGGAAGAGATCACCGCTCGCTATGGTTGGCACGACCAGTTCGTCCCGCTTCTGGCGCCGGACGGGTCGGTTGAGGTTCCGGCTGGAACGTTCACCGACGAGACCGAACTCGCCCTCTGCCTCATCGAGAGTGCGATCGGTTCGGGTGGCTATCTCGACGTCGCGGCGACAGGTTACCGTTTCCTCCGGCTTCTCGAGGGGCCGGGAGCACCGTTCCTGGACGAGCCGTCACGCCGGGCGCTCGCCGATGCAGCTGAACACGGTGACTTCCAGCGCGGGGTGGCGGGCCCTGGCATGGCGACTGGGAGTGCCGCCGCCCGTGCCGCGCCGATCGGCCTCCTGCATGCGCTCTGCCGCTTCAATCCCGAACTCTTCGTCCGCGATGTCCTCCGCGCGACCGTGATCACGCATGCCGAACCTGAGGTCGTCAATGGAGCGCTCGCTGTAGCCTATGCAGTGCTCCTGCTCGTACAGGGCATGACACCGCCAGAGGTCCTCGTCGACGAGGTGGTGCGATTCATCGATGAAGATGCCGTCGCGCAGCGGTTGCGCCGGGTTGCCTCCTGTCCCTTGCCAGCGGGTGACCCGGCGGCTGCCGCGACACAGCTGGCGATGCTGGGTTCGTCAGCGGCGGTCGACGAAGTGGTCGCCAGCGCCTTCGCTGCCTTCGTCGCGGCACCGGACGACTTCCGGCAGGCCATCGCGATCGCCGTCAACGCGGGTGGCGCCAGCGATACCCGTGGAGCGATCGCCGGAGCCCTGGCCGGCACGCACCTCGGTGCGCGGGCACTTCCGTCAGCGCTCGTCGAAGCGCTCGATGGGCAACCGTACCTGGTGATGGCCGCGCGCGGACTCTTCCAGGCCGCCCAGCAACGGGCCGGCCGGTTCCTCTGCTTGCTGGTACGGTGAGCGAACGATGGCCGAACGGATCGCCGCCGTCGTCTTCGACCTCGACGGAGTGCTGGTCGATTCCGAGGCGCTCCAGCTCGCAGCCTGGCAATGCTACGTGGAACGGTGGGAGAAGAAGCTCCCGGCCACCCTTCTCCCCAGGTTGTTCGGCCGGCGTCTAGTCGATGCTGCCTCCATCATCGTCGAGGAACTCGGCCTGCCGGTCGCACCGGACGAGGCAGCTCGCGAACGCGATGCGCTGTTCCTAGCGAGCCTGCCCGGCAACGTGCGCCCGATGCCTGGTGCTCACGAGCTGATCACCGGGCTACGGGAGCGCGGCATGCGGCTCGGGCTGGCGACGAGTGGGCACCGCCGGTACGTCCAGCTCGTGCTGGTTGAGCTCGGGCTCGCCGATGCGTTCGCAGCGGTCGTGACCGGCGACGACGTCGCTCGGGGTAAACCGGCACCTGACTGTTACCGCCTCGCAGCTAGCCGACTGGGGGTATCCCCGGCCGCCTGCATCGCGATCGAGGACGCCCCGCTCGGAGTCGCCGCTGCGCGAGCAGCTGGACTCCGCTGTATCGCCGTCCCCAACGCGCACACCGCGCACCTCGACGGGTTCGCGGCAGCCGATACGGTGCTTCCGGGGCTGGACGCCGTGCTGCCCTGGCTGGAATCGAACGGCTGGATCGCCTGAATACGAGTCGTGCGGAACCCGAAGCACCAGCGCCCTCGGTACGGTCCTGAATGCGCACGCCAGCGGCCGAGCGGTAACGCGACGGCCGCACGCATGCTCGAGCTGGATGACGACCACACCAGTGTGTCTCACGGCAGTTGCGTCCCGTCCGATACTCTCACCAGTCCTCGAGTAGTGGGGAAGCCTGAGCGAAAGCCCCCGCGATATCGGCAGCCATCACGACTCGAGTCCAGCGAGGTCCAGGCCGTCAACGGTCCCACGTTCGATATCGAACCAGATAGCCGTACCGCACCACCCTCGATCCGGCTGTGCAGTCATGTCCAACCAGCACGGACAGAGAAGCGTGCAGTTGCAGACCTCGAGCATCTGTCCCGCACGTTGCCACGACATCACCGATACACCGTTCGCGAATCCGAGACGTCAGGAACCCCTCAGGAACGACCATAGCCGGATACGTTCGAACCGAACAGGTCATGGCATCGTCAATATGTGGCCAGAACGACTTCTTATCCGAATCAATCAACAATACCGTTGCGTAATGTACTGCCGCCTTACTTGTACAACCACTTGTAATAGATCTGTCTTTCCGAAGCAAATTTAGAGCATCTTCGACGGTCTCTGCTGATGACCGTCGCGTTTTGGGGAGTATCCGTTCGCGTGGATCGATGCGCTCTGCGTTCACGCTGCGGGATTCACCGGTTCGCCTCCTCGCCCGTATCTCGTATCGAGCATGCCGCAGTCACGCGCTCGACAGCGATGTCATGCGGACTAACGAGAGGCACCCGGCACGAATGGCGTGGAACGAGCGATGGCGCAAAGCAGTTGAGGGGCTCCTCTCCAGCGAGCAAGGACTCCGCCACCTGTTGTGGACACCGCACGGAACGATGTGAGAGGACGAGAGCGCTTCCGATCGCTACGGGTGAGCCCTGCGTCACCACTGATCACGCCGATTGCAGTGTGCACACGGCCAGCAGTCGCGCCCACTCGTGCACGATCCCGGCCGGAGTCCTCGCTCCCGCTCCGATCCGAGAAGCCCTCGGAGCCGGTTTCCCAAAGCACGCTCGACCCGATGAAGAACCCGATCCGGCAGCCGGGTCATCTGGCCATGGTCGCCGACCACACCCGATGCACTCGGAAAACGTTCAGTGCAGTCTCCGCCGTACATGGGGGTAAGGAAAGGGTCCCCGGGAGATCCTCCAGGGACCCCTCCGTCAGCGTGTCGGCAGAGCGTTACAGTGGCGCACCCTTCCCACCGCGGATCACGAGACCTCGGGAACCCGATGAAAGACGAGAAGTCTCAATTCCGTCATATCTTCGATCGCGTAGCGGAGCCCTTCCCGACTCAACCCTGAATCCTTCACACCACCGTACGGCATGTGATCGATGCGGAAAGTCGGAATGTCGTTGATGATAACGCCACCGACCTCGAGCACCTCGAAGGCACGCAAGGCATGCTCGAGGCTGCTCGTGAAGACGCCAGCCTGGAGCCCATAGACCGAGTCGTTGACCTCGGCCAGTGCCTGCTCGAAGTCGTCGAACGGGAAGAGCACGACCAGCGGTGCGAAGACCTCGCGACTGCACACCGGGTGCCACTTCGGTGCATCGACCAGCACGGTCGGCTGGAAGAACCGACCCTCCGCCTTCCCACCGATGAGCACCTTGGCCCCTTCGGCCACCGCCGATTCGACCCAGTCCTGCGTCCGGCGCGCCGCCTTGTCGTCGATCATCGGCCCCAGATCGGTCGTCTCGTCCAGCGGGTCACCCATCTTGATCTTCTTGACCTCGTCGACGAAGCGCTCGACGAACTCGTCCCAACGTGCCCGGTGGACGAAGACGCGCTGCACCGAGATGCAGACTTGTCCAGCGTAGGCGAACGCGCCGACGCGGATACGCGGGATGGCAACGTCCAGGTTCGCGGTTCGATCGACGATGACGCCAGCGTTTCCACCCAGCTCGAGCACTACCTTCTTCTTGCCAGCACGCGCTTTGAGATCCCAGCCGACATCCGGCGAGCCCGTGAAGGTCAGCAGCTTGAAGCGCTCGTCGGTCACGAGCCGATCCCCGACGACCCGGTCCATCGGCATGATGCTGACGGCACCCTTCGGCACTCCGGCTTCTTCGAGCAGTTCCGCGAAAGTCAGCATGGTCAATGGATCGCGGCTCGGTGGCTTCAGCACGATCGTGTTCCCGGAAGCGAGTGCCGGTGCGATCTTGTGCAATGCGAGATTGAGTGGGAAATTGAACGGAGAAATCCCCGCGATCGGGCCGATCGGGAACCGGCGAGTGATCCCGAAACGCCCCTGGCTGTAAGCCATGAGATCGAGCGGGATCACTTCCCCGCCGATCCGCTTGGCTTCCTCCGCCGCCGTCGTCAGCGTGAAGACGCCACGCTGCACCTCGACCCGCGCGTCGCGGATCGGCTTGCCGGCTTCCTGCGCGATCAGGCGAGCGAACTCTTCCTGCCGGCGGCGGAGCCCTTCAGCCAACCGGAGCAGGATCTCGGCCCGCTCGTAGCTCTGCAGCCGGCGCGTCACCTCGAAGGCCTGCTGGGCAGCAGTCACCGCATCCTCGAAGTCCTGCTCGGTCGCGGTAAAGGTGACGCCCACCAGCTCGTCGTTATAGGGATTGCGAATCTCCAGGCGATTCGGCGACGTCCGCCATTCACCACCGCAATAGAACGGATACTCTCGTGCCATGACTCGCTCCTCCCATGTCCCATGCCGCTCCGCTCGCCGCTTGCCGCATACCTGGAGCGGCCAGTGGAAAAGTGCTCACCGCTCATGCTCAGCACTGGTTCGCATCCGGGTCCTGCGGCAACGCCATCTTGACCGGATCCAGAATCTCGTCAGCCTCCTCCGGCGAGAGGACACCCTCCTCGATCACGACGTCACGCACGAACTTGCCGGTTTCCCAGGCCTTCTTGGCGATCTCAGCTGCCCGGAGATATCCGATCCGTGGCGTGAGGATCGTCGCCAGCGCGATGCTGCCATGCGCCAGCTCAGCCAGCCGCGCTTCGTTGGCCCGGATACCTTCGACGCAGCGAGTACGGAACACCTCGAGCGCGTTGGTCAGGATGTCGGTCGCCCAGAGCAGGTTGTAGATGATGAGCGGTGTCCAGACATTGAGGTCGAGCTGGCCGGAAAGCACGCCGAGCGACACGGCATGGTCGTAGCCGACCACCTGGAAGGCGACCATATTGACCATCTCGGCGATCGAGGGGTTGACCTTACCGGGCATGATCGAGGAGCCCGGCTGAACCGGTGGCAGGATGATTTCACCGAGCCCGGCTCGCGGACCCGATCCGAGCAACCGGATATCGCTCGAGATGCGGATCACTTCGAGCGCAGCGTTGCGGATCGCACCGGACAGGTGCGCAAAGTCGGCGTGGCTCTGCGTGATCTCGAACGTGTTCCGTGCCGGACGCAGCGAAAAACCGGTGATGCGGCTCAGTTCTTCCGCAACCTGAGCACGATAGCCTGGGAACGCATTGATGCCGGTACCGAGCGCTGTCGCCCCGAGATTGATCTCGGTCAATGCCAGACGAGCCTCCGCAACCCGATCAGCCGCACGCTTGAGCGCCGATCCATAGCCGGTGAACTCGTCGCCGAGCCGGATCGGCACCGCGTCCTGGAGATGCGTCCGCCCGGTCTTGGTCAGGTTCCCGAACTCCTGCGCCTTCTGACAGAACGCTTCACCCAGCTTGCGCAAGGCCTCGATCAGCTTCGGCGTCGCGCGCAGTAAGGCGATCCGTCCTGCTGTCGGGATGACGTCGTTCGACGACTGGCCGAGATTGACGTGGTCGTTGGGATGTACCGGCTTGTACTCGCCACGCCGCCCACCGAGGATCTCGTTGGCTCGGTTGGCGATCACCTCGTTCGTATTCATGTTGTGTGAGGTACCAGCCCCAGCCTGGTAGGGATCGACGACGAAGTGCTCGTGCCAGAGTCCCTCGATGATCTCCTGGGCTGCCTGCTCGATCGCCCGCGCCTGCTCATCGGTCAGTCGCCCGGCCCGGTGGTTGACCCGAGCTGCTGCCAGCTTCACCTGCGCTGTGGCGACGATGAAGTCCGGATGCGGCCGCAAGCCGCTGATCGGAAAGTTCCGGACGGCGCGAGCCGTCTGCGCGCCGTAGAGCGCATCGACCGGAACCTCGACCTCCCCGAGCGAGTCACGCTCGATCCGCACCGTCTCGACAGCCATCGCTCTCGCCTCCCGTCCCTACCGTTCCGACCCCAGCCCACCGTCTGCCTCCCACCAGCTCGGCCGCTGTGAGCCGATGGCGGCGAGTTCGGTCTTGACGTAGATGAGCCCCTCGCGATCGAGCACCGCTTGCTCGTATTCACCACTCATCGTGATGGCATCGACCGGGCAGACCTGTGCACAGAGACCACAGTACATGCAACGGCCCGCACGCAGGATGAACTCGCCGAGCTCCCGGTCACCCTCCTCGGAGGGCACGACGTGCATCTCCAGGCAGCTCGTCGGACAGATCCGCGCGCAGAGCCCACAGGCGACGCAGAGCGCTTCCCCTGTTTCCGGGTCCGAGCGCAAGGCCGGTAGTCCGCGGAACCGCGGCGCCTGCTCGCGTTTCTCTTCCGGATACTGGATAGTCACCGGACGCTGGAAGAAGTGACGGAGCGTGACCAGAAATCCGCGAATGTCCTGCAGGACCATCATGCGCCTCCTCGGGGCTCCAGGCTCAGGGCACGCGGAAGCGCAGCCGGCCAGCCAGCGGCGGCGCGTCGGGCCGCAGCCAGGCTTCGCTCAGCGCGATACCGCTCCCGAGCCAAACGGCCCAGCCACCACCAGGCACCTTCTGGCCGATGCGCAGGGTCTGCCGGACCGGCCCGGTCGACGGTGCCGCCGGCCAGGCGACCGGACCACGCTCCAGGCGCGGGAACGTCATGCCGCGATAGACCGGCACGGTCTGCACGATATCGTGGAAGACGTGTACGGCATGCCGAGCGTTCCAGTTGTAGCCCAAACGTCGCGCCAGTTCCTGAACGAGCTGCCAGCTCGGTCGTGCCTCCCCAGGCGGATCGACCGCGCGCCGGAGCCGCTGGACAGCCCGGTCAGCATTCGTCATCGTCCCGTCCTGTTCGAGGAACATCGCAGCCGGCAGCACGATGTGCGCGCGCTCGACGAGCGGGCTCGGAAAACTGTCCTCGACCACGAGCACATCGAGCCGCTCCAGCGCTGCAAGGAAGCGCTCGTCGTACGGCGGTGCGAACGCGTGGGAATTGGCGGCGACGTACAGCGCCCGCACCTCACCCCCTTCGATCGCTTCCACCAGTTCCTCGAACGACAGACCGGGAGTTTCGGGGAGCACCGTCGCCCCGACTCCGTTCCCCCCGGTCTCAGCCCAGGACCGAGCGAACTCCTCCCGGGCAGCAGCGTCGGTCACCGGTCGGTAGCCGGGGAGCCAGTCCGGGTGACAACCCATATCGAGTGCGCCTTGGGCATTCGCCGGCCCACGGAAGGCGACGACGCCAGCACCGGGCCGGCCGACGTTGCCAGTGAGGAGCGCGAGAGCGTTCGCCCACAGCGCCGCGGCGTAGACGTCACCGCTCGTCGCGTGGGCCAGCGTGTGCTGGATCTGGCTCGGCGGGTAGGGGGCTTCTCCCTCACCACGCCCACCGGTCGCATAGAGCACCGCTGCCCGCTCAAGCGCACCGAGACTGACTCCAGCTGCCTCGGCAGCCGCGGCTGGGTCGGCCGCGTCGAGCGCCGCCGAGAACGCCGGCAAGCCGTCGGCACCCTCGACCGGCCGGGCGAGCCCACGGTCACGGATGACCCGCGCCATGGCAGCCAGGACAAGCGCCTCGCTGCCGGGACGGATCCGCAGCCACACGTCGGCCCGGTGGAAGAGCGGGAACTCGTCCGGACTGATGACGATCAGCGTTGCCTCCCGATAGAGTTCGGCCCAGGCATGCCAATAACTCGCGACCGGTGCCTTCTCGCCGATGTTGGGGCCGACGACGAGGAGACACTCACCATCGGTGAAGACCTCCTGCACCGAGTTCGTACTCACCGGGAGGCCGAAACTCGCAGCGAGCGCTGCGTCGACCGCACGGTGTGCCGGCGTCGCCAGCCGCTCGACGTGCGGCGACTGCATCACCTGGCGCGCGAACCGCTGCAGGAGATAGAGATCCTCGTTGGTTCGCTCCGGCGAGACGAGCAGGGCGAAGGACGGCCCGCGGAAGACGCGCAACAGCTCCGCTGCCCGGTCGAGCGCTTCCGCGAGCGGGACCGGCACCAGCTCGTCTCCCTCCCGGACGAGTGCTGCCTCCAGGCGTGCCGGGTGCTGCACCTGCTCGTATCCCCACTTGCCGCGGACACAGGTGTACCCGTAGTTCACCCCGCGTTCCCAAAGGTGCGTGATACGCCGCACCAACCCCCGGTTGTGCTCGACGTTGAGCGTGCAACCGACATCGCAGAAGCCGCAGATCGTCTCGGTCGCATCCAGCTCCCAGGGATGGTGAGCGAATCGCCGGTCGGTCAACGCCCCGACCGGACAGACGGCGATGCACATACCGCAGGACGTACAGGTCGTCTGCTGGAGGTCGACATCCCAGGCGCTGCCGATCTCTCCTTCCAGCCCGCGTCGCAACACCTCGATCGCGGTTACGCCGATCAGCTCGTCGCACGCGCGGGTGCAGCGTGCGCAGAGAATGCAGCGCTCCCACTTGTAGTCGATGTACTGACTGAGGTGCTTGTAGGGTCGCGCCAACTTCGGCCGCCGGAAGGGATTGGTGTGGACGTTGTGATAGTACGTGTTGTCCTGCAAGTAGCACTCGCCTGACTTGTCGCACGTCGGGCAATCGAGCGCATGATCGATGAGATAGAGCTGCAGGACGAAGCGCCGCGCCTCTTCACATGCCGGCGATTTGGTCGCGATCTCCATGCCGTCGCGGACCTGAGCCGCGCAGGATTCGACGAGCCCGCCACGGCGGCCGAGGATTTCCACCGTGCAGAGGCGGCAGGAACCCCAGGGCCGGAGGAGCGGTTGATAGCAGAGATTGGGCACCTCGATACCGACCATCCGGCATGCCTCGAGGATCGTCATCCCCTCCGGCACGGTATACTGCTGTCCATCGATCGTGACGGTGACGAGGCGGGTTTCCGTGGTCGCCGTCATGCGACACGTCCCCTCTCGATGTCGGGAAATCGACTCGGATCCGGCCCGGTCACGGACCGAACCTGGCCTCATCTTACCACTCTCAGCCGATAGGACGGGGCATCGGAGACACCCGATCCGATGCTATACTCCCGGCCGGATGCAGGACGGAGGTGCCTGTGGAGCTCGAGACGGTCATCGGCCTGGAAGTGCACGCCCAGCTGTTGACCCGCTCGAAGATGTTCTGCGGTTGCTCAGCTGACTACGCTGGAGCACCACCCAACACGCACGTCTGCCCGGTGTGCCTGGGTCTGCCCGGCTCATTGCCGGTCATCAACCGGCGTGCAGTCGAGATGACCGTCATGACGGGACTGGCACTCGGTTGCCGCATCCCGCCCTTCAGCAAGTTCGACCGAAAGAACTACATGTATCCTGACTTGCCCAAGGGCTATCAGATTTCGCAGTACGACCTCCCGCTCTGCGTCGAGGGCGCGTTGGAGTTCCTGGTCGATGGCGAACGGCGCCGTGTGCGTATCCGACGCGTGCATCTCGAAGAGGACACCGCCCGACTCGTGCACCGTACTGTCGCTGGCGAGAGTTACAGTCTGATCGACATGAACCGCTCCGGAGTGCCGCTGATCGAGATCGTTACTGAACCCGATCTCCGCTCACCGGAGGAAGCGCGGCTCTTCCTGCAGGCACTGCGGCAAGTGCTCCGGTACCTTGGTGTCTCGACCGGCAACATGGAGGAAGGAGCATTCCGCTGCGACGCCAACATTTCCCAGCGCACCCGCGACGGTCAGCAACAGTGGCCGAAGACCGAAATCAAAAATCTGAACAGCTTCCGCTCGGTCGAGCGGGCGCTGGCCTACGAGGAACAGCGACAGCGTGCAGCGATCGAGCGCGGTGAGTCGCTCGTCCAGGAGACCCGCGGCTGGCTCGAGGATCAGGCGATCACGGTCACCCAGCGTGCCAAGGAGTACCCGGACGACTACCGGTACTTTCCTGAACCGGATCTCCCGCCGATCTTCTTGACCGAGGACGACCTCGCGCGTCTCCGTGCAGCGATGCCGGAACTTCCCTTGGCTCGCTGGGAACGCTTCCAGGAGGAATACGGGCTGGGGCCGCATGAGGCGGCGCTCCTCACCGAAGAGCGAGCCGTCGCCGACTACTTCGAGGCGTGCGTGGCTGGAGACCGCAGCCTCGCGCGCGAGGCGGCCAACTGGATCACGGGCGAGCTGTTCGCGCTGATGCGCGAGCGTGGCCGGAGCATCTCCGAGGTCGGAGTGCAACCACGCCAGCTGCGACAGCTCATCGAGCTGGTTCGGCGAGGAACCATCAGTACGCTCACCGCCAAGGAACTCCTCACGGCGGTCAGCGAGACGGGAACCGACCCGGAGGTGCTCGTCGCCGAGCGCGGGCTCGCCCAGGTAAGCGACGAGGCGCAGCTCCGCGAGATCGTCCAGCGCGTACTGGCCGAGAACCCGAAGGCGGTCGCTGACTATCGGAAAGGCAAGACAGCCGCTATCGGTTTTCTGCTCGGCCAGGTCAATCGCGCGCTCGGCGGTCGGGCAAATCCAGCGGTCGCACGCCGGCTCCTGGAGGAAGCACTCCAGCAACCGGTCGAGTGATCCCGCTCGCCCCTACGTGGTCGGCGGTGAGCGAGCTACTGCAAGCACTCGCGATCGGTCGAGTATGGCGAGACGAGTAGTACGACCGTGGGGGCGAAACATGGCGATCGCGGTTCCCGAGCAGAGTCTCTTCGCTATCGCTGTCGAGCAGTTCGACCAGGCGGCTGACCTCATCGGCCTGGAGGACGAGCTGCGGCAGATTTTGCGCACCTGCAAGCGCGAGTTGATCGTTCATTTCCCAGTGGAGATGGATGATGGTTCGATCAAGGTGTTCACCGGGTATCGGGTGCACCATAACGTTGCCGCCGGGCCAGCCAAAGGCGGAATCCGCTATCACCCGAACGTTACCCTGGACGAGGTCAAGGCGCTGGCGATGTGGATGACCTGGAAATGCGCCATCATGGGCTTGCCGTTCGGCGGTGCCAAGGGCGGTGTGTGTGTCGATCCGAAGACGCTCTCCCCAGGCGAACTGCAAAACCTCACCCGGCGTTACGCTACCGAGATCTCGATTCTCCTCGGGCCGGATCAGGATATCCCAGCACCGGACGTCAACACGAATCCGCAGGTGATGGCCTGGATCCTCGATACCTACAGCATGCACCGGAATGCAGGCGTCACCGTTCCAGCAGTCGTGACCGGCAAACCGCTCCTGCTCGGCGGCTCGGCCGGCCGCCTCGAGGCCACGGGGCGCGGCGTCGTCTATGCGATCGAAGAAGCAGCCAAGGCCTACGGCATCGACCTGACCCAAGCCCGGGTGGTCGTTCAGGGGTTCGGAAACGTCGGCTCCATCGCTGCGTCGCTCCTCGCCGAACTGGGCAGCCGCATCGTGGCCGTCTCCGATTCACGAGGCGGGATCTACAACCCGAACGGACTCGACATCCGGACGGTGCTCGATTTCAAGCAGCGAACCGGAACCGTAGTCGGGTTTCCAGAAGCAGAACCGGTCACGAACGAAGAACTTCTCGAGTTACCGTGCGACATCCTGATCCCAGCAGCACTCGAGGAGCAGATCACCGAGGCGAACGCAGGCCGTATCCGAGCGCGCCTGATCGCCGAGGCGGCGAACGGCCCGACGACCCCTGAGGCGGATCGGATTCTGGCGGACCGTGGTGTGATCGTGCTGCCCGACATTTACGCCAACGCCGGTGGCGTGACCGTCTCCTATTTCGAATGGGTGCAGGGGCTTCAGCACTTTTTCTGGAGCGAGGAGGAAGTGAACAATCGGCTCCGCGCGATTATGGTCCGTGCCTTTCAGGCGATCTATGCGACGGCCGAACGGTATCGTGTTCCCCTGCGTCTCGCCGCTCTCGCCCTCGCTGTCCAGCGGGTCGCCGAGATCACGCGTCTCCGCGGCATCTACCCGTGAGAGACTTCGCGCGTCGTCCGGCGAGCGATCCGGATCCCATACCCGGGCCACTCGCTCCGGTCACCGGCTCGTCGTTCGCGGGAGCGCACCGAATCCAGCGATCCGGAAGCGGGGCGATCTCCGGATCGCCCCGCCGTCAGCCGCTCGTCTCGCCATGACGACGCGCGAGCCAGCGCGCAGCCGCATCTTCCCAGCCGCTCACCCTGCCATCCTGAACGACCAGTACCGCCTCGTTGCCAGCGAGTTCCCCAGCCCCTTCCGTGAGGCGTTCTCCTGCGACCGCCGGGAGCACGCGTGGATGCACACGTCGCAAGATCGCAGCCCGTCGCAACGCCCGCTCCACGTCGTACCGATCGACCACGGAGGAGACTTCGATCGCGATCCAAACCTCGCCGAGCTCAGGCATGCTCCGGGGTACTCCGCGCACGAGGAGATCGATCGCGAACGCCTCTTCAGCTTCCCGCTCGGTCAAGAGCTCGACAAGCTGGTCGCTCACGTCTCCCGCTGTACCCGGGCGAACACGCCGGAGAAACCGACCGAAGATCGCACTGGCACGCTGGTGGTAGCGCAGTTCGAGCGTGATCCCAACGTACTCGTCCAGGCGACTCCGTACGAAACGAAGTTCCTGAGTCAGCTCCGCGATCTGGGCCTCCACCCGTTCCATCCGTTGGGTCAAGGCCGCGATCTGGGCCTCCACCCGTTCCATCCGCTGGGTCAAGGCCTCGATCTGGGCCTCCACCCGTTCCATCCGCTGGGTCAAGGCTTCGATCTGCGCCTCCACCCGTTCCATCCGCTGGGTCAAGGCTTCGATCTGCGCCTCCACCCGTTCCATGCGAACCGTCAGGTCATCGACCCGCTGCGTCAGCGCTGCGATCTGCGCCTCGACCCGCTCCATCCGGACAGTCAGGGCTTCGATCTGCGCCTCGACTCGCTCCATGCGCACCGTGAGGTCATCGATCCGTTGCGTCAACGCTTCGATCTGGGCTTCGACCCGTTCCATGCGGACCGTCAAAGCTTCGATCTGGGCTTCCACTCGCTCCATCCGGACGGTGAGTGCTTCGATCTGGGCCTCGACCCGATCCATCCGCTGGGTCAAGGCCTCGATCTGCGCCTCCACGCGGGTCGCCAGCGCGTCGATGCGCTGGCCAAGTCGCTCGATCTGTTCGTCGATCCTGCGCTGCCGCTCGGCAGCGGCCTGCCGCTCACCTTCCAGCGTCCCGATCAACCGCTCGAGCGCCTCCTGGATCCGGTGCACGGTCGGAGGAAGATGCAGAAACTCCTCGCCGAGCAGGACGTCGAGCAACTGGCGACGGAACGCCTCGTCCTCGCGGATCCGACGGATCAGTTCGTCCGAAAGTCGATCAGCAGCCACGACCGTGCCTCCGCTCTCCCTTCAACTCGGTCACGAGCGAGTGACGAACGAAATGTCGCCTGAGTCTAGCAGGCTAGACTACTCACGCACAAGACCAGCGATCGCTCGCCCGTGCCGGCTACCGCGGACTCTCGTGTACGACAGGCTCACGCGGTCGCCGGAGCGCACAGCAGCTCGCGCAACTCAGCTTCGCGCTGCTGCTTGGTCACGATGATCAACTCGTCACCAGGCTCGATGACGGTCTGACCGCTGGGGATAATGACCTCGCCGCGCCGCAGGATCGCGGTGATGATCGACTCGGGGGGCAACGGCAATTGCCAGATCGGCTGGTGGACGACTGGCGATTGCTCGGCAACTTTCGCCTCGACGATCGCCAGATCGGCATGCCGCAGAGCCAACAAGTGGACGAAGGGACGTTCCGGTATCTGCTGCTCGATCAAGCTGAGGATCACGTTCGTCTGGCTCACCGTCACGTCGATACCGAGTCGGCGGAAGAGCTCCTCGTTCTTCGGGTTATTGACGCGTGCGATCGTCCGACGCACCCCGAAGCGCTCGCGCGCCACCTGACAGATGACCAAATTGTCTTCATCGTCACCTGTCACCGCGATCACCACGTCAGCCCGCCCGGCTCCCGCTGCAGCTAGCGTCGCCACTTCTGCCCCGTCACCCTGCATCACGATCGCGCCGAAGCGGTCGCGATAGAGCTGTACCTTGACAGGGTTCTTTTCGATGAGGAAAACCTCGTATCCCTCGTTCACCAGTGTTTTCGTGAGATAGTAGCCGACTTTCCCGCCACCCACGACGATAATGTACATGGAACTCGCCTCCGTCGCGGCTGTTCGCCTCGCTCAGTGCGATTCTCCGCTCGCTACGTGGTTCCGCACCGCTTCTTCGATCATCTCCGACACTGTCCGGGTCGGACAGATGACCGTCAGCCCGAGATCGCGGTAGATTTCCGCGCGCTCCGGATCATAAATGCGGAGAATCACTTTCGGAACCTGGTAGATCACCTGAGCGATCTGTGCAGCCATGATGTTCGTATTATCACTGTCGGTCACTGCGATGAACACGTCCGCCTGCTGGATACCAGCATTGCGGAGTACATCCTCGTCGATACCGGTACCGAGCACGAGCTGGCCGCGGAATCCTAGCGGGAGTCGCCGGAACGCAATCTGCCGGAGATCGACGACCGAGACCTGATGTCCCTCGTCCGCAAAATCTGCTGCGAGCTTGGCTCCGACTCGGCCACAACCGACGATGATGATCTTCACGCTCGCGCCTCACCCTGATCGGCGACGCGGACAACGACCACGTCGCACGGTGCATTATCGAGGATATATGGTAACGTCTCTCCTTGCGTCAGCACGCCGAACGTCCAGCGGCTCCGCGTCGCCATGATGATGGCATCGGCAGCGCGCTCGATCGCTTCGTCGACGATCGCCGCTCCAGCGACCCGTGCCTGGAGCAGCTCGGTCATCACGCGCTTCCACTTCCCGCGGGCCACACGCTGGGCGTACTCCGCTGCGCGCTCGAGGATCTGCGATCCCTGTTCGATCTGTTCGGGCAATTCCACGTCCAAGGCGTACCGCTGCGGCACCTCGACGACATACACGAGAATCAGCGTCGTGTCGCTCCCCGCGCAGACGGCCGCTGCCAGATCGATCGCCCGCTCGTCGTCGGGCGACCCGCTCACCGGGACGATCACCCGGCGATAGACCCGCGCCACGTCTCCCCTCCTCGGCTCGCCGCTGGGCATCTCGTTCAGTATCCGAGCGCGAGGCGTTCGATGAGCAGCCGGGGGAGCCCTGCAGCCGCCATCTCGGCCTGCACCGCTTCGATATTGTACGGCACGCGCCGAAACGTCACCCGCTGTTGGTCGGTCTCCCAAATCGCGAACGCAGCTCGCGGATCACCGTCTCGCGGCTGTCCCACCGACCCTGGGTTGACGAGATACCGCCCCTCGCGCAGTTCGACGACCGTCCCGTCACCCGGCCGGATCGGTGATTCTCCCCGCTGCGCCCCCGCCTCGCTGAGTAGGAACGGCACGTGGGTATGCCCGAAGAAGCACAAGCGGGTACGCAACAGTGCGAAGCTCGCCAGCGCCTGTTCGGACGAGAGGACGTATTCCCAGATAGGAGCACGCAGGCTGCCGTGCACGAGCGTCACCTCTCCCAGCACGAACGTCTCCGGCACGCTCTCGAGATAGGCCCGGTGCTCCGGACCGAGTTGCAGCATCGTCCAGCGCAGTGCGTACCGCGCTACCGGATTGAAGCCGTCCAGCGGCAAGCGCCCGAGGCATGCCGCATCGTGATTGCCGAGCACACACGCAGGTCCTGCCAGGTCGCGAATCCGCTCGACGCATTCGCGCGGTCGTGGCCCGTACCCGACGATGTCGCCGAGACACCAGACACGGTCGACCGCCCCTGCAGCGGCGAGGACCGCTTCCAGCGCTGCGAGGTTGCCATGGACATCAGCGACGACGAGGACCCGCATCGCGCTTCCCACTCCAGCGTACCCGAGAACTCTCCGTCTGCCGAGCAGGCTCCAGCCACCGACCGCTCGCGCACTCGAGTGGTACCATGAGAGTTACCGGATCGGCCGGGGAAGGAGGGAGCGCGATGGTACAGGCAGGGAACGATTGGAAGCTCTGGGGCGCGCTCGCTGGCGCAGCGACCGCTGGATTGGTCGCCTGGTTCGTCAGCCGTCGTCGTCGCCGTCGCACCTTGCGCCAGCGCTTGGCCGAGGAACTCGACCTCGAAATACTCCGCGAATCGGTTCAGGAGCTGCGCGAGCGCTTGCCGGTCCACGACGGCGAGGTCGCTCGTTCCTTCTGGCGCCGCCGGGTACGGCCTGCTGTACAAGAAGCAGCACGCAGCCTTCCCAAACAGGCCCGCCGCGCGCAGGCTGTCCTCGAGGCGGAACGCACTGCCGTCGAAAAGTTGCAGCGTGAGGTGCTTCCGACTGCCGAACAAGCTGCTCGGCAGGCGATTCAGAAGGCCGAGCAGGCACTCCAGCGTGCCACGACGCAAGCGCGTGAGGTGCCGACCCGCCTCGCAGGGAAGCGACCGCGGCCGGCACGCCCGGGTATCCTCGCTCGCCTCGGCCAGGCCGCCCAGGAGACCGCCGCACTCAGCTTCTGGCTCGGTGCAGCCATCGCGCTGGTCTACTTCGGTATCCTCCGCCCCGAACAGCGCGAGCAACTCCGCCGCGGCGTGAGCTCGCTCGTCACACAGCTGCGTGAACTGTGGTCGGACTTTTCCTTCAGCGAAGAGCCGCTCGCCGAATTCACCGAGTAGAGACGCACCAGTCGAACTGCTCGTTCGAGGCGGTCGCTCCGGACAGGGACCGCCTCGATTTCGTTTCTTTCGCCCGAGACCGAACACGAACCCGTGGGAATCTGTACACTTCGATCAGGAGTTGGAGCATGGCCGACCAGACACGCGAGCACCTGGAGAACCGAGCCCGACACCCCCGGATCCCTGTTCCGCACGCCCGCCGTGGCGACCTCGTCGTCGATCTTCCGACCGAGATCCTGGCCCGATTTCTCCACGCCCTCGCCGATCCGACGCGCCTGCGCATTCTCGAGCACTTGAGTCGTGATGGGGAACTGCACGTCAGCGCGCTCGTCGAGCGGCTGGGCCAGCCGCAAGGGCGCGTTTCGGCCCATCTGACCTGCCTGCGCACCTGCGGGCTCGTCCGTGTCCGCCAGGACGGAAAGTACCGGTACTACGCGCTCGCTGATCAGCGGATCCCGGCGCTGCTCGCTCTGGCTCGCGACCTCGCCCGCCCGAACGCAGCAGCGATCGCATCCTGCGCCATCGGCACGCGCCACGATCCACCGGAGGAGACCGAACGATGAACGAGCGTTGCGCGTCGCTCCTCGCACCCTGCCGGATCGGGTGGCTCCTCGTAGCATGCGCCCTCACGCTCTACAGTATCGCCACCCACCAGTGGTCGCTCCTGCTCGCCATTCTCGCTCCCCTCAGCGGTCTCCTCCTCGGCTCCGTGATCAATGGCCGAACGAGTCGTTGCGACGTGCGACTGACGAGCGGAGGCACGAGGCCCGTCGATGAGTGAGCTCCAGGCCTGGATCGCTTCCTGGCTCTCGGTAGTCGCGAGCTGGCTTCCTTTCGGATACAGCTTCGGTGCCGGCATGCTCGCCGCTGTCAATCCGTGTGGGTTCGCTATGCTTCCGGCCTATCTCGCCCTCTTTCTCGGTAACAACGAGGAGTCGACGACATCGGGAACCGCGCGACGATTGATCCGGGCAGCTGTCGTCGGGACGACTGTCTCGCTCGGCTTTTCCACGCTCTTCGTTCTCGCCGGTGTCATGGTCTCGCTCGGTGGGACGTTCCTCTTCCCGGTGATGCCCTGGATCGGCACGGCGATCGGCATCCTGCTCATCGTGCTCGGGGCAGCGATGTTTTTCGGCAAGGTCGCCCGGCCAGTCCTCTTCGAGCAGCTTTCCGATCGGCTCACCCGACGCAGCGAGCGCTCCATTCCCGCCTTCTACCTCTTCGGTCTTGCCTATGGTCTCGCCTCGCTCAGTTGCACGCTTCCCGTTTTCATGATCGCGGCCGGAAGCGCGCTGGTCAGCGGTGACGTCGCACGGGGCATGCTGCAGCTCGGCAGCTACAGCTTGGGTATGGCTTCGGTCATCGTGACGCTGACCTTCGCACTCGCCTTCCTGCGATTCGGACTCGTGCGTGCTGTGCGCCGTGCTGTCCCCTACGTGCAGACAGCGGCAGCAGCGCTCCTCATCTTCGCAGGCCTCACCATCGTGCTGTACTGGTCAGCCTATCGCTGAGTTACCCTTCGGCTGAGGGAATCGGCACCGTATCAGGTGAGACGGACGCGACAACCGATGACAAGTGCACCCGGCCCCATCGCGCTGATCGGTTCCGGCGAGACAGCTCGTGCTGGTCGTCAAGCGTTCACCGCGCTCCTCGAATCGCTCCCGCGGCCAGTGCGCATCGCGATCTTGGAGACGCCGGCTGGATTCCAGCCGAACGCAGCGCTCGTTGCCCGCAAGATCGGCACCTTTCTGCGGGAACACCTTCCCGAGTTCCAGCCGGACGTTCGCTTCGTCCCGGCACGGCGCCGCGGAACGGTTTTCGACCCAGACGAGCCACTCGTCGTCGAACCAGTCGAGTGGGCGGACTGCGTCTTCGCTGGGCCAGGGAGTCCGACCTACATGGTCCGCCAGCTTGCCGGGACACGAACCTGGCAACGCCTCCTCGAGCGCTGGCAATCCGGCCTGCGCCTGGCATTCGCCAGTGCCGCTGCGATTGCGGTGAGTCGCTTCGCGCTGCCGGTCTACGAGCTCTACAAGGTCGGGGCCGACCTGCACTGGGTAGACGGGCTCGACCTCCTCGGTCCGCTCAGTTTCACGCTGGCGATCGTGCCCCACTGGAACAACCGCGAAGGTGGCCAAGAACTCGACACGAGTCGCTGCTTCATGGGCCAGGAGCGATTCGCGCAGCTCGTCCGCCTGCTTCCACCGGAGACGACCATTCTCGGTATCGACGAGCACACTGCCTGTCTCCTCGATTTCGCCGAAGGAGTGGCACGTGTTCTCGGCGCGGGCACAGTCACGATCGCCAAGCAGGAGCAGAGCTATTCCTTCCGGCACGGAGCGCAGTTTCCACTCGCACTCCTTCGCTCAATCGCGACGACTGATGGCCTCTGAGTGTTCCCACTCGCGCACTGACCGCCTTCTCTGATACGTTTCGGGCGCAGCGAGCCAGAAGAGCGCTCCCAGGCTTACGATCCCGATCGCGGTCATGATCAGTGTCGGCCTGATCCCGAGGAACTCCGCAGCCAGTCCGAGAAGCGTCGGACCGACGACATAGCCGAACTCCGAGAGCATGCGGTAGGCGCTCAGCGCGGCAGCAGTCATACCCGGCGGTGCGGCATCGGCAGCGTAAGCGGCCGGCGCACCACCACCGATACCGCTCGCCATCGCCCAGACGACACACGCAACCAGAAACCAGAAATAGGACGGAGCAAAGGCGAAGCCGATCAGCCCGAGTCCACTGAACAGTGTCGCCGGTGCGATCACGATCTTGCGCCCGAAGGTATCGACCAGCACGCCAGCTGGATACGCCATCACCAGCGACACGATGCTCACCGCTGCGAGCCCGAAGCCGATCTGCGACGGGCTCAGGCCGATCTCCCGTTCGGCTCGCAAGGGCACGAGCGTGAACAACGCTCCCGTCCGTGCGAAGAAGTTGCCGAACGTCACCATGCTGATCAGCACGAGCGGGCGGTGTCGCAAGACCCGGAGCAACTGCTGACCGAAGACGAACTCTCGCTCCCGCGCAGTGACCGCGTCGGCCGGCCGCGTCTCGGGCAAACGCCAGAGCGCGAGGAAGGCGACCAGGGTACCGACCCCGGCATAGACCCAAAACGGCGTGCCCAAACCGCCGTACTGTGCCAAAAGGCCACCAGGGATCGGCCCGAAGCCGACCCCGAACAGGAACACGGTCTGATACAGCGCCATAGTCCGACCACGCGTCGCTGGCTCGGTGATGTCTGCCAGCACGATTTGGCCAGCTGTCAACACCATCGAAGCACCGCTTCCCGACACGAAGCGGCCGAGGAGAAAGACACCGTAGGTCGGAGCCAGCGCACAGATCAGGTTGCCGAACGCTGTCAACATGCCGCCGAGGAACAACGACCAGCGCCGCCCGGAGCGATCGGCTAACCAGCCGGCTGGGGCTGACGAGGTGAAGCGCGCCAGTCCGTACACCGCGATCGCTAGTCCGACCAACGCCTCGGAGACCCCGAAGGCCTGCGCGTACAGCGGCACGACCGGCACGATGCTCCCGAAACCGAGCTGGTTGATGCCGACGATCGTAGAAATCCAGACGAGGACACGGTACTTTCGATACCAGGAAGCGATGTGCAGAAGCGGGAGGCGCGCCGTTCTGGCCCGACTCATCGACCTCCCCTTTCTCGCCAGCAGCCCGGTGTGCGAGCACGTACCACACGGCGAAGGAGGACGATATGGAGCACCGCGTCACAGTGACCCGCTGGGACAGCTCCCAGCCACCCACCGAGGCCGAACTCCTCGCGACACTGGCAGCCGAAGGGTTGACCGCGTACCGGTGGTCGAACGATCCTGGTGATCGCTACGCGGCACACGCGCACGCGTATCACAAGGTCCTGTACGTCGTCGAGGGCTCGATCACGTTCGAGCTGCATCCGGGCGGTCCGATCACGCTCTACCCTGGTGATCGTCTCGACCTTCCCGCTGGCACCGTGCACAGCGCCATCGTCGGCCCGGAAGGTGTGGTCTGCCTCGAAGGACACCGGCCGGTCTCAAGATGAGGCAGGCCGCATCCGACCCAGGTTGGCTGGAACGAGCAAGGCGAACGGGATGCCAGCCAGCGAGGCACCGACCGTGAGCCAAAACGCCCGTTCGATGCCGATGGCATCAGCGACGGCACCGAAGGCAAGCGCGATGATGCTCTGGGCAACGAAACTCGCTGCCAGCGTGAAGCCGGACAACGGCCCACGCGCCTCCGGTGCGATATCGTTGGCCAGCGCGAGCGTCACTGAACGGGGCGGTGTGGCGAAGACACCGATAATGACGAGCAACGGGAGCATCAGCCAGCTCCCGTTCTCGATCGCCAGGTACAGCGCCAGCAGGGGTGCTGTTCCGAGCGAGGACAAAAGCAGTGCTCCACGGCGACCGATCCAGTCGGAAAGCGAACCCCCGACCAGCCCACCGATGATCCCGCTCGCATAGAAGGCCGAGAGTGCCAACCCACCGTACCACTCGCTGCGACCACGTTCCAGGAGATATTCGACGAGAAAGAAGCTTGGTGGCGTAACAGCCGCCGTATTGGCAACGACCGAACCGAGCAGACCGAGGAACGGCCGACGACGCTCCCGCAACAAGGTGCGGATCCGCACGCTCCCAGCGTGCCGACGCGCGATCGCATCGCTCTCCTCCGTACGAAGAAAAAAGAACAGGCTGGCCGAGGCAGCGAGACCCACGACCATGACCAGCGGCATACCGTCGAGCGTCAGGTGCGCGATCACCGCCGTCAAGATCACCGGCGCGACGGTCCGTGCCAGCTCACCCCCGGCCATGAAGATCGCCATCGCTCGCCCCAGCCGCTGGCCCCCGAATTCTCCGACGAGCGCAACCGCCGGTGCATGGAAAGCCGCCGACGCCAGACCCGACACCAGGAGGAGCAAGAGGACCACCGCGAAGTGCGGTGCGATCCCGATCGAAGAGAGCGCAAGAGCAGCGACACCAGGCGAGAGCACGACGAACCACCGGCGGCTCGTCCGATCGGCGATATAGCCGAGTAGCGGCTGGACGATAGACGGGAGCTGCTGCGCAGGAACCATCGCGCTCGCCAGAAAGAGTGAGACACCGAGCTTGGCTTGGATCGCGGGCACGAGCACGCCGAGGAACGACGGGTACAAGTCGTGCGAAAAGTGCGCCCAGGCCATCAAGGCGACACCACGCGGATCCCAGAGCGACACGCGCTGAGTCGCCCGGGCCCGTGCAGCTGTCGCCCCTTCTGCCCTCATCGTGCTCCTCCCATTTTGCTCTACGGAAAGCCTGTCCACCAGCCGTCGGTCAACGACCGCGGCTCAGTATAGCCCTCGATCGCCTATCGGGGGTACCTTACGGAGCGACCAGCATCGCCAGCCGACCAGCACCTCTGGGGCAGGACTTGACAACTGGGCGATGATCACTTAGCCTGGATACAGATTTCCTGATGCGCCGCTGCAAATGGATGGGTAGCGAGGATGGCCACGCTCCTCGTCATTCCCAAGCTCGGCCTCACCATGACCGAGGGGAGAGTCGGTCGCTGGCTCAAACGGCCGGGGGAACCGGTTCAGGCGGGCGAGCCCGTCCTCGAGGTCGAGACGGAAAAGCTCACCGTCGAGGTCGAAGCCCCGGCTTCCGGTGTTCTCAGTCACATCCTCGCCGAGGAGGGAGCGACTTTGCCAGTCGCTGCCCCGGTCGCGGTGATCGCCGAGCCCGGCGAAGACGTCGACCTCGCGGGACTGCTCCCGACAGTGTCGGCCGTGAGCTCGGCAACGTCTCCGGAGAGTCCGACCGACCCGACCAGTCCAGTGCGCGAAACGCCCCCGACCGGGGAAGTACGCGCGACGCCAGCTGCCCGCAAACTCGCGCGTGACCACGGTATCGACCTCGCTCGGGTTCCCGGTACGGGACCAGGTGGCCGGATCACCGCCGAGGACGTCGAGCGGTATCTCGCTGCACGAGCCGAGCCGACTGGACCGAGCGGTGAGCCCATTCGCTTCCGGAGCGATGGCTACACGCTCGCCGGCGAGCTGTTCCTCCCCTCCGAAACGACCGGACGTGTTCCCGGCATCGTCCTCTGCGCTGGCATCCAAGGCATCAAGGAACTCGGGATGCCGCTGATCGCCCAGGCACTCGCTCAGGCGGGCTATGCGACGCTGATCTTCGATTACCGCGGCTTCGGTGCCAGCGAGGGGCCGCGCGGACGGCTGATCCCCTTCGAGCGCGTCCGCGACACGCGGGCAGCCTTGACGGTGCTGGAAACGCACCCGGCGGTCGATGCGCGTCGCCTAGCAGTGGCCGGCTTGAGTATGGGTGGTGCCCACGCGTTGTCGGTCGCCGCTCTCGACGAGCGTGTCCGTGCCTGTGTCGCCATCGCTCCGGTCACCAACGGCCGTCGCTGGCTCCGCAGTCTGCGCCCCGAATGGGAATGGCGTCTGTTCCTCGAAGAACTGGCCCGCGACCGGCGCGAGCGCGTCCGTCTGGACACACCGCAACGCGTTCCGCTTTCCCGCATCATGCCACCGGATCCGGAAACGCAGGTGACGCTCCGCGAACTCGCCAAGCGCTTCCCGGACCTCACCGTCGACCCCGACGTGACGCTCGATTCGGCCGAAGCGCTCCTCGAGTACGAACCGGAGCGCGAGGTCGAGCGGATCGCACCACGCCCGCTCTTGCTCGTCCATGGGCAGCAGGACGTGCTCGTCGCTCCCGACGAATCGCTCGCCGCCTTCGAACGCGCGCGTGAGCCGAAGCGACTCGCGCTGCTCGACGGCATGGGGCACTTCAACTGGCTCAACCCGGGCCATCCGGTGTTCACGCGCGTGCTCGCGGAAGTGACGGCCTGGCTAGGGAAGTGGCTCACTGCGGACACAGCCTGAGCGAACATCACGAGGGAGGTGCAGCATGGAGATCCCCCGCGAGAAGCTGCTCTGGATGTACGAGCGGATGGCGCTCATCCGCGCCTTCGAGGACCGCGTCGCGCAACTCTTCGCAGCGGGGAAACTGCCCGGCTTCGTCCACCTCTACGCTGGCGAGGAGGCGATCGCGGTCGGCGTCTGCGCACACCTGACTGACCGGGACTTCATCACCAGCACGCATCGCGGGCACGGGCACTGTATCGCCAAGGGTGTCGACGTGAAGTCGATGATGACCGAGCTTTATGGCAAGGCGACCGGTGTCTGCAAGGGCAAGGGTGGATCGATGCACATCGCCGACGTCGACAAAGGGATGCTCGGGGCGAACGGGATCGTCGGTGGTGGTCCCCCGATCGCGTGCGGCGCTGGCCTCACCGCCAGGACGCTCGGTACCGACCAGGTGGCCGTCTGCTTCTTCGGCGACGGTGCGGCCGAGCAGGGAACGACGCACGAGGCGATGAACCTCGCGGCGATCTGGAAACTTCCGGTCGTCTTCGTCTGCGAGAACAATTTGTACGCGGAATCCACGCCGTGGACCTATCACTGTGCAGCACCGGACATCGCGTCACGCGCTGCGGCCTACGACATGCCAGGCGTCCTCGTCGACGGCACTGACGTGTTCGCTGTCTACGAAGCGGCCGGCGAGGCGATCGCCCGAGCCCGGCGCGGTGAGGGACCGACGTTGCTCGAATGCCGTGCCTTCCGGTACTACGGCCATTTCCAGGGCGATGCGGTGACGTATCGAACACCCGACGAGGAGGTATCCTACCGCCAGCGTGACCCGATCCAGCGCTTCCGGCAAGCCGTCCTGAGCCAGGGACTGCTCGGCGAGGACGAGCTGGACGCGATCGATGCTGCCGTCAAGCGCGCGATCGAGGAGGCGGTGCAGTTCGCCGAGGCGAGCCCCTACCCGCCGCCGGAGGAGTGCTTGACCGACGTGTACGTCAGCTATCCAGTCGAGCAGCTCGCGTTCCGCCATTGATGAAAGGAGCGCTGCGATGGTCGTCGCGACTCGTGTTCTGAGCTACCGACAAGCGATCAACGAAGCACTGCGACTCGAGATGCGCCGTGATCCGACCGTCATCCTGATGGGCGAGGACGTCGCTGGTGGTGCGACGGTCGAGCATATCGAGCAGGAGGGAGCCTGGGGCGGACCCTTGGGCGTGACCAAGAGCCTCGTGAGCGAGTTCGGGCGCCAGCGCGTTCTGGATACCCCGATCAGCGAAGCAGGGTTCATCGGTGCAGCCGTCGGCGCCGCCGTGACCGGCCTCCGCCCGGTCGCCGAGCTCATGTTCGTCGACTTTTTCGGCGTCTGTATGGACCAGATCTTCAACCAGGGCGCCAAGCTGCGGTACATGTTCGGGGGCAAGGCGAAAGTCCCCATGGTCATCCGCACGATGATCGGGGCGGGTTTCGGTGCAGCCGGTCAGCATTCCGGGTGCCACTATTCGGTGTTCGCCCACATGCCCGGTTTGAAGGCGGTCGCTCCCGCAACGCCATACGACGCCAAAGGGCTCCTCATCGCTGCCATCCGCGACGATGATCCGGTCATGTTCTTCGAGCACAAGATGCTCTACGACGTGACCGGCGAGGTGCCCGAAGGTGACTACGTCGTCCCGCTCGGCAAGGCCGACATCAAGCGACAAGGGACCGACGTCACGATCGTCGCGATTTCCCGTATGGTGCACGTAGCGCTCCAGGCTGCCGAGCGTCTGGCCGCTGAGGGGATCGATGCCGAAGTCATCGATCTCCGCTCGCTCTCGCCGCTCGACGAGGACACGGTCTTGAGTTCGCTGGCCAAGACGAGACGTCTGGTGGTGGTCGACGAGGATAACCCCCGCTGTTCGGTTGCGGCGGACATCGCGGCTCTGGCTGTCGACAAGGGATTCGATTATCTCGACGCGCCGGTCAAGCTGGTCACGGCACCACATACGCCAGTACCGTTTAGCCCGCCGCTCGAGCAGTTCTACATCCCGAGCCCAGAGCGGGTCATCGCTGCAGTACGGGAGATCGTGTGACGGGACACGGGTCGGGAGCGAGCGTCGGCATCATCGCCAATCCAAACGCCGGGAAGGATGTCCGCCGGCTCGTCGCGCTCGCTTCCACGTTCGACAACCAGGAAAAAGTCCGCATCGTGCGCCGGGTCCTGAGCGGGCTGGTCACGACCGGGGTCGAGCGGGTGTGGTACCTGCGTGACAGCTTCGGCATCGTCGAGCGTGCTGCTGCTGGTCTGGCACTCCCGCTCGACCTTCGTCCGATACCGGTCCCGTGCGAATTCACCGCGAGCGATTCCGAACGAGCTGCCGCCTGGCTCGCCGAGCACGACGTCGCCTGTATCGTGACGCTGGGTGGCGACGGGACGAACCGGGTCGTCGCTCGCGGATGCGGAGCGCTCCCGCTGGTCCCGATCGCCACCGGAACCAACAACGTCTTCCCCTTTTTGGTCGACGGGACGATCGCTGGGCTCGTTGCTGGTCTGTTCGCGACCGGCCAGCTCAGCGACTGCCTGGAACGAGTGCCCCGCCTCGAGGTCTGGGTCGACGGGACGCTCGTGGATATCGCGCTGATCGATGTCGCCGTCTCCCGGGAACGCTTCATCGGCTCGCGGGCCATCTGGGACCCCACGACGATCGAGCTGATCGTCGTGGCACGACTCCTCCCTGGCGTCATCGGCCTCGCTGCCGTGCCAGCCGCACTCATCGGCCACACCGACGAGCAGCAAGGCGCTGTGGTCGAACTGGGTGCTGGTTCCCTTCGGGTGACCGCGCCGCTCGCTCCTGGACTGGTGCGAGACATCGCCGTCCGTTCGTGGCGAACGCTTCCCCTCGGCGCCTCGCTTCCGATCGACCGGTGCCCGTGCACGCTGGCGCTCGATGGTGAGCGGGAACTCCATGTCGAACAGGCAGCGGAAATCCTGGTGCGCCTCTCTCCCAATGGACCGTTCGTCCTCGATCCGCGTCGGGCTGTGCGAGCGGCTGCTCGTCGCGGCTGCTTCCTCAGCGAGCAGTGAGGTCGGCCGAAAGCTGCTCCTCGAGGAACGCGCGCAGCACGACAGCGCTGTTGCGTTCGGTGTCGCGGGCGCTGAAGAGCAGCGTCACCACGCCACGCCGAGCCGCCTCGAGGAGCGGCTGCCAGGCCGACGGATTGGCGAGAAGCTCAGCGCGATAGCGTTGCTGAAACTCCGGCCACTTGGCCGGGTCGTGCCCGTACCAGCGTCGTAGCGCATCGCTCGGGGCAACGTCACGCAGCCAGGCAGTGAGCTGCAGTGCGTCGCGTCGCACGCCGCGCGGCCAGAGCCGTTCGACGAGATACCGTTCACCGTCGCTCGGATCGGCCGGCTCGTAGACCCGCTTCACCCGTATCGGCATCGCTCTCACTCCTCGACCGGCAACTCGTCGAGCGGTCGTTCGCGCGCCCGCTCGGGAACACGTAGGTACTGCTCGATGCGCCGCACGAAGACGATCGTCACGACAGCGAGCAACGTCCCGATGATCGCGATGAGGTAGTAACCGGCACCAACCAGCATACCAATGGCCGCTGCGACCCAAATCCCTGCAGCCGTCGTGAGACCGAAGACGCGATCGCGGGCACGCAGGATCATGCCACCAACGAGAAATCCGACCCCGGTCACGATCGTCGAACCGATACGACTCGGATCGATGAAACCGCCCGCTCCGGGTCGCGAGTATTGCTCCATGAGGAGCATCGAGCAGACCATGAACAGCGCTGCGCCCTCCGCGACGAGCATGTGCGTCCGCAGACCAGCCGGTTTCGCACTCAATTCCCGCTCGAAGCCGAGCAGACCACCGAGCAAGAGCGCGATGACGAGTCGGACGGCCGCTTCGGTTTCGGTCAGCATGGCTGAACTCCCGCGACGAACCGGCACAGTGGGGGCAGCGGCGCAGCCCGTCGGCTCAGGTACGTGATCAGTCTAGCGGCCAGAAAAGACGGATGCCAAGCACGGTCTCCTCACCGAGATGGGGAGCGGACAGACAAGCGAGGCCCACGTGCTGGCAGCTCGCGCTGGTGCAGGCGGCACGTGCGCTGACGGTCTCACCCCCGGGTCAGCGTGCGGATCAATGCCCGCAAGCCAGCCACCCGCCCATAGGTGCGGATGATCGGTCGGGCGACCGTCTCCCCGACGAACTCGACCGTTCCTTTGGCACGCGTCATCGTCTCGGTCGCTGCGCCGAGCAACGGGATGAGGTGATCGCGGATCAGGAGCGCCAGCCAGATACCGATACCGACCAGCGCACCGAGGAGCAGGACGACCAATACCGTCGACAGCGCGAGGAAGATCAACGCGATATCACGCACCCGCTCCAGCGGCGACTGTTCCGGACCCCCGAGCAAGTAGAGGATGACGAAAAGGACAACGAAAATGATCAGTAATCCGCCCACGATGGCCCACAGCCAGCCACGTCGCATTCCCTACCCCTTCCCAGTCGAGCCGTCGGCGCCTCGCCGGCTCCGTCGTCGCGGCCGCCGTACCCGCGGTGGTTCGGCCGGCGTCGTGACGAGCCACACCAGTCCCAGTACGAAGAGCGCCCCGCTGCTCCCCTCGAGCACTGGCACAGTACCGACCCGGTAGACGGCAAGCCCGGTCAACGAACTCCCGACCAGACCACCCCAAAAGCCGAGTATGCCGCCGAGCCAGTACAGTGGAAGCTGCCAGAGCCGCCGGCCGAACAGAGCATGCCAGCCTAACCCCAGCATGCTACCGAGGAGTGATGCAAAGAGCAACCCTGCGGGTATCCCGTTCGCCACCGCCACCGTAACGCCACTTAGGACACCTGCACCCAGAACGCATAGACCGCCCGCGGCAGTTTATCGGGCCGCGGGTTCTTCGGGTGCTGGGGCCATTCGATCTCGACCCGAATGAAGTACGATCCCGCTGGCAGTTCCGGTACCGTCCAGCTGAAGCCGGATCCTTCCAGGGGCGGTTGGGCCTGTGCCACCGGATCGGTCTTGACGACGAACCCTTCGGGCGCGGCCGGATCGCCCGCGATCTTCTCGAAGTTTCCCTCCTGTGGATAGACTGCCAGCTTGACCGTCTGCGGCGGACGATCCTCGCTCAACGCGAAGCGCAGTGTCTCTCCGGATCGAACGGGTAGCGGTCGATCGCTGGGCGGCACGAGGCCTGGTGCAGACGTCTCCCCAGCGAAGCCCGAATCGAGCACCCAGAAGAACGGTCCCAGCGTCGCGGTCTGCTCACCAGCTGCGCCTCGCAGCACGAGGTTGGGCGGCTGCAGCACGATCGGCGCCGTGCCCGCTGTCGGCGTGCCCGTCACCGGCGGCGTACTCACTCCGGTCGGAGATGCCGCTGCGGTCGCCGTGGCGACGGGCTTCGCTGGCTCCGGTGTCGCGGTCGGCGCCTTCGAGCGGCAGGCCGCGAGCGCTATACCCCAAACGAGCAGGAACAGCAGGATCCCTCGTCGAACCATCCTCGGTGTCCCTTCCCGAACGAGCTCCCATGCTCGTCGACCGGCGCCGACTGTACCACAGCGTGCTCGAAGACGCGGGTGTCAGACTTCCCAAGCCGTGCGGTGTTCGAGATGGATGGAGAGCGGGACGAGAGCCCTGCTCTCTCGGCTGGCGAGCGTTATCGAGGAAGGGCGGTGACGATCGTGCGAGCGGCGCGCATCGGTTCCGTCGTTTCTCTGCTCGTCCTGCTGGCACTCGTCGTGACAGCTCTCCCTGCCTGTCGTGGCGGTGGATCCACCCCGACACCGACCTGGGCGGCCACGCCAGCCGCAGCACCACGTACGCCGACACCAGCCCAGACGCCGCGGGCGACACCGGCTGCCACACCGCCCCGGACACCGGCCGCGACGCCAGCACGCACGCCGACGAGTCCAGCCGGGACTCCAACGACACCAGCACGAACGCCGACCGCGGCACCGACACGGACACCGCAGGCGACCCCGAGCCCGAGTCGTACGTCAGCCGGCTCCCCGACCCCGTGATGGGCAGCTGACGCTCTGTTCTCGGTTCGGTCAGCACCGCTGGGTGGTGTCACATGGTGCCACTCAGCGGTGTTTACCATAGAGCGAGGGAGTGGAGTCGGCGACGTGCTCCAGACAGCGAGCCCGAGTGACAGCGAACTCCTCGAGGCCGCGCAGCACGGTGACGAGCAGGCATTCACGGCGCTGCACGAGCGCTATCGGGCATACGTGTACCGGATCGCGCTCCGCATCGTCGGTCACCGGGACGATGCCGAGGACATCTGCCAGGACGTCTTCCTTCGCCTCTACGAGCGCCCACCGATCCTGGAAGGGCCGAAAGCCTTACAGCTCTGGTTGGCCCGCGTGACGACGAACGCCGCGCTGAACGTCCTGCGCAGCCGTCGCCGTGCGCGCTTCCACTGGCTCCGCTGGTTCCGGCTGGACTGGCTCGACCGCTCGGCAGGCACAGATGGTGAAACGCACGTCGAGACCTCGCTGCTCGTCCGGAACGTTCTGGAGCGGTTGTCCGAGCGCGATCGCGCGTTGCTGGCGCTCCGGGCGAGCGGCATGAGCTACGAAGACATCGCAGCGACGCTCGGTCTTCGCCAGAGTTCCGTCGGTACGCTGCTCGCTCGTGCCGAGCGTCGCTTCCGCCAGCACTATGAGGCGCTCGTCCAGAAAACGGAGGAGGTGGCACAATGAACTGGCGTCGTCCAGGTTGCCCGTCGATCGGTACACTGCGTCGCTTCGTCGACGAACCGGATGACCGGGCGACGCGCGAGCATCTCGCGACGTGCTTGCGGTGCCGGGAGCGATTGGAGGAGCTCCGCTCCAACGCGCTGTTGGTCGCCCAAGTCTTCGCATCGCTCGAGGCTGATCGGCCAGCCGATGTTGTCGTTCCGCATCCTGCCCGAAAGGAACGGACCATGCCGCGTCTCCGAGTCGTTAGCTCGCTCCTCGCCGCGACGCTCGCTGTCGCGCTCGTCGTCTGGCTCGCACCGCTGGGTGCCTTAGCGGACCAGCTGGTCCAGCGCTTCCGTATTCAGCAGTTCGCCGCGATTACGATTCCGGCCGACACGATCCGTACTCTGAGCGAGCAGTTCGGTACCGTCCCGGAAAGCGATCGGGCAGCACTACACGAACGCCTCAGCCAGGCATTCCAGTTCAGCCCATCGAACCAGACCGAGGGTATACGTGAAGTCGGGTCGCTCGACGACGTCGCCGCCCATCTCGGGCGGACACCGCTGGTTCCGTCGGCTGTCCCCGAAGCGTTCGCTGCGGTCCAACCGCGCTATCTGGTCGGCGACGCGCGTCGTCAAGAAGTGACGATCGACGTCGCCCAGACTCAGCAGGCACTCAGCCAGCTCGGGCTGCAGTTCGCCAGCTTGCCCGATCCCTCGGTCACGCCGTCCGTGACGGTCGGTCTCACGGTACCGGCCAGCGCTGCCCAGGTCTGGCAAGTCGGTGACCAGCAGGCGCTGGTCGTCGCCGAGCTGGAGAGCCCGACGCTCGACCTCCCACCGGAGATCGACCCCGAACTCCTGCGCGAGGATCTCCTGATGCTCCCCGGCTTGCCGCCCGACGTCGTGGCACAAATCCGGGCCGTTCGCGACTGGCGCGAGACGCTCATCATTCCGCTCCCCGAGCACGCCACATCGCGCACTGTGTCCGTGCGTGGAACGAGCGGCCTGCTCATCGAGTCCCCGGACGGGACGGCGGTGCTCTGGCAAGAACGCGGCATCCTCCACGTCGTCGGCGGGAACCTGAGCGCAGACGAGACGCTCGCTGTCGCACGCTCGCTCCGCTAGCCTGACAGAAGCCGGTGCCCCGGAGTATGGAAGAGCGCGACGAGCAGATACCGGTGACACAGTGGGCCATCGAGACACGCGGTCTCCGGAAGGTCTACGGAGACCGCGTGGCGCTCGAGGACCTCACCATTACCGTCGGGTACGGCGAAGTCTTCGGCTTCCTCGGGCCCAATGGGGCCGGCAAGACGACCGCTGTCAAGATGCTCGTCGGACTGATCCGGCCGACGGCAGGTGACGGTCGGGTGCTCGGCTACCCACTCGGGGATCACCGGGCACGTCGTCAGATCGGCTATCTCCCAGAACTCTTCCGTTTCCACGACTGGCTGACCGGAGAGGAACTCCTCGACCTGCACGGGCAGCTGTACGGCTTGAGCCGGGCCGAGCGGCGTCGGCGCATTCCCGAAGTCCTCGAACTGGTCGGCCTCACCGAGGCTGCGCGGCGGCGTGTCCGCACGTATTCGAAGGGCATGCAGCAACGGATCGGGATCGCCCAGGCGCTCCTCGCGGCGCCTCGCCTCGTCATCCTCGACGAACCGACCTCGGCGCTCGACCCGCTCGGGCGTCGCGACGTCCGCGACCTGATCCGTCGCCTCCGGGCAGAAGGTGTGACCGTCTTTCTCAATTCCCATCTTTTGAGCGAAGTCGAGGCGGTCTGTGACCGTGTCGCCTTCGTCAACCACGGGCGCGTCATCGCGATCGGCCCACTAGAAGAACTCCTGCGCGGCGAGCTCGTCGTCGAGTTCCGCCTCGGTGCCTTGCCGGACGGTGCGCTCGCTTCGCTCGAGCGGATCGTTCAGGTGGAAGACGTCCGTTCCGGCGAGCGACCCGTTCTCGTCGCCCGGGCACCGGACGAAGCGGCCATCGCGCGTGCCGTCGACCTCCTGGTGGCAGCCGGTGTTCCGGTCTTCGGTGTCATCCCGGAGCGTCGCTCGCTGGAGGACCTGTTCGTCCGCCTGATCGAGGACAGGGGGCAGCCACCGGCATGAGCAAGGCGCTCGTCATCGCACGGTTGACCTTCCGAGAGGGATTGCGGAAGAAGCTGGTCCTCGGCGTCGTGCTCCTGAGTGTACTGTTCGCTGCCCTCTACGTCTGGGGCTTCCATCTCTTCGTTCAAGACTGGCGTGCGATGGAGGCACGGCGAGCAGCGAGTGGAACGAGAACCGTGTTTCCTTACGAAGTCTTCGCGAGTGCCATGGTACTGCTCGGACTCTGGACCGTGAACTTTCTCGCTGGCGTCATGACCATCTTCGCCTCGGTCGGCACGATCGCCAGCGAGATCGAGCAGGGAACGCTCCACGCCATCGTGTCCAAGCCGATCCGGCGCTGGGAGATCGTTCTCGGCAAATGGCTCGGCTATGCGACGATGCTCGCTGTGTACATCGGCGTGATGGTTGCCATCGTCGTCCTCGCTGCCCGCCTGATCGGCGACTACACGCCGCCGAATGTGCTGCGAGCGTATGGCCTCATCCTGCTCGTCGCGCTCATCCTGCTCAGTCTCACCCTGCTCGGCAGCACGCTCTTCTCGACAGTCGCCAATGGCGTGATCGTCTTCATGCTCTATGGGATGGCGATCACCGGTGGTCTCGTCGAGCAGATCGGCACCGCGCTCGACAACGACGTGCTCGTCCGCATCGGCGTGATCGTCTCCATTCTCGTCCCGAGCGACAGCATGTGGCGGCTGGCGAGCTACCTCGTCCAACCGCGGATCGCGGTCAACTTCATGGGTCCCACACCGTTCGGAACCACCGTCCCCCCGAGCGGGCTCGCAGTCTGGTACAGCATTGGCTATACCGTGGTCATGCTGTGCCTGGCCATGCTGCGGTTCCAGCGACGCGATCTTTAGCGCTGACGCAGTCCTGCCTCGGTACGCTATGATCGAGCGGTGAGTCGCGAGGACCGGAGGGAGGAACTGTGGACGTCGAGATCGTCACCCTGCCATGTGGCCCGCTGGAGACGAACCCCTACCTCCTCATCGCTGATCGTCGGGCGCTCTTGATCGATGCACCGCCCGATTCGTGTCTGCCTGTCCTAGACCAGCTCGAACACCGGAACGCACGACTCGAGCGGATCGTCATCACGCACACGCACTGGGATCATATCGTCGATGCCGCCAAGCTCCGGCGCGAGACTGGCGCGCCCATCGTGGCGCATCCCTTCGCAGTTCCCCGGCTCGAACAGCCCCGGCCCCTCCTCGGCGAGCTCCCGTTCGCCATCGAACCAGCCCCGCCGGACGAGCTGGTGCAGGACGGTGACACGCTCGACTTCACGCCGCTGCGCTTCCGCATCATTCACACGCCTGGCCACACACCGGAGCAGATCTCGCTATACGAACCGTCACGCGGCTGGCTCTTCGGCGGCGATACGCTGTTTCCTGGTGGGTACGGTCGAGTGGATCTCCCCGGCTCGAGCATGGACGAGACGATCCGGACACTCAGCCGCCTGCTGGAGCTCCCTGACGAGGTCGTTGTCTTTCCCGGCCATGGCCCGACGACCACCATCGGCCGCGAACGCCCCTGGATCGAGCAGCTGGTCGGTGCAGCGGACAGGTAGTTGCCGAGAAAGAGGACACCCTACCAGCATGCCGAGTATGTACGGGCGAGGAACTCCCTGTCCGCTCATACGATAACAGAGGGAACGATCATTGGAAGCAAGCCGGTTTCACGATGCCCAGCGCGGATGGTCGACGCTACGCCTCGCGCACGACCGTGAGCAGTCGCTCACCGTCCTCGAACGGGCCGATCGCCGCCAGCGCGAAGCGCTCGGGCCGGAACAGCTCCTGGGCGAGCGCCTGGATCTCCTCGCTGGTCACCGCCCGGATACGGGCGATCACCTCTTCCGGCGTCAGCACTTCGCCGAAGGCGAGTTCCTGACCGCCGATCCAGCCCGCGACCGCCCGGCTGTCTTCCAGCCCCATGACGATCCGCCCGACCCGCAGCTCTTTCGTCCGCTCCAGCTCGTCCACCGGTACCGGCTCGCGCACCAGCTTGTCCAGCTCTCCCCGTACGGCGCGCAACGCCCGCTCCGCCCGCTCGATGTCCGTCCCGGTATAGATCACCGCCTGGCCGACATCGGCGTACTCGCGCACGTAGCCATAGACCTCGTAGGCTAGCCCTTGCCGCTCGCGAATCTCCTTGAACAACCGCGAGCTCATACCGGAACTCAGCACCGCATCGAGCATGCCTTGCACGAACCGTCGCTCGTCCCGGTACGGGAGTGCCGGCAAGGCCACACAGAGGTGCGCCTGCTCGGTCGGCCGCGCCAGGATTCGGACGCCCGGTCGGGCATCGTCCAGACGCGCCGGATGCGGATCGGCTGGCCCACCCGGCGCCAGGTCCCCGAAGTACCGCTCGACGAACTCGACGACCTGCCCGTGCGTCAGGTCACCTGCCGCCGCCACGACCAACCGATCCGCCCGGTAATGCTGCGCGAGATAGGCGAGCAGCTCCTCCCGCGTGATCGCCTGCACGGTCTCCTCGGAGCCGATGATCGGTCGACCGATCGGATGGCCGGCCCACAGTGCCTGATCGACGAGATCGTGGACGTAGTCGTCCGGCGTATCGCGGATGCCGCGGATCTCCTCGACGATCACGTGCCGCTCTTTCTCCAATTCGGTGGGATCGAAGAGCGAATGCTGCAGCATGTCGGCGAGGACATCGAACGCCAGCTCCAGATGCTGGCTCGGCACCTTCACCCAGTAATCGGTGTGTTCCCGGCCCGTCGAGGCATTCATGATGCCACCCACCCCCTCGATCGCCTCGCTGATCAGGACCGGATCGGGCCGGCGCGCTGTTCCCTTGAAGAGCATGTGCTCGAGAAAATGGGAAATGCCGGCCATCTGGTCGCTCTCGTACCGCGATCCCACCCCTACGTACACGATGACCGTCGCCGAACGCACGTGTGCCATCCGGCTCGTGACGACGCGTATGCCGTTAGGAAGCTGTGTCTTCTCGTATTCCATACGCTCCACTCGTTCCCAGGAACGATCGGTGAATCCGTACGCACGAATCACTCGCGGACGGCTTTCAGCAGCAACCGCAGCGCCGCTTCGGCCGCCTGCTCGATGTTTTCCCAGCGTGTCCCCACGAACCGGTACTCTTCGACTGTCACCCCATGCGGGCCGGCACACGCAACGTAGACCAGCCCGACCGGTTTGCTCGGTGTCCCACCACTCGGCCCAGCGATGCCGGTCGTGGCAACGGCGTAGTCGCTACCGAAGCGCTCGCGCGCGCCGCGCGCCATGGCCTCGGCGCATTCGCGACTGACCGCGCCAACGGTACGGAGCACCTCGGCAGGAACACCCAGGAATGTCTCCTTGACACGATTGCTGTAGGCGATGACCCCGCCGAGGTAGTACGCGCTGCTCCCCGGTACGGTCGTCACCAGGTGCCCGATCAGCCCACCAGTGCACGACTCAGCTGTCGCCAGCGTGAGCTGACGCTGCGTCAAGATCTCGTAGACCTCGCGGGCAAGCGGGTGTTCCGGCACGATCGCCCCTCTCCGAACTGCGGTCAGGAAGTATACCGTCTCAACCGGACGGCTCGAGCGTCCACTCGTCCAGACGGTCAGCCAGGAGCGTTACCGGGATCGCTGCCGCGACGAGCGACGCCACGACGAGCAAGCTGCCGATGGCGAGGAAGGCACGATCGGCACCCAGCTGGTCGCCCAGCCAGCCACCGATGCCATTGGCGACGATCAGCGCCGTGAAGAGCAGGGTGGAACGGAGCGCGAAGACCCGTCCCATCAAGCTCGCCGGGGTGATCCGCTGGACGATCGTGACACTCGGCACCAGAAAGAGCAAATTCCCGAAGCCGGTGAGCCCGGTCAGCAGCACCGCGACCCAGAGCGGGGGCCCCACGCCCAGCCCAGCTAGCCCAGCCCCCATCAGGACCAGCCCCGACAGGACGAGCGTGCCGAGCCGCCGGGTGTTCAGTACCCCCGTGAGGAGCGCCCCGGCCACGCTCCCCACGCCGATCCCGAAGTTGAGCAGGCTGTAGGCGACTTCTCCTTGCGCGGACACGCCATAGGCATAACCGACCAGGAGCGGCATCGCCATACCGATCGCGATCGCTCCCAGGGCGACCAGCATCGTGTTCGTCCGCAGCAGCACATTCCGGAAAAGGTAGTTGACCCCGTCGACGAGCTCGCGCCAGACGAGCGCGGTCGATCGCTTCTCCACGTGCGGCTGTGGTGGCAAGCGGAGCGGCCAGAGAACGGCAGCCGAGAGAACGTACCCGAGCGCAGCGACCGCGAATGCGAAGACAAGCCCTCGGTCACTCCCGAGGAGCGCGACGAGCCCGCCGACGACCAAACCAGCCAGTGGATAGCCGCCGATATCTCCCAAACTCTCGGCGAGCGAGGAGAGCGAATTGGCCCTCGTCAACTGGCCCTGCGGCACCACCGCGGGGATCGCCGCCATCTTAGCTGGCCGATGCAGGATCGCGGCCGCATTGATCAGGAACAGCAGGACGTAGAGACTACCGATCCAGTACTCTCCCGCGATCGGCAGCAGCATCACCGGCACGACGCGCGCGAGATCGGAGGCGATCATCACGCGCCGCCGATCGACCCGATCGACGACGACACCAGCGAGCGGTCCGAGCACGAGATCGGGCAGCCCAGAAGCGAGAAACGCCAGCCCAGCGACCGTCATGGAGCCGGTCAGCTCGTACACCAGCGCAGCCAGCGCTACCCGGTGCACCCGGTCGCCGATCGTCGCGACGAGATCGGAAATCCAGAGCGCCGCGAACCGCCGGTTCCCAACCAGCAGCTCGAGCGGCTCCCGCCACTGCACCCCTTCCCTCCCCGAGACTGTTCGCCCGAGTCATACGGGGGAAGATCGCCCAGGAGTATAGCCGAAAATGCTGGAACGAATCGCCGTCAGCCCTCGCCGCTCGGCTGGACGCCTTTCGTCTGCAGCTGGCGGATATCCGCTTCGACTTCCGCAAGCTGCCTCTGGATCACTGGCAGGCGATCGCGCGCCCGCTGCCAGTCGCGGAACACCTCGTCCCGCTCCTGGCGGAGCCGATTCCGTTCCAGCAGGAGCTGCTGCCGTTGCCAGTCACGGGCTGTGCAGGTCGGACAACGGCCGCGCACGTCCCGCCAGCCGCCGCACTGTTCGCACGGGCGTGCCAGATCACCCAGGGTCAGCGGCGACCAGATCGGCTCCCGCCGCGCAGCCGACAATGCGTCAGCCGCGACCAGATCGAGGCTCGCTTCGAGCGTTTCCAACAGTGCAGCAGGTGCCGCCTGGTAACCGACCGCCCGCAGAATCTCGGTTGCATTCCCCTCCACGCGCCGGAGCCGCGCCGGCGCGAGCTGGTGTCCCCTTTCGGCCCAGTCCACTTCCTCGACCCAGCGCAGGGCAACGCCGGCGATGTCGAGTGTGACGGTCGCCGCGGTACGCTCCGGCTCGACGGTGACCGCGATCGGAACCGCCGGCAACGGCGGATCACCAGTTCGGGCCGGTGCACCAGCTCGCTGCGCTCGCTGGTGCTCCACGTCGGCGATCGCCGCATCGAGTTCACGGAGCCGCTCGGTCCAGCGGTTCTCCGGCTGGAGCGCGTGCTCGGATTGTGCCAAGTCGTACCGCAACTCCTCGCGACGCCGGAGCAAGCGAGCCAGGAGACGGCGCTCAGCCTCGCGGACGAACGGCCGACCCGGTTCTGGTGTCGCTCGCTCGGGTTCTGCGTCCCGTTTTTCGCGGTCCCGTCGCCACCAGCGCAGCATGTCACGCTCCCTGGGAAGCGACGCTCAGCGCGTCAGCAGCCGACCGCAGTCGCTCCAGCAGCGCGGCGAACGGCGAGGGGTGCTGGTAGAGTACCTGGTCGGGGACGATCACGCGCCAGGTCGCGCGCACCACGGGTGGCTCCCCAGCCAGTGCGACGACCTCGATCACGTCCGGCCGATCGCCGATCCGCGTCAGCAGCACCCGCTGTCCATCGGCACGCTGCCAACGGAGCGCCAGCTGCGGCGCACCGGCCTGCTGCTCCACGGTGAGCGTCAGTCCGGGTTCCGCCGCCCGCAATTGCTCAGCTGCTGTGGCCAGTTGCCGCCAGGCCAACGCACGCCGGTCACGCTCGTCGAGCCGCCAGGAGAGGCCGATCCGCTCCGAGACACGCCAGCGCAGCCAGCGACTGCGCCACAACCCGATACCGGCGAGGAGGAGTCCAGCGTGCGCGAGCCCGAGAACGCGTGGAGACATCCCGCCGGAGCTGTAGAGCTGCACCCAATCACCGTGAAGCCCAGTCGCGAAGTCGAGCAGTGGGTAGAACACGAGGCTGGTCGCGAGTACCAGTCCACCAGCTACCAACAGCAGTGCATTGACGGACCGCCGCAGCGGAGCGAACAGCCCGGCCACGACCGCTGCCAGGCCGAGTCCGACACTGACGAGGTTCCCGCTCAGCGTGATCCAGAACTGGGCTCGCGCGTCCGTGACGCCGGTATATTCGACCCAGCCGAGGAACAGGAGATACCCGAACCCGGTCACCTGCCCACCGGCCAGCCAGACTGCGACGGCATGACCGGCTTCGTGCAAGAGCACGCTGATCGGGACGAGCACGAAGAGCGCGAGCTCGACGAGCAGGCCGAGCTGACTAGCCTCGAGCGGCTCAGCGAAGAGACGCTTTCGTACCCGCCAGGCCCGCCCCAGCGCCCGGACCGATAGCAGCACCATCACGAGACTCATCAGCTGGAAGGCCGGGAAGGGAATCATCGACCGTTCCCGTTTCGCCGGGCCGATCGGCCCACACACCTTCAGTCTACTCGACGTGCCCTCGCCGCGAGACGGCAGGATGGTCCGCCACGACGAAGCGCCAAAGAAGGTGCTGGCCACGCGAAATCCCGATCCGCGGGGTGCTCACGACCCGTTCGGGAGTCCCGCCTGGCTGGAGCCAGACCGGCGGCCGGTCCAACGGGATACCGTTGTGCTCGAGACCGATCCCGAACGCGATGGCCAGCGCCCCCGGTCCGCTCGCCAGGCGCTCGTCCGGAAGCAGGCGCTGGCCCGGTCGCATCGCCTGCCGGCGCGCCCGCATCACCTCGAGACCGACGAGTGGTGCCGCTCCACGGAGCAGGACCGCTCCGGCTCTCCCTTCCGGCTCGGTAACGACATTGCAGCACGGATACACACCGTAGGCCCGGTACACGTAGGCATGACCCGGCGGCCCCCACATCGCCTGCACCGGACCGTTCCGGTAGCGTGCCGCATGCGAGGCCGGATCGTCCGGCCCACCGTATGCCTCGACCTCGACGAGCACACCCGCGACCAGCTCGCCATCGACGACACTGACCAGGATCATCCCGAGCAACGCCTGGGCCACGTCCAGCGTCGGCCGGTCGAACCAGGTCAGCGGGACAGCGAGAGAAGGATCGAACCGGCCACTGTTCGCTGCACGTTCAGGACTGCTTTGTCGCTCCGGAACCGGTACAGCACCCATGGCGAGTGACGTCACCTGCACCCGCGCACACCGCATCTCGAGCATTTCGCTGCCCGACCCCGATCGGACGCCCCGGCACGCAGACGGAGCAGACCATGCGCCACGCGCGGCAGCAGTCCGGCTCGCGGTCGGTCGCACGAGTCGTTCAGCCGAGTTCTTCCAGGCGCTGCTGGATCAGCTGCACGCGTTCTTCGATGTCCGCCAACTTCGTCCGCTGCCGTTCCACTACCTGAGTGGGCGCACGGCTCACGAACTGCTCGTTAGCGAGCAAGGCTCGTGTCCGGTCGAGTTCGGCCAGAAGCGCTTCCAACTCGCGCTGCAGCCGCTGCCGCTCCGCATCGATGTCCAGCATGCCCCGAAGCGGTAGATAGATCACCGCATCGTCGACGATCAGCGAGACGACCTGCTTGGGCGCCTCGAGGAGTTCGTCCACGTAGGTCAGGCCATCGCTCGCCACTCGCGCCAGGAAGCGGAAGATCCCCTCGCTGTCCAGGAAGGTCTGCCGGTGCGAGCCCGGGAACACGATCGCCTGGACCCAGCGGGCTGGTTCCACGCCCGCTTCCGCACGAGCATTGCGCACCGCTCGGATCGCCTCCATGAGGAACGCGAACTCGCGCTCTGCCTCCTCGTCGACGAGTGCGGTGTCGGGCTCCGGCCAGGGAGCGACCATGATGCTCTCGCCGGCGTGCGGCAGCCGCTGCCAGAGTTCTTCGGTCACGAAGGGCATGAAGGGGTGAAGCAGGCGCAACGCCCGTTCGAGCACGTAGGCCAGCGTCTGCCGGGCAGCCTGAGCCCGGTCGCCACCAGCGTTGATCGCCACTTTGCTCGCTTCGATGTACCAGTCGCAGAACTCCGACCAGAGGAACTCGTACAGCGCGTGTCCGGCCTCGTGGAACTGGTACCGCTCCATGAGGTCGGTGACCGATTCGGTCACCCGCTGGAGCCGACTGAGAATCCAGCGATCGGCCAGACTCACCGACTCGCGGCGCGGCGGCAGGACCGAGCCGTCCGGAGTACGTTCGACCTCACCGCCCGCGAGCGCCCGCAGCGTATAGCGCGTCGCGTTCCAGATCTTGTTGGCGAAGTTGCGGCTCGCTTCGACGCGATTGAGGCTGAGCTTCATGTCCGTCCCCGGGCCGGCCATGGTGACCAGGGTAAAGCGGAGCGCATCGGCGCCGTACTGCTGCGTCACCTCGGTCGGATCGATCACGTTCCCTTTCGTCTTGCTCATGCGCTGGCCACGCTCGTCTCGGACGGTTCCGTGGAGGTAGACCGTGTAGAACGGCACTTCACCCATGAACTCGAGCCCGAGGAAGACCATCCGGGCGACCCAGAAGAAGAGAATGTCGTAGCCCGTCTCCATCACCGAGCCGGGGTAGAAGTAGCGGAGATCTTCGGTATCGTCCGGCCAGCCGAGCGTACTGAAAGGCCAAAGCCCGCTCGAGAACCAGGTATCGAGCACGTCCGGATCCTGTTCGATCCGCGTGCTGCCGCAGTGCTCGCACCGCTCGACCGTTTCCTCAGCGGTCACCGTGAGTCGACCACAGTCCTGGCAATACCAGACCGGGATGCGATGCCCCCACCAGAGCTGTCGCGAGATGCACCAGTCGCGCACGTTCTCCAGCCAGTGGAGGTAGACCGCTCGGAACCGCTCCGGGATGAACTGGAGCGTCCCGTTGCGTGCTACCTCGATGGCCGGCTGGGCCAGCGGGGCCATCTTGACGAACCATTGCTTGCTGATCATCGGCTCGACGACCGTGCCGCAGCGCTGGCAGTGCCCGAGGCTGTAGCGGTGGGGCTCCGTCCGCACCAGGTACCCCTGGCGGTCCAGTTCCTCGACCACCCGCCGCCGTGCCTCCTGGATCGTGAGCCCAGCGAACGGTCCAGCGTTTTCGTTCAGCGTGCCGTCCGGGTTGAGGATGTTGACCGGCGGCAGGTCGTGCCGCTGCGCGATCTCGAAGTCGGTGAAGTCGTGTGCGGGCGTCACCTTGACCGCACCCGTCCCGAACGCGGGATCGACCGCCTCGTCCGCGACGATGCGGAGGCGCCGCCCGAGCAGCGGGAGGATCGCCGTCTTGCCGATCAGATGCCGGTAGCGTTCGTCCTCCGGATGGACCGCCACACCCGTATCGCCGAGCATCGTCTCCGGTCGCGTCGTCGCCACGACGACCGATTCGTCGCTCCCTTCGACCGGATAGCGGAGGAAGTAGAGCGTCCCTTCGAGCTCCTCGTGGTCCACCTCGAGGTCGGAGAGCGCCGTCATGCAGCGCGGGCACCAGTTGATGAGCCGCTCGCCGCGATAGATCAGCCCCTTGTCGTACAGCCGCTTGAAAGCGGTGCGGACCGCCCGCGAGGGGCCGGGATCCATCGTGAAGCGGAAGCGCGTCCAGTCGCAAGAGGCACCGAGAATGCGCAACTGCTCGCGGATCCGACCGCGGTAGCGGTTCATCCAGTCCCAGACGCGCTCGAGGAACTTCTCGCGCCCGAGATCGTGCCGGGTGAGCCCCTCCTTCAGGAGTTCGCGCTCGACGACCCACTGGCCAGCGATGCCTGCATGATCGGCCCCGGGGAGCCACAGCGTCGGATAGCCCTGCATCCGCCGCCAGCGGATCATCAGGTCCTCGATCGCGACGAACAGGGCGTGCCCCATGTGCAGCTCGCCAGTGACGTTCGGTGGCGGCATGATGATGACGAAGGGCTTCCGGCTCCAGTCGATGGTCGGGGTGAAGTAGCCCTGCTGCTCCCACCAGTCGTACCAGCGCGACTCGACCGCTCGTGGCTGATACGCCGGAGCGAGTTCGTCCGAATGCGCCACCTGCGTCATCGCATCCCACCTCCACGTCCAGGATCGCGGGGTCGAGAACCGAGCATCCACGTTGTCGTCACGGTGCACGAGCGGCCGGGGTCGATCGGCTGAACACCACGACCCGTCCAGCGGGACGGCCTCCCGGGCAAGCGTACCGGTCACTGCCGCGTACCGTCAACGCAGGGCCTTACCGCGCGGCCAGCTCCGTACCCCACGGCGATGACGGATCGCCGACGACACCCTTGCCACGCTCTGGCTACCGCCGCCGAGCAGCCTGACCAGCCAACGACACGAGAGCATCCCCGAACCCATGGGGACATCCTCGACCGAAGCGCGAGCGTCTTCAGACGGTTCCACGGCTGAGACTGCCACAGCCAGGAGAGCTCGCTCGTCTCTACCGCGCTCGCTCCCCGATCTGGTCGCGCGGGTCCTCCGACGCAGTCGTCTACACAGCCAGGCTCGTCCTCCTACGGCCTGCGCTTGCGACTCCCGGGGACCGGACAGCCCAGTTCCGGGCGATAGCAGTCGCTTCTCCAGGTCCGGCTCGCCCCACGCGCTAGCAGCCGACGCCGCGAGACGCGACGCTGGCTCTCATCCCTCCGATGATCGTACCCCGTTCTCCGGCTGCTCCGGGCGGCTCGCCTTCCGCTCGAGCCACCACGTCACGTGGATCGAAAAGATGAGAATGGCGATGGCGATGAGGCCGCGCAGCCAGACCGGGCTTCCCGCGAGGTCGGTGTCCCAGACCGGCCCCCGCCGGATCCCCTGCCAGAGGGCTACTCCGATGAGCCAGGTGACCAGGAGTTCGTAAGCCCAGTCGAGTACTCGGTACGAACGGAAGCGCCGGATGACCCAACGAACGTGGGCCACGATCAGGAGCGCGAGGCTACCGAAGTAGGCGACAGCTGAGAAGAGCGGATACCAGCTTTCCGAGAGCATGGGAGAATCCTCCTCCATCCAGGCTGAGCGCCTCGCTCACGGTCCCCACGGCGGCTCTTGCCAGCAACAGTCGCATCACCAGACGCACGACCGCCACAAGCAACTCGCATCGAGCCGGTATCGGAAGACTGCCACCTGACCCGGGGTGTCCCGTGCGGTCATGACGCCCCTGCCAACTCCAGTGGGTACAGACGAGCGTTTCAGAGGGCTAACCCACCAGCGCGGTGTAGTCATGCACGGATAGCCTAGGCCGAACGTGCTGTTTCGCTCCCGTGCAGAGGCGTCCTTCCACTGGCTCGTCCTCTCTGCCGTACCCGGCGTAGCAGGGCCCACACATGCATCAGCACGAGCACTCCGGCCACACTCGCTGCTGCCGGGCTGGCCCAGTACCGGTACCACCCACGATCCCACCAGAGCACGAGCCACAGTGGCGTGACGAGCACGATCGCTCCAGCGAGGACCTTCCGACGCCTGGTCAGCGGCTGTCTCGTTGCGAGGGAGGTGCCCGTGACCAGTTCCGTAAACGCTTCGCACACAACGAGCACGGCGATGGTGTACCAGCACCAGGTCGCGAGCAGGCTCCACGGCATAGATCCACCTCCTCAGGGCTTCCTCAGCCCGGCGGGACGAGGCAGCAGCACGTGCAACCCCACCCGCCCGGGCAGGATGCCCACAGGCAGACTGCACCGTAGGAGATGAGCACGCAGGCAAGACAGCGCCAGGAAGGGGGAATACAGACGGAGAGGCACGCTTGGCAGCAACTGACGAACGCTCGCCGATCGAACCGGCAACAGCAGCTGCATGGCACCTCATAGGACGGCACTCCTGCAAAACCTGTTCAGAGTGGTTCACCCGTACTAGCTGACCGTTCTCGCTGAACCGGATGAGACGCACGGGTTCCCCACGTCGATCAGGAAGGCCGCCGAGCGTCCACGATCGTCGCGCAGTGCCGGGATACCGACCTGCTCGGTCACTGTTGCGACGATCAGCCACAGCGTCCGCCCGTCGGCCAGCCGGTGCTCGGCTGCCTGCGCCTCGGCAAGCTCTGCCGCACCGAGCACCGCCGGAAGGTCCGGCCCCGGCCAGCAGCTCCTCGCGGAGCTTCTGCGTCGCGCCAGCAGCGACCACGGTCGTCTCGACCGGCTCGACGGCCCACCGGGGCCGCGCCTTCCCTGCTCCCTGCTCCTCTGCTGCCACTGGTCGCGTCATCCCTCGCCAACGAGCCGGGCCAGCACCGTGCTCGCTCCCGACCGTCGTCGCGGTGCGCGCCGCCACGTCCGGTCCTTCTCCGGTAGTCCGTCATCCCAAGTGTCGGCCCGCACGGGTGACCGAAACCAGTCCCTTTCGGTGGACAGTGCTGTCCACCGAGGGTGCACCCCGCTGTCCTCCACCCCCTCAGCGGGGCAGCAGCCCCTGCCGGCGCGCCGCCTCCACCACCGCCAGTCGTCCCCCCGTTACACCCAGCTTGGCCGCCAGCCGCCGCACCCGCCCCTTCACCGTCGCCGGAGCGATGCCCAGCCGTGCCCCGATCGCCCCATAGGTGAGGTGCCAGTCGGCCAGGAGCGGCAGGAGCTGCTGCTCCACCGGGCTCAGCCGCGGACGTCCCACCTGCTCCCGCCACAGCGCGGCCAGCTGGGCAGCCGCTGTCGGCCCGGCCACGAGCAGCGGGCTGTGGCTGAACACGGCGAGCAGGACGGGCACCGCCGCCCGGTCGAGATCGGCCCAGGTGAGGAGACCACGGAGCGGCAACCCGGCCGTGAGGAGCCTGTGGAGCAGGTGGGACTGGAGCGTGCGGGCGAGGAGCAGGCTCGGCTGCTGGGCGAGGAGCGCGAGGAGTGCTGGGTCCGGTGGCTCGGCGAGGTGATCGCTCCCGAGGACGAGGAGGTCGGGCTGGAAGCGGACGAGGAGCGCCAGCGCGGTGGCACGGTCGTGGGTGAGCTGGACGGCGGTCACGCCTGGGCAGGCGCGGAGCTGGCGTGCCAGGTCCTGCCAGCCGAGCGCCTCGTCCGCCAGGAGCAGGATGCGGGTCATCGCGGACGCCCCTTCCGGGCAGTCGGTCGGTTGCCGGAACCATACCATGCTCGCTGCCGTTCCGGCAAGCGAAACCGGAGCCATACGGTACCGCCGGCGCTACCGAGGTAGCGTGATGGGAACCCCAATGACCAGCGCGAGCGGGGTAGCACGCCGTCCGGAGGGTGCCCAGTCAGGCTATCTCGCCGGACGGCACTGCCCCTGACCTCGCCTGCTGCGAACCCTGGGAAGTCGATCAGCTGTAGCCCGATTCACGCGCAGGCAAGCTGATGCCGTCTCGCTCGGCAAGTCGGGGTCAGTCGGGACTCAGATCGGCGTGCAGGCTTCCTGACCGAGGAGTCGCACTACCCTGGCATGCACCCGGAAACGTGCAGCGCACGCCTCGCCAGCCGAACGTGACAGCGATGAGCGAGCCGAAAACGCCTTCTCAGCCCGTACTGGCTCGAGCGAGATGGTGCCCAGTGGGCGCTCGCCTGTTCACTCCTCCGGCTCGACGCGCACGCTCGGGAACCGCTGGGCCAGGCGCTCCTGCAGCTCGCTGAGGTACTGCGCCTCCGTCGCGAGCACGTGCTCGGTCATCTCGCGCAGCCGTCGCGTCAGGCGAGCCGAGAGGGCGAGCGCGCTGCTCGCGAGCTGCAGCGCCTCCTCCGGCGCGAGATCGCCTCGTCCAGCCTGCTCGAGGAGCTGCGCCATCCGCTCCTCGTACGTCGTCACCATCACACCGAAGCTGCGCAAAAGCACGCGCGTGGAATCGCCGGGGCGCTGCTCGGACATCTGGGCCTCCGATCGTCGTTCAGCCAGCTCGTACCGCATCCAGCGCTTCGCCGATTCGGAGTACCGCGTCGTCGATATCCTCGCGCGTCAGGACGAGCGGCGGCAAGATGCGCACGACCGTCGTTCCGGCCGGGAGCGCCAGGACACCGCGTTCTTGCAGGGCCTTCAGCACCGGCGTCGCTCGGGTCTTGAGGTCGAGGCCGAGCATGAGTCCGATGCCGCGCACTTCCCGGATCAGCGGGTGCCCGAGAGCCTCGAGTCGCTCGCGGAAATAGGCACCGAGTTCCCCGGCCATCGGGATCAGCCCGTCGTCTTCCAGTGTCTCCAGCGTCGCCAGACCGGCCGCGCAGGCGAGCGGGTTGCCCCCGAAGGTGCTGCCATGAACGCCGGTCGGCAAAGCGAGCGCGACGTCTTCCGTCATCAAGGTCGCGCCGATCGGGACACCGTTGGCCAATCCTTTGGCGACGCAGAGCAGGTCGGGAGAGACGCCCGCATGCTGGCAGGCGAACCAGGCCCCGGTTCGGAAGGCAGTCTGTACCTCGTCGAACACCAAGAGCGCTCCGCGCTCACGCGTGATCCGTCGTGCTGCCGCGAGGTATTCCGGCGGTGCCGGGTAGATACCGGCCTCGCCTTGCACCGGCTCGAGGATCACCGCAGCCGTCTCCGTATCGACCGCCGACTCGAGCGCCGCGACGTCTCCGTACGTGACGTGCACGACCTCCGGCAAGACCGCGAGGAACGGCTGCCGGTACTTCGGCTCGCCTGTCGCCGCCAGCGCCCCCAGCGTGCGTCCGTGGTACCCGCGCTTCGCCGCCACGACCTTGCGCCGGCCAGTGACCGCCCAGGCGAACTTCAGTGCAGCCTCGACCGCTTCCGCACCCGAATTGCTCAGGAACGCCCGCGCGAGTCCGTGCGGTGCGACCGCGAGCAGCTTCTCGAGAAACGCTGCCCGGACATCCGAGGCGAACGACTGGTGGCAACTCAGGAGCCGGCTCGCTTGCCCGACGATCGCTGCCGTGACGCGTGGGTGCGCGTGACCCAGGATATTCACGCCGTAGTTGCTCATCAGGTCGAGGTACCGCTGGCCGTCACTGTCGTAGAGCCAGACACCCTCCCCGCGCACCAGTGCGATGCCACGCTTGGCGTAGAGCGGCGGCTGCAGCGACTCGTCCAGCTGGAGGATGGCGGTCGTCGATCGCGCCGTCATGGCCGCACCTCGACAGGACTACCAGCGGTCAGGACGGTTCCCACCCCCGCCAGGGCACGCTGGATCGGCTGCGGAACGCGCGCATCGGCGAAGACGACGCGCCCGATCCCGGCCTGCACGGCCTTGCAGCCAGCCTCGACCTTCTTCTTCATGCGACCTTGCGCCGCCGTCATCGCTGCCTCGACGCTCGCCGGATCGCTCACGTCGACAGTCGCGATGAGCGACTCCGGATCGCGCACGTCGCGCAGGAGTCCAGGCGTATTGGAGAGGATGACCAGCGCCTCGGCCCGCAACGCCACAGCCAGCTGCATCGCCAGCTTGTCGCCGTCCACGTTGATCGCTTCGCCCTGGTGGCTCACCGCTGGCGGCGTGAGCACCGGCAGATAGCCATTGTCGAGGAGCAGTTCCAGCAGTCGTGTCTCGACCTGCTCGATGCTGCCGGCATAGTCGCCGCGGAGGACCTTCGGCTTCCCGTTCTCGATCGCGCGCAGCGTGTCCTTGCGCGGCCCGCTCGCGATCCGGCCGTCCATCGCGGTGAGGCCGACCGCGTTGACACCACGCTGCTGCAACCCCTCGACCAGCCGCTTGTTCACGAGACCAGCGTAGACCATCAGCATCAGGTCCATCGTCTCCCGGTCAGTGAAGCGGCTCACCTGGCCGGTCGACGAGGTCACGAGTCGCGGCTCGCGCCCGAGCCGGCGCGTCCATTCGTCGAGCATGGCGTTGGCACCGTGAATGAACACGATCCGGTGCTCCGGCCAGAGGGCCGCCAGATCGTCGAGCGTCAGCGCCGGATCGATGCCTGCACTCCCACCGAGCTTCACCACCAGCATCGCTGTCACGCCGCTCCCTTCGTCGCACCGTCGTGTGGTTTCTCCCAGACCGTCGTGTGACCGAGAAGAAATCGCCGCTCCTCCAAGAGACGCAAACCGGCCGCTTCGCCCAGTTCGCGCACACGCGCGTACCGCACGTAGTGCGGGTCACCGACGTGCTCGACGACCGCGAGCCGCCCGCCAGGCCGGAGCACAGCCGCGAGCTCGCGGAACGTCGCAGCGGGATCGTCGGTTTCGCCGAGCACGTGCACGAGCAGCGCGCGGTCGTAGGTCTCTGGCTCGAGTGCAGCCAGCGTCCCCCGCCCGAGCTCGGCCAGGAGCAGTCGGACGTTCGTCACCCCACGCTCGGCTACCCGCTGCCGAACATACTCGAGCATCCGCGGCTGGACATCGACCGCAGTGACCGAACCAGTCGGCCCGACGATTTCCGCGAGCGGGATGGTCAAGCGACCAGGGCCTGCTCCCGCATCGAGGAGGTGCATCCCTGGCTGCACCTCGAGGAGCTTCGCCAACTCTTCGGGCCGGGCGATCGCCCGCGCTCCGGGCAGCGTCAGGAACCAGGCGAACCGCGCCGAGAAGGGTCGCCGCCGGGCGAGGGCCCAACCGAGACCGATCCCGAGCGCGAAGATGCCGACAACCAACCACCGACGTCGCACGCTTCTGTCCTCACAGCGGGTGGAGTCCGGGGAACTCCAGACCGAGCGTCTCCGGAAAGCCCAACCGGATATTCATCGCCTGGACCGCCTGGCCGGCCGCACCCTTCATCAGGTTGTCGATCGCGGACATCACGACCACACGCTGGCGTCCACCCGGCAGTTCGTCCAGCTCCCAGCCGATGTCGCAGTAATTGGATCCGGCCAGGATCTTCGGCTCAGGATAACGGTGGAGACCGCTCGTCTCCTTGACCAGGCGGACGAACGGCTCCTGCCCGTAGGCAGAGCGGTATACCTGCCAGAGGTCACGGTCGGTGAGCAGCCGGTTCGGGAAGACGTGGGCGGTCGCCAGGATACCGCGGACTGCTTCGACGCTCGTGACCGAGAGGCCGAGCGACGGCGTCTTGCCGCACACCGTCAGTTCCTGGAGCACCTCGGCGGTGTGCCGGTGGCCGCCCGGCTTGAACGGCCGGATCACGCCGCTCCGCTCCGGGTGATGGCTGGCGGGCCCAGCTTCACCGCCAGCGCCCGACGAGCCCACCTTGCACTCGACCGTGACCGGCATGTCGAGGTCGACCAGCCCGGCCCGGAAGAGCGGCGCCAGACCCAGGATCACGGCAGTCGAGTTGCAGCCTGGCGAAGCGATGTAGCGCGCTGTCTTGATCTCCTCGCGATGGAGTTCCGGGAGGCCGTACACCGCCTGGCTCAAAAGCTCCGGCCTGGGATGCGACCAGCGATACCAGACTTCATAGGCCTGCGGATCGCGCAACCGGAAATCGGCCGAGAGATCGATCACGACCGGCGCGCGTTCCAGCAAGCGATCGACGATCGGTGCCGTCTCTCCGTGCGGCAAGCAAGCGAAGAGCACATCGACCGGTTCCAGCGCCTCCGGCGGGACGAACTTGAGCGTCGTCCGCTTGCGCAAGTTCGGGTGCACCGTGTGCACGAACTTGCCGGCGCGCGACCGCGAGGTGACCTGCTTGACTTCCACTTCCGGGTGGCTCAAGAGCAACCGCAAGAGTTCCCCACCGGTATAGCCGGAGCCGCCCAGGATCGAAACCGTGACCGTCATCCAGGTACCGCCTCTCCCTCCCAGTCGGATGACATCAGTGGCTCAGAACCATCACAGGCGACGCTCCCTGCGTCGCCCGTGCCAGCACGTACTCCGCGATCAGCCCAGCCACATCGACATGGGTTGTCCGCATCAGCCCCTTGAACTCGACTCCGCCGTTGACTTCCAGAACCTTCAGACCGTCAGCCGTCTCGACCAGGTCGACGCCCGCGATATCGAGTCCGATCGTCCGTACGGCGCGCAAGGCGGCGCTCTCGATTTCCGGTGTCACCGGGCACGGCTGCGAGACAGCACCGCGCGCCACATTGGTCACCCAGTGATCGGCCATCCGGTAGGATGCCGCGACCACCCGATCCCCTACTACGAAGACGCGGATATCCCGCCCCGGCTTCTCGACGTATTCCTGAAGATAGAAGACACCGTGGTGGAACGAGCCGAGCGTCCGCTTGTGCTGCAGGATCGCCCGCGCTGCAGCCGGCGAGTTGACGCGAGCGAGCAGCCGGCCCCACGAACCGGTGACCGGCTTGATCACCGCCGGGTATCCCAGCCGCTCCAGCGCAGCGAGTGCGCTCTCGACGTCGAACGCGACCATCGTGCGCAAGGTCGGCACGCCAGCTGCTGCGAGGAGACGCGTCGTGAGCACCTTGTCATCGGCGATCGCTGTCGCCTGACTCCGATTGATCGTCGGCACTCCGGCCGACTCGAATAGGTGCAAGGCGACCTGGCCACGGCTGTGCGCCATGCAGCGGTCCAGGACCAGGTCGATCTGTGGCCACGAGCCCTCGTCGGTGAGATCGAAGACGAGCTGCCGGTCATAGAGGCGGATCACTTCCGCGCCACGCTCGGCGAGCGCACGCAGCAAGAGCTTCTCTTCTTCCCGGACATGCGAGAGCAGAACCCCGATCCGTGCTGCGCTCACGACTCGTCCCCCCATCGCCCACCCACGATCTGATGCGCAACGCGCTCGATCGCACGTTGCAGAACCGCAATGCCACGCACGAATTCGTCGATCGCGATATGCTCGTTCGGTGTATGGTCCAGCCGCGAATCGCCCGGTCCATAGGCCACGATCGGGCAGCCCCAGGCTGGACCGACGATGTTCATGTCGGACGTGCCGGTCTTCACCTTGAGTTTCGGCTCGCCGCCGAGCTCGCGGATCGCCGACAGGAACGCCGAGACGAGCGGCGACCGCTTGTCGACCCGGAACCCCGCTGCATTCACGGTGGCCACGACCTCACCGGAGCCGGCCAGCCGCTGCGCCGCCGCGACCGCCTTCTCCGGCGCGAAGCCGGGCGGAAGGCGCAAGTTCGCGCGCAGCCAGGCCTGCTCGGTCAGTCCATCACCGCTCGTCACGATACTCAGGAGCGTCGGCGTGACTCGATCGAACTCCCGCGTTCGGCCAGCGCTCTGCTCCTCGCACCAGGCCACGAGCGCGTTCCAGAACGCGACAGCGTCTTCGGCTGCTGTAGTGCTGGGTCCGGCTGCATGTGCCGAGGGGCGCACGATCCGGTACTCGATCGCGACCGAGCCCTTGTAGCCGAGTACCACGCCGTCCCAACCGCTCGGCTCACCGATGATCACTGCATCGGGCCGCGGGTGATGCTCGACCAACCAGTTCGCTCCTCGCGAACTCATCACTTCCTCTTCGACCGCTCCGACGACCGTCAGGCGAAGGCCCGGAGGTAACTGCGCACGAGCTCCAGCGAGCACGAAGGCTGCCAGCGGGCCCTTCGCATCGACAGCACCACGGCCGTAGAGTAGTCCATCCACCTGCCGGACCGGAATACGACCCGGAACGGTATCGATGTGACCGAGCAACATCAACTCGCGGGGGCCGCTCCCGCGGACACCGATCGCGTTGCCCGCTTCGTCGGGGCCAGCCTCGTAACCGAGTTCTGCCATCCGGGTGCAGAGCCACTCGACGGCAGCAGCTTCTTGCCCCGACAGGCTCGGGATCCGGAGGAAGGCTTCGAGAAACGCAGCAGCCTCGACAGCGAGTTCCGTCGTCATGCCGTTCCCCCGCGTTCCGCTTGTTCCTCGTGCACCTGCTCGATCACGAACGCTGCGATCCGCTCGGCCACCGGAAGACCATGCTCAGCCAACTCGCGGAAATGGACGAGGTTCTCGGCCGAGACGACAATCGGCCCACGCTCAGTGTCGACCGCATCGACGGCATACACACCACTGCCGAGTCGGCTGACCAGGGCCATCGCCAGCGTCTGCCACCGGTCACGGTCTTCGAGCACGAGCGGTTGCTCGCCACCGCGCCCTCGGATGACTGCGAGCAGTTCCGTTCCGACGACAACCAGTCGTCGCAGTGCTTCCGGTTCAGCAACCGCCTTCTGGACGAGCACCGCCCGCTCGTCACCCAATACCCGACGGTGCTCGACGAGTGCCTCGGCGGCATCCGGGTCCTCGACATACGCGACCGGCATGGTCGGATCGACCACGAGGGACTTGAGATAGACCGGATAGCCGAGTGACGCGATCGCCCGCAACGTCGCTGCCTCGCCGAAGGCGACCACGGTCGGCGGAGTCGGTATACCCGCGACGATGAGGTGGCGCAAGAAGGCCAACCGGTCGGCCAAAAGACGCGTCGTCGCTGGGCGGTTCACCACCGTCCCACCGCGTGCCGCCAGGAGCGCCGCGAGAGCGGTCGACTCGCTCGTCGCACGCTCTCGATCGAGCGAGACCGACGGCAACGGCTCGGCGGTCTCCTGCAGTGGAATCGCGAGGTCGTTCGGATCGCACAGCTGCGCCTCCCAGCCGACGGCAGCGAACGCTTGCTGGAGCAACCGCTCTTCGACGCGAAGCCGCTCGGCCAGGAGGGCAACCGTCTTCATCGTCACTCACCCCAGTCCTCTTCTTCGGCCGGAGCGAGCCCGAGCTGCAACGGATCGACCGAGAGGACCTCGAGATCGGCTCCACACTCCGGACAGGAGACGATCTCCCCGACCTCGACATCCGTGAGACCGAGATCCGCACCACACTCCGGGCACATCGTTCGACACTCCCTCCACAACCTTGCGTTCCGCCACTCGTCCGAGAAAACAAAATCGGCGGTGAGCTGCTGGGCTCACCGCCGCTCCGGACTCTCCGTTGGCGCGTCAGGTCAATCGGACCATCCGCCCACGCTTCCGGTTGCGGCAGGAGCCCCCAGAGGCCTGGGGGCGGGGATAGGTGCGGGGATCACCGCGCAGCGCACGGCGAACGGCCGGAGCATCGGTTTCTCGGTTGGCAACCAGCTTCCTAACACCGTTCGCTGCCCCATCGTGATCCCGCTCCGCTCACCGCACCGGAGCGTCCACGTGCCACTCTACCACAGGTGCGCCTCGAAGGCAAGTCCGATCCACCTTGACCGCCGTTCCGTACCGCATCGAGAACGAGACTCGAGAGGTTCCGGGCATGCGGCCTTATCCGTTCGGGACCGACCTCTCCGAAGGTACCGGCTGACCTACTCTTCCTGAGCCGGCGACGCGAACTCGTGACCCGCTCGTGCTGGCTCGACACGGTCGAGCAGGGCGAGCGACAGCGTCTGCTCGACGCTCTCGACCCAGTGAATCGTCAGCCGACGTGTCACACCCGCCGGGAAGCGCGCCAGCTCGGCTCGGTTACCGATCGGCGCGACCAATCCACGCAGGCCAGCTCGCTGTGCGGCCAGCACCTTCTGCCGCAAGCCACCGACTGGGAGCACCCGTCCGCGCAAGGTGATCTCCCCGGTCAGCGCCAAATCGGCACGCACCGGCCGCTCGGTCACCGCGGACACCAGAGCCACCACGAGCGCGAGACCAGCCGACGGGCCGTCTTTGGGCAGTGCCCCTTCCGGCAGATGGACGTGGACGTCCAGTCGCTCGGCGAAGTCTCTCGCGAGTCCGAAACGTTGCGCGTGCGCTCGCACCCAGCTCAGCGCTGCCCGGGCCGACTCCTGCAGGATCTCGCCAGCCTGTCCGGTGACGAGGAGCTCGCCGCGCCCCGGCATGACCAAGACCTCGACCGGTACGAGCATCCCACCGAGCGGCGTCGCCCCGAGTCCGTAAGCCACGCCGATCTGCGGTTCCGGATGCGCCACCAGTTCGCGGTAGGGCGCTGGACCGAGGTATCGGCGCAAGACCGCCGGGGTCACCCGGCGACGCGCGAGCTGGCCGTTCGCCTGTCCGCACTCGATCGCCTCGCGGGCGACCTTCCGGCACAGCGCCGCCAGTTGTCGTTCGAGCTCCCGTACCCCCGCCTCGCGGGTATAGCCGGTGATGAGCTCGTACCAAGCGGCATCGGTCAAGTCGAGCATGCCTTCCGGAAGACCATGCAGAGCCAGCTGGCGGGGGAGCAAGTAGCGCCGACCGATCTCCCGCTTCTCCTCCTCGCTGTACCCCTCGATGACGATCGCTTCCAGCCGGTCACGCAAGGGGCGCGGCAACGGCTCGAGCGAGTTGGCCGTCGCGATGAAGAGCACCGACGAGAGGTCGACAGGAAGATCCAGATAGTGGTCGAGGAAGTACCGATTTTGCTCAGGATCGAGGACTTCGAGCAAGGCAGCAGCCGGATCGCCCCGGTAGTCCACCACCAGCTTGTCGATCTCGTCGAGCAGGATGACCGGATTGCGTGCTCCCGCCCGTCGCAACGCCTCGACGATGCGACCGGGATAGGCCCCGAGATACGTGCGCCGATGCCCACGGATCTCGGCCTCGTCACGGACGCCCCCGAGACTCACCGTGACGAAACGACGACCCAGCGCTTCGGCGATCGAGCGCGCGAGGCTCGTCTTCCCGACACCGGGCGGGCCGACGAAACAGAGCACCATCGTCCCGTGTGCGCGACCACCCGTGAGCGCCCGCACCGCCAGGTAGTCGAGCAGCCGTTCCTTCACCTGGTCGAGCCCGAAATGGTCGCGCTCGAGAATCGCCCGCGCCCGCTCGAGATCGAGTGTTTCCGGTGTTTCGACGGCCCACGGTACGCTGAGCACCGTCTCGATATAAGTGCGTGCGACTGTCGCTTCCGCGGTCATCCGCGGCATCCGGGACAGACGGTCGATCTCCTGCTCGATCCGCTCGCGCACGTGTGGCGGCGCCCCGCACTCGGCCAGACGGCGGCGCAGGAGCTCCGCTTCCTCGCGGGCGTCGCTCGGTTCGTCGGTGAACGGCACAGCTTCACTGGCGAGCCGTGACCCGCTCGAGCCGCCGTTGGTTACCGGCACAGGCTCGGGCGCGTTGTTCCGGCGTGCGAGTTCGCGCTCGATCAGCGCTGCCAGCTGCTCGAGCCGGTCGTGCGGATCGACGAGTTCCAGGAGACGCTGGCGGTAGGAGAGATCGCGGACGAGCTGCGTGGCGAGGAGATCGGCGAACCGGTCAGGATCGTCGGTCTCGTCGAGTGTCCGCCGGCAGTCGTCGTCCGGAACACCGAGGTACTGGGCGAGTTCCCCCAGACGCTGTCGCAGCCGCTCGACAACCTGATGCGTATCAGGCCTGACCTCGGCGATGAGCTGCTGAACGCGTGCTTGCGGGACAGAGGCGGAAAGATCGGCCGTCAAGAGACGAACCCGCCGGATCCCCTCGAGGCGAACCTGGAGACGGTGGCCAGCTTGCGCCGTCACCTCGGCGATTCGTGCCAGCGTGCCGATCTGGTGCGTCAGCGCTGTCGGAGCTCGACCATCAGCGTACACTACGACGATGAGCGCGGCCTGTTGTTGCCGGGCCAGCTCGATCGCCCGGCGAGCCTCAGTCCGACCGACCGCGATCGTGATCGCGTTGCCAGGAAGGAGCACGGCACTCTGGAGGACGAGCAGCGGGAAACGGGACGCATACAGATCAGCGCGGCTCGGACTCGCCATGCCCAGCCCTTCCCTCCCGTCTGTCCCACACCCCAGCTGGGCGTATGCCAGTCGGTCTCCCCTCTGGGCACCTGCCAGTGTGCCAACTCGACACGCCAGCGGCAACCTGCTCGCTCCGCGTTCGTGCCGAATGCCCCGATTGACGGAGCGGTCTCGGCGCTGCTACAGTTTGCAAGTGCGCATCGGCCGTCGGGTCGATGATTTGCCGTAGTACGAGTATGGACGCTCGGTGCGAGAGTGACGGAGGGTGGAGCGAACCGACCATGATCAAACTGCGTCTACGCCGAATGGGCAAGAAGAAGCAGCCACACTATCGTATCGTCGCGGCGGAAGCACGCTGGCCGCGGGACGGTCGATTCATCGAGGTGATCGGCTATTACAATCCGCGAACCGATCCGTACACGCTCGAAGTGAACGTCGAGCGCGCACGCTGGTGGCTCGAGCACGGCGCGCAACCGACCGATACGGTGCGGGCTCTTCTCGTGCGTGCCGGTGTTCTCCCGCCACGCCAAGCGGGGCAGGGCACCGTGCAGCAGGCACGACCCGAAGCCTCCACCGAGTCAGCCAATCAGGAATCGAATGCCTAGAGGGGGTTGACCGTGCAACGCCGCGACGCCCAGCGTCCGCGCAACCGCCCACCACGACGCGAGCAGCCGATCGTCGATCCGGAACTTGCCATGTCGCGCCTGGCGACCCTCGTTCGATACATCGCCGGCCAGCTCGTCGACGATCCGGATGCCATCCAGGTGCGCACCCGGCGTCGCGGCCGCACCGTCATCTTGCGCCTGTCCGTCCCGCACGACCAGCTCGGGAAGGTAATCGGTCGCGAGGGACGGATAGCGCGAGCGATCCGCACGATGCTCGCGATTTCGGCCGTGCGACAAGGTGTCCACGCGAGCCTCACGATCGATGACCAGGTCGAACCACAGTCACCAGCGGCGACCGGAACGACCTGATTTGCCCGAGCGCCTCTCGATCGGCCGGATCGTCGGTGCGCATGGTGTTCGGGGAACGGTCAAGCTCCGCATCTGGACGCACTTTCCCGAGCGGATACCCGAACTCGACCACGTCTACCTCGACGAGGAGCCGACACCGCGTCGCCTGCTTCGCGCCCAGCTCGTGGGCGACATGGCACTCCTCCAGATCGAGGGTATTTCGACACGCAACGACGCTGAGGCCTTGCGCGGTACGGTGGTGCGGATCGACCGGAGCCAGGCAGCTCCGCTCGGGGAGGACGAGTATTATCACTTCGAGATTCTCGGTCTCCGGGTCGTCGACGAGACAGGGAACGACCTCGGCACGGTCGTCGAGATCCTCGAAACGGGCGCGAACGACGTCTACGTCGTCCAGCAACCGGACGGCAGCGAACTTCTGCTTCCGGCTATCCGCTCGGTGATCCTCGAAGTCGACCTCGAGCGTCAGCGCCTGGTCGTTCGCCCACCGCAGTATTACGGTGAAGAGTGACCACGCCGCTCGCGCAAGACCTGCCAGACCTGCTCGACTGGAACGCCGCATGCCTGCAGCAGGACGAGCAGGTGGTACAGCAGGTCGGCCGCTTCGCGCGCGAGCGGCTCCGGCTCGCCATTCTTGGCCGCGACGATCACTTCGGCCGCTTCCTCGCCGATCTTGCGCGCGATCCGGTCGACCCCGGCAGCGAGCAGCGCACTCGTGTAGGAACCAGGCTGGGGATCGGCTGCCCGCGCCGCGATGACACGGGCGACTTCGTCGACGATCGCAGCGCTTTCTGGTGCCGCTTCGAGACGCGCCAGTGGTTCGGTATCGAAGCAGCTCGTCTTCCCGGTGTGGCAGGTCGGTCCATGCGGTCGCACACGAGCGAGCAGCGCATCACCATCGCAGTCGACACGCAACTCGACCAGTTCGAGGACGTGGCCGGACGTCTCGCCCTTCATCCAGAGTCGCTGGCGACTCCGACTCCAGAAATGGACGCGACCCGTCTCCAGGGTACGGCGTACCGCCTCGGCGTTCGCGTAGCCGACCATCCGCACCTGGCCGGTCGCTGCGTCCTGCACGATCACCGGAACGAGGCCATCGGCACCGAACCGGATGGCACTCAGCACACTTGCGACCGTCTCTTCGGCCATCACGTTTCCCATCAATCGGCTGGCGACAAGCTCGGTTCGGCAGTCGGCACGCCGCGCACGCTCCGGCCGATCGCGCGCGCCACTGCCGCGAGCTTGGGCATGACAGCTGCGAAGTTCTCCGGTGTGAGCGATTGTGCACCGTCGGAGAGTGCGTGGTCAGGGTTCGGATGCACCTCGACGATGATCCCATCGGCACCAGCGGCCACGGCCGCCAGCATCATCGGCGGGACGAGATACCAGCGCCCCGTCCCATGGCTCGGATCGACGATGATCGGGAGATGGCTCAGGTGCTTGACAGCTGGGACAGCGTTGAGATCGAGCGTATTGCGCGTGAACGTCTCGAAGGTGCGGATACCCCGCTCGCACAGGATGACCTGCTCGTTCCCTTGCGCGGCGATGTACTCAGCCGCGAGCAACCACTCTTCGATCTGCACCGACATACCACGCTTGAGCAAGACCGGCTTCTTGGCGCGACCGACCGCCTCCAGGAGCAGGTAGTTCTGGCAATTCCGGGCACCGATCTGGAGCACGTCCGCATATTCCGCAACCAGATCGACGTGCTCGGGGCTGAGTACTTCCGTCACGATCGGGAGTCCCGTTTCCTCGCGAGCCTTGGCCAGTAACTTGAGCCCCTGCTCGCCGAGCCCGCGGAATTCATAAGGGGACGTCCGGGGCTTGAAGGCACCACCGCGTAGCATACTGGCTCCGGCCGCCTTGACGGCCTGCGCCGTCTCGATGATCTGGCGTTCGTTCTCGACCGAGCAGGGCCCGGCGATGACGACCACCTCGTTCCCGCCGATCGTGACATCGCGGACCTGGATCACGGTATCGAGCGGATAGAACTCGCGGCTGACGAGCTTGTACCGCTTGCTGACACGGATCACCTCCTCGACACCGGGCAGGCGCTCCAGCGCCTCCTTGAGCGTATCGGGAAGCGGCGATCCCACGACACCGATCACCATCCGCTCTGCACCCGGTGCCAGCTTCGTCTGAAAACCGAACTCGGCGACCCGATCGATGACCGCTTGGATCTGCTCCTTCGTCGCCCCTGGCTGCATCACGACGATCATCGGTCCATCCCTCCCGCTCCTCGACGGTCTTCGCTGATCCACGTCGGTTCGTGGCCGAATTCTGGCCGCAACACTCGCGCCCCGCGCAGATAGACGTGCCGGATCTCGCGCGGCGATTTTTCCGTGTTGACGTGCATGAGGACCCGCACGACCCCTTGCGGTGCGCCGGGTACGTCCATCTCGTGGGCACAGAGAAGCGGCACGTGTACCCAACCGAGTTCCCGCGCAGCGACCGCCGGAAAGGCCGCATTGAGGTCGCGCGTCGTGGTGAAGATGATGCTGGCGATCTGGTCCGGTTCGATGTCATTCGCTTCCACGAGTGCGAGGAGCAACTCGCGGGTCGCGCTCACGATCGCTTCAGCGGTGTTCGCCTCCACGGTCGTCGCACCGCGGATACCACGGCACTGGAGCATCGTCGCCTACGACCCCTCCCCCACCGTCGCGGCGGTACCCGTTCGCAACCAGGCGATGAACGCTTCGGCTGCCGCTGCACGCTCGCCTGGATCGGCTGTCGCGATCCGATCCAGAAGCGCACTCCCGACCACGACCGCATCGACCAGCTCGCGTGCCTGGGCCACGTGTTCCGGTCGCGAGATGCCGAAACCGAGCGCAAGCGGCAAATCTGTCACAGCACGGACGCGTCCCAGGAATTCGGGAAGATCCTCCGGCAAGCGATCGCGCGCGCCAGTGACCCCCGTCAGGGAGACACAGTAGAGAAAGCCGCTCGCACGAACAGCAACTTCGCGAAGATGCCGCTCCGTACTGGTCGGCGCGACCATGAAGATCAGATCGCGCCCCGCTGCCCGACACAAGGCATGCAGTTCATCGCTCTCGATCGGTGGTAGGTCCGGCACGATCACACCGTCGACGCCGACTTCGACGCACGCACGCACGAACCGCTCCAGCCCATACTGGAGCAGTGGGTTGAAGTATCCCATGAAGACGAACGGTACGTCAACACCTGCTTCGCGCAGCCGCGCCGCGGTGTCCAGGCAATACCGGACCGTCACGCCGTTGTGGAGCGCGACGTGGCTCGCCCGCTGGATCGTTACACCGTCCGCCAACGGATCGGAGAACGGGATACCGAGTTCGATCGCACAGGCACCACCACGGACCAATGCCGGTACCAGCTCCAGCACACTCTCCCGCTCCGGGTACCCGATGGTGAGATAGGGAATGATCCCGAGTTCACCCCGTGCCCGCAGCGCGGCGAACGTCTCGGCGATCCGGCTCTCGTTCCTGGTCACAGCGTCACCCCCAGAGCGCTGGCTACGGTCTGTATGTCCTTGTCACCGCGGCCCGACAGGTTGACGACGATGATCTGGTCGCGTGGTCGCTCGCGCGCGAGCCGGACCGCCAGTGCGACAGCGTGCGCCGACTCCAGTGCCGGGATGATCCCTTCGGTCCGGCAGAGCAGCTGGAACGCCTCGAGCGCCTCGGCATCGGTGATCGGGTGATAGTGCGCGCGCCCAGCCGTCTTGAGGTAGGCGTGCTCGGGCCCAACGCCGGGATAGTCCAGTCCGGCTGCGATGCTGTGTGCCTCGATGATCTGCCCGTCCTCGTCCTGGAGCACGAACGACCGGGACCCGTGCAACACACCGACGCGGCCAGCTGTCAGACTCGCAGCATGACGGCCGGTCTCCAGCCCTTCACCGGCTGCCTCCGCGCCGTGCAGTTCCACCTGCTCGTCGTCGAGGAAGGCCGAGAAGATGCCGATCGCATTCGAACCACCGCCGACGCAAGCGACCACGGCGTCCGGAAGACGCCCGGTCATCTCCAGGACCTGCTGGCGTGTCTCACGGCCGATCACGGACTGGAAGTCGCGCACCATCATCGGATACGGGTGCATCCCAGCGACAGACCCGACGAGATAGTACGTCGTGCGCACGTTGGTCACCCAGTCGCGGATCGCTTCGTTCATCGCGTCCTTGAGCGTGCGGCTCCCCGAACGCACCGGCCGGACTTCCGCACCGAGGAGCTTCATGCGAAACACGTTGAGCGACTGACGCTGCACATCGAGTTCGCCCATGTAGACGACGCATTCCAACCCGAGCATCGCGCACACTGTCGCCGTCGCCACCCCGTGCTGGCCGGCGCCGGTCTCGGCGATGACGCGCGGCTTGCCCATCCGCTTGGCGAGTAACCCCTGACCGACCGCATTGTTGATCTTGTGCGCGCCGGTATGGGCCAGATCCTCGCGCTTGAGGAAAATCCGCGCCCCGCCGACCTTCTCGGTCAGGCTCGCTGCGTAGTACAGGGGTGTCGGTCGTCCGACGAAATCGCGGAGCAGTCGCTCGAACTCGGCCTGGAAAGCGGGGTCCCGGCGAGCGTCCTCGTAGGCTTCGATCAGCTCCTCGATCGCCGGAAGCAACGTGACCGGAGCGTAGATGCCGCCGAATTCTCCGAAACGCCCACGCTCGTCCGGGAGCTGCCGTGCGCGCTGCACCGATGTCGTCATCTCGTTCCTCCACTTTCCGTTCGTGCCGTCTCGAAAAGGCGCGCGAAAGCGGTACGCGCCGCTGCCACGAACGCGTGCATCCGGTCAGGGTCCTTTTTCCCGACAACTTCGATACCGCTCGAGACGTCCACTCCGAAGGGCCGTACCGCCGCGATCGCCTCGGCGACATTCTCCGCTCGCAGTCCACCGGCCAGGATCACGGGGAACTCGCGAGCGATTGCGGCAGCGACCGACCAGTCGAACGTCTCTCCTGTTCCCCCAGCCATTCGCGGATGGTAGGTATCGAGGACGACCGCGTACGGTGTCGGCTCACCAGCGAAATACGACGCGACCCGCTGCCGAACGGCCTCGACCGTCTCGCCAACTCGCACCCGGATGGCCTTGAGCACTGGCCAACCGAGTACGCGCACCACCTCAGGCGGCTCGCTCCCGTGCAGTTGCACCGCGTCGAGTTGCAGGAGCACGGCGACCTGCTGAATCTCCTCGACCGGTGCATCGACGAAGAGGCCGACGATCCGCGGCGGCTGCGACACTGCACGGACCACCCGACAAATGACCGCCGCTTCCTCGAGCGTGACACGTCGCGGGCTCGGTGCGAAGACCAGTCCGATGAAGTCGGCCCCCGCTTCGGCCGCAGCGAGAGCATCCTCCGGCGTGCGCATGCCGCAGAGTTTCACGATTCCCGGCATCGCTGTACCTCCACGCCGGCCAGCGCAGCGGTTGCTGCCCGGCGATCGCGCGCCGTGATGAGCGACTCCCCGACCAGGATGGCATCGATACCCGCCCGGGCGAGCCGTTCGACATCCTCGCGCGTGTGGATGCCGCTTTCAGCAACGACGATGCGATCGGCCGGAATACGCGGTGCCAGCCGCTCGCTGATGCCGAGATCGACGGTAAAGTTCCGGAGATCCCGGTTGTTGATCCCGATCACCCGCGCGCCGGCTCCCAGCGCGACCTCGAGCTCGGCTTCGTCGTGCACTTCGACCAGCGCCTCCAGTCCCAGCTCCCGCGTCGCAGCGAGGAGTTCAGTGAGTTGTGCTCGACTCAGCGCTGCGACGATCAGCAGCACCGCATCGGCCCCGAACGCACGCGCCTCCAGCACCTGATACGGATCGATGACGAAATCCTTCCGCAAGACCGGAACTCCCGAAGGTCGAGCCAGCGCGCCGACCGACTCCAAGTCGCGCAAATGCCCGTGAAAGAACGGCTCGTCCGTCAGGACTGAAATCGCCGCTGCCCCACCAGCCAGGTAGTCCGCCGCGACCGCCACCGCATCGGCATCCGGTGCGAAGAGGCCACGCGACGGTGACCCCCGCTTCACCTCGGCGATGAGCCGAACCTGTGTACCCCGCAACGCCGGCACGAGCGGGAGCGGTGGTGCCATCATTGCCGCACGCTGGAGGAGCTGCGCCTCCGGCACCCGAGCGCGCCGATCGACCAGGTCGCAACGCGTCCGATCGAGAATCCGGTCGAGGATCGTGCCCGTTCGCGTCACGAGACCACCTCCGCCGGAGCCAGCTGGTTACTGAGCTGGATCAATCGCTCGAGCGCCGCCAATGCTGCGCCACTGTCGATCGATCGCCGCGCCAGCTCCAGGCCCTCCGCCAGCGATTCGGCTGCGTCGGCGGCCACGAGCGCGGCAGCCGCATTGAGGAGCGTCACCTCGCGCGCCGGTCCAGGTCTCCCCTCCAGGACAGCGCGGACGATCCGGGCGTTCTCTTCAGCCGTGCCGCCGCGCAACGCTTCCGTCGGCACCCGCGACATCCCGAGGCTCTCCGGCTCCACGACGTGCCGATGGACTTCGACACCGCCGTTCCGCCGGATCTCGTACACTGTCGTCGGCGCAGCCAGGCTCACCTCGTCCAGTCCGTCGGCCGCATGGACGACCAGCGCATGATCGATCTCGAGCAATGCCAGCACGCGTGCCACCGTTTCCACCAGCTCCGGCATCGCGACCCCGATCAGCTGATGCCGGACGCGCGCGGGGTTCGCCAGCGGACCGAGCACATTGAAGACTGTGCGGAAACCGAGCTCGCGGCGGACCGGCGCTGCGTGTCGCAAAGCCGGATGGAAACGCTGGGCGAACATGAAGCCGATACCAGCCTCGCTGACGCAGCGCGCCACTGCCTCGGGCCCGAGATCGATGCGGACGCCCAGCGCTTCCAGCGTGTCGGCTGCACCGGCCCGGCTCGACATAGCCCGGTTCCCGTGCTTGGCGACCGGCACGCCGGCACCTGCCACGACGAAGGCAGCCGCCGTCGAGATATTGAACGTCCTCCCTCCGTCGCCACCGGTGCCGACGACGTCGACGGCCGGGCGCTCGGTCGTCAGCTGGACCGGGATCATGTGCGCGCGGAGGGCCTGGACGAACCCTGCGATCTCCGTCTCGCGCTCACCGCGGACACGCAACGCGGTGACTAGCGCGGCGATCTGTGCTGGTGTCGCCTCGCCGGTCATCACGGCGCTCATCGCTTGCGCGGCTTCCTCGACGTCGAGCACCCCACCCGACACGATCTTCTGAAGAGTCAGAGCGATCATCGCACACCTCCCCGCGCCGTCGCGTGCGTGCGCCGGTGCACTTCCACGCTGTGGAGAAAGTTCCGGAGGAGATCCTTCCCGACCGTCGTCAGGATCGACTCCGGATGGAACTGGACGCCTTCGACGAGCCCGGAACGGTCACGAATGCCCATGATGACACCGTCCTCGCTCCGGGCAGTGACGGTCAGCTCGTTCGGGAGCGTCGCCTCGTCGATGACGAGCGAGTGATAGCGCGTGGCTGTGAAGGGATTGGGAAGTCCGGTGAAAACCCCCTGCCCATCGTGCTGAATGCGGCTGGTCTTCCCGTGCATCAGGCGCGGAGCCCGGACAATGCGTGCACCATAGGCGGCGCCAATCGCCTGGTGCCCGAGGCAGACGCCGAGAATCGGAACCCGACCAGCGAAGCGCTCGATCGCCGGGACGGAGACTCCAGCCTCACCCGGCGTACACGGTCCGGGCGAGATCACGATGCCGTCCGGTTCCAGTGCCTCGATCTCCTCGACCGTCACCTGGTCGTTACGGCGTACGACCAGCTCAGCACCGAGTTCCGCGAGGTACTGCACGAGGTTGTACGTGAACGAATCGTAGTTGTCGATGACCAGGATCATACCGTGCTCCCCCGTTGTTCGCGTTCCATCTGCTCGGCATGCTCGATCGCCCGTATCAGCGCGCGCATCTTGTGGTGGCATTCCTGGTGCTCGCGTTCCGGCACACTATCCGCGACGATTCCAGCTCCCGCCTGGAGGAAAGCCTGTTGCCCCCGCATCACGATCGTCCGGAGCGTGATCGCCGTATCCAAGTTGCCACTGAAATCGACGTATCCGACCGCGCCAGCATATGGGCCGCGCTGCTCCTGCTCCAGTTCCGCGATGATCTCCATCGCACGAATCTTCGGTGCACCGCTCACCGTTCCGGCTGGGAAACAGCTGCGCAAGGCATCCAGTGCCGAAAGGTCGTCGCACAGGACGCCCGTCACTTCGCTCACCAGATGCATCACGTGGCTGAAACGCTCGACGGTCATCAAGCGCGGCACGTGCACCGTTCCGGGTGCCGCGACGCGGCCGATGTCGTTCCGCGCCAGGTCGACGAGCATGATGTGCTCGGCCCGCTCCTTCTCGTCGGTCGCGAGCTCCTCCGCGAGGGCCGCGTCTTCCTCCGGAGTCCGACCACGGCGCCGCGTCCCGGCGATGGGATGGGTCGAGAGGATCCGTCCATCGACCCGGACGAGCATCTCCGGCGACGCACCGATCAGTACATCGTCACCGAAGCGGAGGTAGTACATATACGGCGACGGGTTGATGCGTCGTAGTGCCCGGTAGATCGTGAACGGGTGCGCTCCCGTCTCTACCTCCTGCCGCTGGGAAAGCACGACCTGGATGATGTCGCCCGCGGCGATGTACTCCTTGGCGCGTTCGACCATTCCGACGTACGTCGCTCGGTCGAGGTGCGGCCGTACACGCTGCTCGACTGTCGCCGGATCCACCGGCCCGTTGCCGACCGGCACGACCGACTGCCGGCGCAACCGATCGACCAGCCGTTCGATCCGCTCGACTGCCTCGGCATACGCCCGCTCGAGCGGCATGCCGTCCGCCACATGCACGTGGCTCACGACAGCGATCGTCCGCTCGAGGTGATCGAAGACGAGCATCGAATCGACAAAGAGAAAGACCGCGTCCGGCAGACCCAGCGTATCCTGCGGTGCAGCCGGAACACGCGGTTCGAAGTAGCGGATCGTCTCGTAGCCGAGGTAGCCGACGGCTCCACCGAGGAAACGGGGCATATCGGGCAGATGCACCGTCCGATACCGCCCGAGCAGGTCCGCAAGGAAACGCAGGGGATCCTCGAACGCGACCCGCTGCTCCTGAGCAGGATGCCCGTAGTAATCCGCCCCCCCGAACGGTGCCAGAGCCGAGGCAGCGAGCGTCTCGCGTACCCCGGTACTCCGCAGTCGAGCGATCCCGTCATCCAGCTCGACCACCAGAAACGGATCAGTGCCGATGAACGAGTACCGGGCGAGCCGCTCGCCGCCTTCGACGCTCTCGAGGAGGAAGGCATACGGCCCCTGGGCGACTTTGAGGAACGCGGAAACGGGGGTTTCCAGATCGGCGTCGAGCTCACGATAGACGGGTATCACGGTCGCCTGCTGGGCGAGCGCTGCGACTTCCTCGAACGATGGCCGATAGCGCTGCGGCGAGGAGCGAATCAGCGTCGTTGTCGACATGGTCGGCCTCCGAACGTGCATTGCCCAACGAAAAACCTCCGTCCCGACAGGGACGGAGGTCTTGTTCTCCGCGGTGCCACCCTGGTTGGATGCCGCTCGCGCGAGCATCCCACCTCGACCGGTACGGGATCGCGCAATGCGCGATCCGATACCGAGCTCCGGATAACGGTGGAGCATCCGGCGCCGCCTACTTGCCGGCCGGCGTTCGGGGCGCGACTCCCGGATCCATTCCGCCCGACCGTGAGCACCGACCTCGCACCGACCGTCGGCTCGCTGAGCCCCGTGCCGAGCGTACTCGCTCCGTTCGTCGCCTTTACGGTATCGCGTTGTCTTACCCACGAAGTGTAGTAGCCGCGTACCTCTTTGTCAAGTGAGCCGACGGCGGAGCGGATGGCACCTCGTGACCTGCCTTGTGTCCGATCGACAGCATGTTGCACCGCGACCGTGCAACGAGCGAACGACTGCGTCAGCGATCAGGCTCGCTCAGGCGCACCCGCCCTGGCACCTTGCCGGCAGCGCAAAACGACAAGTCGCCCACGGCATAGAGTGCCGTGGGCGAGCAGCCGTGCATCCGTCGATCAGGGGACGATGCGCCGTGCCGTATAGTAGCGTGGCCCGTAATAGCCTCCCCACACGTCGCTGATGGTCACGCCGGTCGCGTAGTTCTCCGCGTGGATGAAACGCCCGTTACCGATGTAGATACCGACGTGCGAGAGACCCCACTTGTATGTGTTCTGGAAGAAGACGAGGTCACCCGGTTGCAGGTGGTCAGGATCGACATACACGCCGCTCACGGCCTGAGCCTCGAGACTACGCGGGAAGCCGCCGCCGATCACCTCGTTGACGACGAAATAGACGAACCCGGAGCAGTCGAAACCAGCCGGCGTCGTTCCACCCCAGACGTAGGGTCGCCCGAGATACTGCATCGCCGTCGCGACGATCTGCTCACCCACCGAGCTGGGTGGCGGGGGTGTCGCCGGCACCCCCTGCTGCCCCTCGTCGGCATTCGATTCGGCCGGAATCGCGTCGACCGATTCCGGAGCACGATCGCTCGGTGCCAGATAGCCACCGTGAGCCCAGCCCTGGATACCGCGGTAGTCGACCTGCCACCAGATGATGCCCTGGCTATCCGTCTGCGGTCCGCCGATCACTCGCATCACCGTTCCCTCGGGAGCCACGGTCGCGACCGGCTGGTCGTACCCCGCACCGTACCGGATGTTGAGCCCTTGTCCGTCGGTATTCACCACCTCGACGTTCCCACCGGCCTGGATCTGAGGCTTGTCGGCCACCTGACGTACCTCGACGACCAGCGGACTGCTCGCCGCACCGGAGCTGCTATCCACCACCACGAGATAGGCCCGCACCGCGAACCCATCGATACCGTCGTAGCGGAGCGGCACCCATTCGGTGCCGGAACCGTCAGCGACGACGGCGCCCGTGACCTCAGCCCGACCGCCTTCCGGCATGATAGCGAGAACGGCGCTGTCGAGGCTGGCCGCGGCACGCACACGCAGCCCGTGCCCGTCGGTGCCGGTCACTTGCACGGTATCACCCGCAGCCGGAACGGCTGGAGCCAGATAGTCGGCGATGACCCATCCTTCCACACCGTCAGCCTGCACCTTGTACCAGGAAGAGCCATCGGACGCGCCCTGCGGCCCTTCGACGACCCGAACGCGTGTACCGTCTGGCAGACCACCGACTCGCGAGGCGCCCAAACCCGGCGCCGACCGAACGTTGACGCCGTCACCGTTCGTTCCAGTCACCTGGCCGAGCACGCCAGGAGTGAGACCGTTCGCAGCTGATACTGGGGAAAAGATCGAGGCGACAGCGAGGATGACCAGACACGCCGAAACCAGTCGAGCTGGAAGTCGTGTCTTTCCCAATCGACTCCCCTTCCCTCGTTCGTCCCTGGCCACTGACCGGATCGCTGACCCGGTCACCCTCAGGAGCCAATCCCAGGCTCCTGCGTCCCCCGTTCGGACGGCGAGGAGGGCCGTCCGGTCGCCCGCAGGCTACCACGCTCGCACCTCGGTTGTCAAGATGGGCAATGGGACATTCGTGCGAGTTCGGCAAGCCGAAACGCTCGCCGAGGGAGGGACTGAGGTCAAGCCGGTGGAGCGGTTTGCCGTACCGGCACACCACGCTCGGCGAGATAGCGTTTCGCATCGGCGATGGAGTAGTGACCGTAGTGGAAGATCGAGGCCGCGAGCACTGCATGTGCGCCGCCGACCGTGAACGCCTGGTACAGGTGCTCGAGTGTACCGGCACCACCCGAGGCGATCACGGGAACAGGTACCGCGTCGACGACTGCCCGCAGGAGTTCGAGATCGTACCCGCTCTGCGTTCCATCGGTATCCATGCTGGTCAACAGGATCTCGCCCGCTCCGAGCTCGACACCACGGCGGGCCCATGCGACCGCATCGAGACCGGTCGGCTTGCGCCCACCGTGCGTGTAGACCTCCCAGACACCGTCCGCGCGTCGCCGTGCATCGATCGCGAGGACGACGCACTGATTCCCGAAACGCTGTGCGCACACCCGGATCAACTCAGGATTCTGTACTGCCGCGGTGTTCACGCTGACCTTATCAGCACCTGCCCGCAGCAGGCGGTACATATCGTCGGGAGTCCGTACGCCACCACCGACGGTCAGCGGGATGAACACTTCCTTGGCTGTCCGCCGCACCACCTCGACCATCGTGTCGCGCCCCTCGGCCGAGGCCGTGATGTCGAGAAACACGAGCTCGTCGGCCCCCTCCGCATCGTAGCGAGCAGCCAGTTCCACCGGATCACCGGCGTCACGGAGTTCCTGGAAGCGCACACCCTTCACGACCCGCCCAGCAGTGACGTCGAGACAAGGGATGATCCGTCGCTTCAGCATCAGTTCGCCGTACCGTCTCCTCGCTCAGCCTTCTGGCGTTGTTCCATGAACTGCTCGAGCTCTTGTTGTGCCTGCTCGAAGCGCAGGCGGACACGCTGCTCGATGAGGCGCCAGAGTTCAGCCCGCAGCTGCCGGTCGATTTCCCGGAGCTCCTCGAGTTTCACCTCGATGAGATCGATACGGTACCGCAACTCGCGATCGACGGCCTCGAGCTGCTCGAACTCCTGATTGACCCGCTCGGCCCGCTGATCTTCCACAGCCGCCAGGTCACGCAGGGCTTGATCGAACTGCTGGCGCAGCTCCTCGACCCGCTCGAGCAACAGGTCGTCCCGCTCGCTGGTATGGCTCCGCACCCGTTCCAGTTCGGCGGCGAGCCGTTGCGCGAGCTCATGCACCTGCTGGAACTGCGGAGGGATCGCAGCGAGGCCCTCCTGCACGCGCTCCAGTTCCTCCTCCAGCCGGGTATCGCGTGCGACACCCTCCTTGAGCTGTACCTGCATCGTCTCGATCACCTGCAACACCTCAGCGACACGCCGCCGGACATCCTGCTCGACGATACGGATGGCATCATGCAGACGCGTCACTTCCCGGCCGAGTCGCTCGACCTCTGTCGTGATGGCCTCCAGCCCCCCGCGGAGCGACTGGTCGGTGGCAGCGAGTCGCTCCACGTACGCAGCCAGATGCTCGATCAACACCCGCAGCTCGTCATAACGCCGGGTATCCTGTCCAGTATCCTCGCGCTGCCGCCGCACCGCCTCCAGGAGCTCGGCGACCTGTGCTTGCAAGGTGCGGATCGGCCGCATCAGCTCGTCGACCCGCACGGCGAGCTCGGTCAGCTGTTGCCGGAAACGAGCCTCTTCGAGCTGTCGCGCCTGCTGGGCCTGTTGCACCTCGTGCCGGTGCTGCTCGAGCGCATGCCGTTGCTCGGCCCAATCGGCTTCGGCCGCTTTCAGCTCCTCTTCCAGGCGCAACTGACGCGCCGCCAGCTCGCGCACGCGATGCCGGAGCTCGTCCAGCTGGCTCTGCATCGCTTGCTGACGGGCCTCTTCGCGTCGCCGCCGCTCCTCTTCACGCGCTTGCTGGATGAATTCCGGATCGGAACGACGATCCATCAACCAGCTCCTCCGACGACCCAGTCCGTTGCGCGTTGCGGGCACCACCGACCCTCGTACAGTGCCCGGCCGACGATCGCCGCCTCCACGCCCGAGATCCCCGCCAGTGCGACGAGGTCCTCGTACCGGCCCACGCCTCCTGACGCGATCACTGTCACACCACTTCGCGCGAGACGCGCCATGAGCTCCACGTTCGGACAGGTCATGGTTCCGTCTCGTGCAATATCGGTCGCGAGAATCCGCCGCACTCCAACGCTCGCCATCTGCTGCGCCACAGTTTCGGCACGGACCGGTGCCATCGTTTCCCAGCCGCGAGTGGCGACCCAACCGTCGCGCGAGTCGATCGCGACGACCAGCTGGTCGGCCCCGAAACGGTCGATCGCCTGGGCAACGAGTTCCGGCTGCTCCAGTGCCACGGTCCCGATCACGACGCGGGCAACACCGAGGGCGAGCAACCGCTCGATCGCTTCCAGCGACCGCACGCCTCCACCGGCCTGCACCGAAACACCCGGCACGGCGCGAACGATCGCGCTGACCAGCTCGAGCTGCACCGGCTGCCCGGTCCGCGCACCGTCGAGATCGACGACGTGGAGCCAGGGCGCCCCGAGATCCGCCCAGTGGCGCGCCATCGCGACCGGGTCGTCCGCGTAGACGGTCTCGCGCGCGAAATCACCCTGGAGGAGACGGACGCACCGCCCTGCTCGAATATCGACGGCTGGGATAACGATCACGCACTGGCCTCCACCGCCATGCCCTGCCGGGTGCGCTCGACGATCGCGACGAAGTTCGCGAGCAAACGCAGCCCCCATTGCCCGCTCTTTTCCGGATGGAACTGCGTGGCCATCACGTTCCCCCGGGCGAGAACACTGGCGAAGCGCACGCCGTAGTCGGTCTCGCCGAGAATCCACGCGTCGTCGCTCGGATCAGCGTAGAACGAGTGGACGAAGTAGAAATCCGTGCTATCCGGAATACCCGCGAAGAGCGGGTGCGGCCGACGCAGCAGAACCTCGTTCCAACCCATGTGCGGCACCGTGACGGACTCGGGCAAACGACGCACGACTCCGGGTACGACACCGAGACAACGGTGCTCGCCACCCTCGTAACTCACTTCGAGGAGCACCTGCAACCCCATGCAGATACCGAGGAACGGGATACCGTTCGCGATGATGGATCGCAAGCTCGAAACGAAACCGAGCTCGCTGAGATGCCGCATCGTGTCGGCAGCGGCACCGACGCCCGGCACGATGACGCCATCGGCCTCAGCGAGTGCTGCCGGATCCCGACTCACGAAGGCCGGAGCACCGACCCGCTCGAGCGCGTTGACCACGCTCGCTAAGTTCCCGGCTCCGTAGTCGACGACAACGATCTTCATCGTTCACCCTCTCGCTGGTGCTGGCGGCTAGGCTCCGCCATCCAGCACATCCAGCGTCGCGGCGACACTGGATGCCAGCGCGCTCAGATTGTAACCGCCCTCGAGGACGAGCACGAGCCGACCGTTGCACCATTCGTGTGCCCAGGCGAGCACGCGTCCTGCCATCGCTCCGAATCCCTGTTCCGTCACCGCCATCGCTGCGAGCGGATCGGCGTAGTGCGCATCGTAGCCAGCCGAGACGAGCAGGAGTTCCGGGCGGTACGTCCGCAGCCGTGGCTCGATCTGCTCATCGAACGCGCGGAGATACGCCGCATCGTCGCTCCGGGGCGGCAAGGGGATGTTCAGCGTGTAGCCGCGCCCTGGTCCCTCGCCGATCTCGTCGGCGCGCCCGGTACCCGGATAGAGCGGCCACTGGTGGATCGACACGAAGAAGACACGGTCGGTCCAGTAGAACGCTGCTTGCGTCCCATTGCCGTGGTGGACGTCCCAATCGACGATCGCGATCCGCTCGAGCCCATGATGCTGGAGCGCCCACGCCGCAGCGACGGCGATATTGTTGAACAGGCAGAACCCCATACCTCGATCGGGTTCGGCATGATGGCCCGGCGGCCGAACGAGCGCGAAGGCGCGAGGCACTTCACCCCGGAGCACGAGATCGACCGCGTGGACCGCCGCGCCGACAGCGAGTCGTGCCACCTCGAAGGAGCGAGGAGAAACGACAGTATCGGCATCCAACCAGCCACCACCACGGGCAGCGAAGGCACGCAGTTCCTCGATGTAGGCGCGGTCGTGCACGAGCGCGATCGTCTCCTCGTCGGCTGGATCGGGCTCGATCACCCGGCGATCGTCCAGCCGCCCTGTCCGTTCCAGATAGCGAAAGATCGCCTCCAGGCGTTCCGGGCGTTCGGGGTGATCACCGGTCTCGTGCTCGAGGAAGATCCGCGACGTTACCAGCGCGGTCAGGCTGTAGGTCGTCACGCTGCCCCCTCGTCGTTACCGGCAATGAGCCCGAGCATCGCCTGGTGGATCAGTCCGTTCGAAGCCACACACGTACCTTGCAAGAAGCTGTAGGGCTTGCCATCGTAGTCCGTGACTGTGCCACCAGCTTCCTCGACGAGCAGCACCCCAGCCGCCGTATCCCACGGGGAGAGCTCCTGCTCCCAAAATCCGTCGAAACGGCCAGCCGCGACGTAAGCGAGATTCAAGGCGGCGCTCCCGTCGCGCCGCACCGCACGCGCCGTCAGTGTGAAGCGTGCGAACGCGGCCAGCGCCTGGCGACGTCGCTCGAGATCGTAGGGGAATCCGGTTGCCAGCAGTGCGCTGCGCAGCTCTCGGTGCGTCGAGACACGGATCCGCTCGCCGTTGAGGAACGCGCCGGTACCGCGCTCAGCGAGGAAGAGCTCGTCGAGTAGCGGTTGGTAGATCACGCCGAGCTCCGGACGGCCGTTGCGCAGGAAAGCGATGGAGACGCAGAACATCGGGTAGCCGTGCGCGAAATTGGTCGTGCCGTCCAGGGGATCGATGACCCAGAGCGCAGGCGCCTCGAGCCCGTCGCGCCCGCTCCCCTCCTCGGTCAGGAAAGCATGATCGGGGAAAGCCGAGCGGATCGCCTCGACGATCAGTCGCTCGCTCGCGATGTCGATCTCGGTCACGAGATTCACCGCGCCTTTGTAGCGGATCTCGCGGACGCGCCCGACGTGTTCGCGGAGGAGTCGCCCTGCCGCCAGTGCGGCCGCGACCGCGACATTCCGGATCGTCGCCATCGCTACGCCTCTCGCAGGGATGCTGCCTGAAGCAGGGTGCGCGTCACCAGTGGGAGCTGGGCCTGTACGTCGAGATCCAGTCCAGCGCGGACGCCACGCTGAGCCAGGTAGTACGCAGCACCGGCGATCATCGCCGCGTTGTCGGTACAGAGGATCGGCGGCGGATAGCGGACCGGCACCGGGCTGATTTCGCTCAAGTACTGGCGCAGCGCGGCGTTGGCCGCCACACCGCCCGCCAAAAGGACCATCGTCGCACCGAACTCACGGGCAGCACGAGCTGTCTTCTCAGCCAACACCTCGACGACCGCAGCCTGGAATTCGGCTGCGAGATCCGCGATCGGGACGTTGGGTCCGTATTCGGGCGCCACGTACTCGGGAAACGGCTCCTGCTTGGCGACCCGTCGCTGCGGCCGGCGCTGATAGTGCTCGAGGATGCGCAGCAGCGCTGTCTTGAGCCCGCTGAAGCTGAAGTCGTAGCTGTCGCCGAGCCAGGCCCGGGGCAGCTGGAACCGTCCAGGACGCCCTTGGGCTGCCGCCCGCTGGATCGCCGGACCACCGGGAAAGCCGAGACCGAGGACACGCGCGGCCTTATCGAATGCCTCGCCCGCCGCGTCGTCGAGCGTTCGGCCGAGCAGTACGTAGTCCCCATGGCCGCGCATCAGGACGAGTTCGGTGTGCCCACCGGAGACGATCAGGCAGACGAGCGGAAAGGTCGGTTCCGGTACTTCCTCCTGCCCCGGCAAGGTGAGCCAGTTCGCGTAGATATGACCTTCCAGGTGATTCACCGGAATGAGCGGCTTGTTCCAGACGAAAGCGAGCGTCTTGGCGACGTTGATCCCGACGAGAAGCGAGCCAGCAAGGCCTGGACCTTCGGTGACGGCGATCGCGTCGATCGAGGACGGTCCCACCCCGGCTTCTTCCAGTGCCAGGTCGAGGACCGGCACGATCGCCGTCACGTGCCGGCGCGAGGCGAGCTCGGGTACCACACCACCGTACCGCTCGTGGAGGTCGACCTGCGAGCGGATGATGTTGGACAGCACGAATCGTCCGTCGCGGACGACTGCCGCTGCCGTTTCGTCGCAAGACGTCTCGATACCCAGGATGATCACGCCGCCTCCTCCAGGATCTCGATTCCTTCCGCCGCCAGCCGTGCCAGGAGCTGGTCCCGCAGCTGCAGCAGCTGCTGGCGGTAGGCCGGATCACGCAACGGCGGCGACGTCATGATGTACGCGTCCTCCAGGTTGTCGCTGTAATAGCGAGGGCGCACACCGCGCTGGGTGAACCCGTATTTCGTGTAGAGCCCCTGCGCCGCCGTGTTCGAGACGCGGACCTCGAGCGTCACGAACTCGGCACCGCGCCGGATCGCCTCGCTGATGAGCGTCAGGAAGAGCACTTCGCCGAGACCGAGCCGACGGTGCTCCGGTGCCACCGCGATCGTCGTGACGTGCGCCTCACCGTAGATCACCCACATCCCCGCGAACCCGACGATCGGATGGGGACTCGTCCGCGGGCGCACCGGGCGGAACAGTCGCGCGAGGGGACCGCCGGTAACGACAGGCTCCGGCTCGCTCTCCGCTCCACTCGCTTGCCAGCGCAAGACGATGTAGTAATTTCGGTCCGGTTCGCGCAACTCCCGGTAATACGCCGATTCCGGCCAGGGATTGGTGAAGCATCGTCGCTCGAGTCGCGAGACTTCGGGAACGTCGTCGCTCCGCATCGGCGCCAGTACATACTGCCGCACCTCGCTCTGCGGCTCGGCGCCCGATTGCCGGACCATTTCTTCCACGTCGTCACTCCTGACCGGACCGCGCGTCGTAGCTCTCCGGCAATTGTACCGAAGGAACCGTTGCCGACCCGCCCCCGTGAACGTAGATCGGTTCCAACGCAGCGACCGGGTCGCTTTCGCCAGCACGCCACCGCCGATAGGCGAGCTCGGCCACCCAGGCAGGACGCAACTCGCGCAAGGACGGAACCGGCAGGATGACCGACGGATGTCGCCGCACGATCTCCTCATGCTCCGGCGCCAGTGGACCGGCGAGCACCGTGCGGGCGATCAGGCCCATCGTCAGCTCGTCGAGACGTGCCGAGCGCAAGATCGATTCGCGCGTCCACTGTGCGCCGGCACGACGATAGTCTGCGTAGACGACCCGTCCACGTCCCGCCGGAACGAATGCCCGGATCGGAAAGCCGAGCGCGGTATGCGGGTAGGCGAGCGCATCGAGCGTCAACACGCCGAACAACGGAACATCCAGCGCGTAACACAGTGCCTTGGCGATACTCATTCCAACGCGCAGGCCATTGAAGCTCCCCGGACCGGTCGTGACAGCCACCGCACCGATTTCCTCGACACGTCGTCGGTTCGCTCTGAGAAGGTGCTGAATAGCCGGTAACACGGTCGCGGTGTGCTCGCGACCGGCATCGTAGGTGAACTCCCCGACGATCTGCCCGTCATACAGTGCGAGCGCGACTCGTTCGCCCCCTGTGTCAAGCGCTAGGAGCAGCCGGCCGTTTCGTGCCACCGGCCACCTCCTTCCGCAACGTTTCGACGATTTCGCGAGGACGCGCACCGAACGGGTAGAATGCGATCCGTCGCTTGGTCTCGGCAAGGGGTTCGAACCGGACGACCAGGTACTCGTCGACCCACTGCGCGGGTAACCGTTCCGACCACTCGATGACGACGATACCCGCTGGATCGCTCAGACAGTCCTCGAGCCCGAAAGTCGTGAGCTCGTGCTGCTCCTCCAGTCGGTAGAGATCGATGTGGTAGAGCCGCACCGGCGTACCATCGGCGAGCACACCGCGGTACTCCATCACCAGAATGAATGTCGGGCTCTGGACATACTCGCGCACCCCCAGCCCACGTGCCAAGCCTTGCACGAACGTTGTCTTGCCCGAGCCGAGCGGTCCTTGCAGAAAGAGGACATCGCCTCCCCGCAGGAGCCGCGCCAGCGTCGACGCGAACTGACGCGTCTGATCGGGACTATGACTGACGAGATCGAGCGCGGGCACGCGGCTCGTCATCGGCTCGTCCCTCCCTCGGTCACGACCGGTGGCCAGCGATGCCGCCAGGGGCGCAGACGCTCGAAGGCAGAGGCAGCGCGCAGGGTTCCGAGATCGTCGCGCCAGCGCCCGACGATCTGCAGCCCGACCGGCAGGCCGGTGCTGGTGAAGCCAGCTGGGACGCTGACCGCCGGCTGTCCGGTGAGGTTGAACGGATAGGTGAACGGTGTCCAGTTCAGGTACGTCGTCGGATACCCGTCGATCGAACCAGGGTGGTCCGCGCCAGCGGCAAATGCCGTCACCGGTGTCGTCGGGCTCAACACGAAGTCGTATGCCTCGATTTCTCGGCGGAGACGGTCAGCGTAGCGACTCCGCTCGGCCAGCGCCCATGCCACGTCGACTCCTCGCCAGCCGAACCCGCGTTCGATCACGGTGCACCGGCCAGGATCGAGCAACTCCCGGACCTGTTCGTAGTCGTCGCGGTGAACCGCCGCCATCGCGCTCGACCAGAGGATATCGAGGGCGGGATACGGGTCTTCGAGCGGCTCGGTCCGCTCGTCGATGACACAGCCGAGTTCCTCGAACGCCGCGGCTGCTCGTCGCGCGATCTCGGCGACTTCACGCTCGACCGGAACCTCACCGACGCGAGCCAGCCAGAGCAGCCGCTTGCCGCGGAAGTCGTCCTCCAGCCTGGCGAAATCCGCTCCCGTATCCGGCAAGGAGTTCCGATCGCGCGGATCCGGCCCGGCCATCACGGCCAGCATCAGCGCGGCATCAGCCACGGTCCGCGTCATCGGGCCGACATGCGCGAGGAGTTCGACTGCGCTCGGTGGGTAATAGGGCACCAGCCCGAACGAAGGTTTGAACCCGACGATTCCACAGAACGAGGCCGGAATCCGCACCGACCCCGCTCCATCTGTTCCCTGGGCCAGCGGGCCCATCCCAGCTGCGACCGCAGCAGCAGCACCGCCACTCGAACCACCTGCTGTCCGCTCGAGGTTCCACGGATTCCGCGTGGGCCCGATGAGCCGGTTCCCCGAGTCACCTTTCCACCCGAGTTCCGGTGTGTTCGTCTTGCCGATGATGACCGCTCCAGCGGCACGCAGGCGCTCGACGATCGGCGCATCTTCGGTCGCGATCCGGTCCTGCCAGAGCAGCGATCCGCTCGTCCAGCGCACACCGGCGACCGGTGTCACGTCCTTGATCGAGACCGGCACGCCGAGCAACGGGCGTCGATCACCGTGCGCGTAGGCGTACTCGGCCTCGAGCGCCTGTTGCCGCGCCTCCTCAGCCGTAACCGTGATGAAGGCATGAAGCAGCGAGTCGAGCCGTTCGATCTGCTCGAGTACCGCATCGACGACCTCGACCGGCGAAAGAGCTCGACGGCGATACTCGGCGAGGAGTTCGGTCGCCGAGAGGAAACACACTTCGAGGCCTCCGGAATCCATCGCTCGCTCCACTCCGCGTGTCGTCGTTTGACGGCATGCTACCACGCCTCACGTTGCCACACGATCAACTGGTACGGAAGTGGTCGTACCCGCGTGCTTCGGCAGGCCGGCAGCGGCCCGCTGCGTCGCGGAGCTGGATCACCGGCCCAGCTGGTCCGGCATCGACGATCTCGCCGATGACAGAAGGCGGCAGGAGGCCGGCCCGCCGGAACGCGCGGACAACTCGTTCGAAGATCGCTGGCGGCGCGGTGAAGAGCAGCTCGTAATCGTCACCACCACGCAGCGCGATCTCCTCCCAGTCCGGGAAGGCCCACTTCACAGCGTTGGGCACAGGCACGCGCAGGAGATCGACAACGGCCGAGACGCCACTGGCCTGACACAGCTTCTCGAGATCGCCCAGGAGCCCATCGCTGATGTCCATCGCTGCCCGGACACCGCACCGGCGGAGCAGCAACGCTTCGCGCACCCGCGGTTGCGGGCGGTGATAGCGCTCCTGCATGGTCGGGTTCCCGTCCAGCGTCTTCAATCCCCGTTCCAGAACCCGCAGGCCAGCCGCGGCGAGTCCCAGTGGCCCAGTCACACCGATGAGGTCACCAGGACGCGCCGCATCGCGCCGCAGTACGTGACGTCCGTCGAGCGGGCTTTCGCCGATCACGGTGACCGAGATCGCCACACCGAGGGGCGACCGCGTCGTATCACCGCCGATGATCGCGACGCCGAAACGGCGCGCGAGCGCCTGTGCGCCCCGGTAGAACTCGGCGATATCACGGTCGCGTTCGGTGCCGCGGACCGCGAGGTCAACGAGTGCGAGGCGGGGCAGTGCGCCCATCGCCGCGATGTCGCTCAGGTTGACGGCCAGAGCCTTGTGGCCCAGCGTCGCCCAGTCCGTCCACTCGAGCCGGAAGTGCACCCGCTCGATCAGCGTATCGGTCGTGACGACGAGCTCGTGTCCGGCCCGTGGTCGCCAGACCGCTGCGTCGTCTCCGATCCCAATATGGACACGCGGGTGCCGGTCTCCGACCAAGCGCGCGATCTGCTCGATCAGCGCTGCTTCACCCGCCTCACGGAGCGGGCGTCCACCGCTCGTCATCGATCTCTTCCTCCTCGCTGGTGCACTGCTCGACGCGCAACCATCCGATAGATCTCCGCGGTGTCTCGTGCTGTTCGCTCCCAGGTGAACGAATGTGCCCGGGACTGGCCGACCTGTGCCAGCATCGCTCGCCGGTACTCGTCGGCCGCCAGTTCCGCGATCGCTGCAGCGAGCGCTCCCGCATCGCTCGGGTCGACCAGCAGCGCAGCCCCACCAGCGACTTCCGGTAAGGACGACCGGTCGGACGTGATGACCGGCGTCCCACAAGCCATCGCCTCGAGCACCGGCAGCCCGAACCCCTCGTAGAGCGAGGGATAGACGAAGAGCGTGGCTGCACTGTACCAGTACCGCAGCTCTTCCGGTGGCGCATAACCGACGAACACGACACGCTGCTCGAGACCGAGTTCCCGCACCGCACGGTAGACCGGACTGTCCTTCCAGCCACGCGCGCCGACGACGTACAGCGGCCAGTCCACTTCGTCCGGTAAGTGCCTGATGGCTCGAAGCAGTGTCAGCAGGTTCTTGCGCGGCTGGATAGTCCCGACGAAGAGGAGAAACCGTTCGGGCAAGCCACGCTCGGCACGCCAGCGAGCGAGCTCGCTCTCCGGGACACGCGTCCAGTCGGCATCGATGCCGTTCGGAATGACGATGACCTTCTCGGGAGCGACACCGTAGGCCAGCACGACGTCGCGCCGGGTATGCTCCGAAACCGCGATCACGCACCGGGCACGCCGGACACTCATTCCTGTCATCAAGCGCAGATACCACCGCTTCGCAACTGGATAGTGCTCGGGAAAATGGAGAAAAGCGAGATCGTGCACGGTTACGATACCCGGTTTGGCCAGTGCCAGCGGGAGGACATTGACCGGGCCATGGACGACATCGCAGTCGAGCGTGACCCACGGGGCGATGAGCTGTTCCCAGGCGATGCGGACGACCGGACGTTCGGTTGGCCAGCGTGTGCAGCGCCAGTCGATACCGGAGAACGCACGGGAGACCGCCTGACCGACTGATCGTGGGAGGTACGCGAGCAGGTGCACGTCGGGAGCCGTACCCGGAATACAGGTCAAAAGCGCCTCGATGTAGCGACTGACCCCTGCCCGACGGTACCCCGATCGGTGACTCAACAACGATGCCAAGAGCCCGACACGCACGCACGACCTCCCGGCCGATTCTACTGATCATGGAGCCGAGCAGAGCAGAAGCGAGAAAACGCTCCTGCTATACTCGTCGAGATACGGGTTCACGAGCGGAGAACGCTCGGGCAGGAATCATGGCCGAGACGATTTCGCTACCAGAGAGCATCGAACAGTTTTCAGTCTTCTATCCCTTCCAGTTCGACCCCTTCCAACTCGAGGCGATGCTCGCCTTCCTGGAAGGACAGTCGGTCATGGTCGCCGCGCCGACCGGTACGGGCAAGACGGTCGTGGCCGAGTTCGGCGTGTACGAAACGTTCAGGCGCGGTGCCCGCGTCATGTACACGACACCGATCAAGGCGCTCAGCAACCAGAAGTTCCGTGACCTCCGCGCGATCTACGGTGACAACGTCGGTCTGCTCACCGGTGACGTCACCGAGAACCCCCGGGCATCGATCCTCGTCATGACGACCGAGGTGCTCCGCAACATGCTGCTCCAGACCCCCTGGGAACTGGACAGCGTCGAGTGCGTCATCTTCGATGAAATCCACTATCTGGCGGATCCGGATCGCGGGACGACCTGGGAGGAGTCGATCATCCTCTGCCCGCAACACATCCAGCTCATCTGCCTCTCGGCGACCGTTTCCAACGCACAGGAGATCGCGGACTGGATCAGCCGCACGCACCGACCGATCAAACTGATCGTCCACACCGAGCGTGCTGTTCCTCTGGCGCTCTGGTACTTCTACGACAAGAAGCTCCGGCTGGTCATCGACCATCACGGTCGCCAGGTCGCCGACTACTCCAACGTCGGTGGCGAGATCCGTGCCCTGCTCGCACGTGGTGGCCTTACGGCGGAACGGCGGCGCGAGGCGGAAGAAGCCGAACCGCCACCCTGGGAGATCGTCCAGGCGCTCGCCGCCGAGGACATGTTGCCGGCTATCTACTTCCTCTTCAATCGTCGTGACTGCGAGGACTACGCCACTCGCCTGGCGATGATGCGGGTCAATCTCGTCCGCGACCGGGCGACGCGCCAGCGGATCGCTCAGGTCATCGATTCGTTTCTCGCCGGGCTGCGCCCCGAAGACCGCGAGCTGAGCCAAGTCCAAACGATCGTGCAGCTGGCCAGCAAGGGGATCGGTTTTCATCACGCTGGGCTCCTGCCGGTGCTCAAGCAGCTCGTGGAAGTGCTCTTCAGTCAGGGACTCATGAAGGTCGTTTTCGCGACCGATACGCTCGCGCTCGGCGTCAACATGCCAGCGCGGACGGTCGTCATCGGGCGCATGACGAAGTGGGACGGTCGTCGCCGGCGCTTGCTGACGCCGAACGAGTTCCAGCAGATGGCCGGACGCGCTGGCCGCCGCGGGATGGACGAACGCGGCAACGTCGTCGTCCCCTATAGCCCCTGGATTTCCTTCAAGGAAGTCCTGGCGGTCGCGACCGGTGAGCTCGAGCCGGTCCGCTCGGCTTTCACGATCCGGTACAACACCGTGCTCAACCTGTGGGATCCGCCGCGTGGTGATCGCGTCCGCCAGCTCTTCCAGAAGAGTCTCGCCCAGTACCAGGCTGCCCAGCGAGTCCGGCTCCTGGAAGAGGAGATCCTCCAGATCGGCCACGAGATCGAAGCGATCCCGCGCGGCTGCCTCATCGGGCTCGACGGCGACGAGCTGCTCTACGACTACCGGAACATCGTCGCCCAGCTCAACCAGGCCAAGAGCCAGGAGCGGCATCTCGAGCAAGACCTCGCGGAACTCCAGGCGGATCTCGACGACCGCCCGTGGGCCGTTCCCTCCCGGCCTGTCCTCCGGCGACTGGTGCGCGAGATGGCGCCCGGTACACCGCTCCACACCCGCGAGCGCGGCTGGGTACTGTTCCTGAACCGCCTCCCGTACGGGGGAATCGCGCTCGTGCTGACCCGCGAGGGCTCAGCCGAACTGCTGACCGAGTACCGGCAGATCGACTACGTGCCGCACGATGTCGAGCCGGTCACGATACCGGAGACACTGGCGCGGCTGCCCGAACCGGTCAGCGATGTCCGCGGCATCGTGAGCGAGGAGGCGTTCGGAGCCATCTGGCACGAGGTCGACCAGCTCGGGCTACCCGATCTCGACGCCATGCTGGCCGAGTACCGTCGTCAGGTAGAAGCCCGAATGGCACCCGAACGGCGCCGCCTGGAGGAGCGACTCGCCGCGGTGCGCCAGGCCGTCCACGACCTCACGCAGCAGCGCTTCCGCCATCCCTGTCACGCCTGCCACCGGCGCAAGGAGCACCAGCGCAACCTGCAGCGGATCGCACGACTCGAGCAGGAACGGGCTGACCTGGAAGCACAGCTGGGGAGCGAGATCGCCGCCGAGGAACGACGCGTCCGCGAACTCCTGCGTGGCATCCGGAACGTCCTCGAATACTTCGGTTACCTGCACCGCGGCTATCCGACGAACAAAGCCGATACCCTTGCCGATGTGTTCGACACCAACGGGCTCATCATCTGCGAGATGCTCGACCGCGACTTCTTCAAGGGGCTCGATCCTGCAGACGTCGCCGAGGTCTTTTCCTGGTTCGCGTTCGACCGCGAGACACGCTTCGCCAACCACTTCACGCTCCCGACCAAGCTGGTATTGTTACGGCGTCGTCTGGAAAGCCTCGAGCAGGAAGTCTTCGAAATCGAGCGCCGCAACGGTCTCGCGCTCTCGACCGGCCACCACGAAGGCTTCTACGGCGCGATGCGCGCCTGGTGCAACGGCGCGACGATGGCGGAAATCACCCAGCTCATCGAGCTGAGCGAGGGTGATCTCGTGCTCACCTTCAACAAGACGCTCGACCTGATGCGGCAAGTCCGCGAGATGCTCGAGAAGCTCTACCCGGACCATCCACTGCGCTGGACGATCGCCAGCGCCGAGGCCTTGGCTCGCCGCGACATCATCGAGCAGTCGCTCATGATCGGGTTACTGCCGCCCGTCGGATCGTGAGCCGCTCGAGCACGGCCGCTAGTGACGGCACCGGTTCGGGATCGAGCTGGACATCGCGCTCGAAACGCTGGGCGAACGCGTCCAGCCAGCGCCGGGCGACTTCGCCGAGCTCGACCGGACGCCCGAGCTGCTGGGCGAGCGAGGTCACGCCGCGGTCAGCGATGCCGCAGGGCACGATCCAGCTGTACGGTTCCAGGTCGGTCGTCACGTTCAGCGCGATCCCATGGTACGTGACGCCATGGTGGATCGCGATACCGATCGCCGCGATCTTGTCGTTCCCGACCCACACCCCCGGATGCGCTGGGTCGAGCCAGCCCGCGAGCCCGTACGCCGCCAGGACATCGAGCACGGTCGCTTCCAGGCATTCGACGAACCGGCGCACCCGACGCTGCCCGTCGCCGAGCCGCAGGATGACATAGGCGACCAGCTGCCCTGGCCCGTGATAGGTCACGTCGCCGCCCCGGTCGGTCACGTAGTAGGGAACGCCGCGAGCCGCCAGTTCCGCGAGCGAGAGACGCAGGTTGTGCGTTCCCCCGCGGCGTCCCGTCGTGAACACCGGTTCGTGCTCGAGCAGTAGTACGGTGTCGGGAATCGTCCCGGCACGCCGTGCGGCAGCCAGCTGCCGCTGGAGTTCCCAGGTCTCGCGATACTCGACGCGCCCAAGCTGCAGGACGACGACCGGTTCGCTCGCCATGGCCACTCATCCCGCTCGTGCCCCGAGCCGTCGCAGGCGGTACCGTTCGTACTGCTCTTTCGCATGATACGACGAGCGCACCAGGGGGCCCGACTCCACGTAGACGTAGCCGAGCTCCTCCTCGCCGATCCGTCGGAGCGCCTCGAACTCCTCGAGCGTGTAGTAGCGATCGAGCGGATAGTGTCGCGGCGTGGGCGGCAGGTACTGGCCGATCGTCAGGATCTCGACCCCGACCGCGCGCAGGTCGCGCATCACCGCCAACACCTCGTCCCACGTTTCCCCCATACCGACGATGAGGCCGGACTTGAGGGCGATCGTCGGATCCATCGCGCGCACCTGGCGGAACAGCTCGAGGCTGCGGCCGTAGTCGTCCCACGGTTGAATCTGCCGGAAGAGCCGAGGCACCGTTTCCATGTTGTGTGCGATGACCTCTGGCTTGGCTTCGACCACGATGCGCAGGGCATCCCAGTTGCCCTGGAAGTCCGGGATGAGCACCTCGATGCCGCACGAAGGGATGCGGGTGCGGATCTCGCGGATAGTGGCCGCGAAAATGCTCGCGCCACCATCGGGCAGGTCGTCCCGGTTGACCGACGTGATCACCGCGAAGTCAAGACCGAGCCGCTCGACTGCGTCGGCTACGCGGCGCGGTTCGTCCAGGTCGACAGTACCGCTACGGCCCCAGCGGACATTGCAGAAGCGGCAGGCCCGGGTGCACCGGTCACCGAGGATCATGAAGGTCGCCGTCCGCTGGTTCCAGCATTCGTAGATGTTCGGGCACCGTGCCTCCTGGCAGACGGTATGGAGACCCTCCTGGAGGACGAGGCGACGCAGCTCGAGATAGTTCGGCCCGTGCTCGCGCCGGACGCGGAACCACTCCGGCTTCTTCTGGAGCAGAATCGGTTGCCGTGCGGTCGTCATGTCGCTCCTCCTTCCGCACGAGGCTGCAGCTCGCGTTCCATGAGCTGGTGCTCGATATGGGCCATGAAGAACGGACGTCCGATCGGACGAAAACCGAGCTTGCGGTAAAACTCCAGCGCATGCGTCTGGGCATTGAGCGTCGCGACGCGGGCACCTCGCTCCTGGCCCCAGCGCAGCAGATGCTCCATGATCGCGCGCCCTATCCCGCGGCCCCGGTACGGACGACGCACAGCGACCCAGGCGATCTGCGCCTCGTCACCCCACAGCGAGACACGGCCGGTACCGACCGCCTCGCCGTCGAGCCAGGCGAGGACGTTGAGACTCCGCGAATCCTCGGGATAGTCGCGCACCCAGGTCGTGAGGTGCTGCTCGCGATCGAAGACCTCGCTCCGGATCGCGTAAACGAGTTCGAGTTCCTCGCTCGTCCGCACCGGTTCGACGCGGATGCGCTCTCGGTCGACGGATCGCGCCTCCGGCTCGACGCTCGTCATGGCAGTTCCTCGCTCAGGAGGCGCCGGAATGCCTGCTCGACACGCTCCCGCTGTCTCGTGATCCACTCGCTGGCCTCGTCGAGTCGCTGGCGACTCACCCTGAGCGCGCTGGCGACATGCTGCGTCCCGGTTCCACCGGGATGCTCACGCGACCGAATGGCGTCCCACGCCGTACGCGGGAGGGCGATCGCGGCGAGCTGCGGGTGGAAGCGTTCCAGTTCGTCCCGGTCGAGATCCGCGAACGTCTTTCCGCTCGCGAGACAGTAGGCGACCATCCGCCCGACGACCTCGTGCGCCTCGCGGAACGGCACCCCAGCCCGGACGAGCGCATCCGCCACATCGGTCGCCAGCGTGAAGTTCGCCTCAGCTGCCAGCGCCATCCGCTCTCGATCGATGCGCATCGTCCTCAGCATCGGTGGCAACACACGCAGGAGCAGGCTCACGGTGTCGGCAGCGTCGAAGACGCCCTCCTTGTCTTCCTGCAGATCCTTGTTGTACGCGAGCGGAAGCCCCTTGACGACCGCGAGCAGACCGATGAGGTGCCCGAACACGCGTCCGCTCTTGCCGCGCAGGAGTTCGGCGACATCCGGATTCTTCTTCTGCGGCATGATCGAGGAACCAGTCGCGAACGCGTCGTCGAACTCGATGAAGCCGAACTCGCTGCTCGACCAGAGTACGAGCTCCTCCGCCAACCGCGACAGGTGAGCCATGAGGATCGCCAGAACCGCCAGGAACTCCAGGGCGAAGTCGCGGTCAGAAACCGCGTCGATGCTGTTCTCCAGAATCCCGTCCATCGCCAGGAGCGCAGCGACCAGTTCCCGATCGATCGGGTACGGCACGCCAGCGAGCGCACCGGAGCCGAGCGGCGACCGGTTGACGCGCCCATAGAGTTCCCGCAGCCGGGCGAGGTCGCGATCGAGCATCGTCACGTAGGCATGCAGGTGATGCGCGAGCAGCACTGGTTGTGCCCGCTGCAGGTGGGTATAACCCGGCATGACGACATCGTGGTGCGCCTCGGCCACGTCGAGCAGCGCCCGAGCCGTCTCGACGATCCCCGCCGCGATATCGAGGATGGTGTCGCGCAGCCAGAGCCGGAAGTCGAGGGCGACCTGGTCGTTGCGGCTGCGTGCCGTATGGAGCCGGCCAGCAGCCGGGCCGATCAGTTCGCGGAGCCGTCGCTCGACGCTGAGGTGGATGTCCTCGTCAGTAAGGCGAAAAGTGAACCGCTGCTCCTCGATCTCCCGCAAGATCGTTCGCAGGCCCTGGGCGATCGCTCGCGCGTCTTCCAGGGGAACGATCCCCTGCCGCGCCAGCATCGTGACGTGCGCGAGCGACCCGAGGATGTCGTGGTGGGCCAGACGCTGGTCGAACGGTAGCGACGCATTGAGCTGATCGACGAGTTCATGGGTCGGCTTCTGGAACCGTCCGCCCCAGAGCTTCGCGCTCGTACTCATTCCCCTGCCTCTCTCCCGACCGGAACCTCGCGGGAACGCTCCGCACCGAGACCATCGACCATGATCACTGGACGTCCGATCTCCGGTGCCGGAACGGTGTGCCCCTCGGCGACCAGAACCCGGTGGAGCGCGACCACCGCCGTCTCGAGCATCGCATCGTCCGGCTCGCGGGTCGTCAGGCGCTGGAGCGCCAGACTCGGCCACAGGAGCGCTCGTACTGGCCACAATCGATACCAGCGCGCCCCCAGCCGGATCACCTCGTAGGCCAGCGCAGCGATCACCGGGATCAAGGCGACCCGCGAGACGACCCGCCAGAGCAGAGACGGCCAGCCGAGAAAGGCGAAGACGATGACCGAGAGGGCGACGACGATGAGGAGGAAACCGGTGCCACACCGCGGGTGCAACACGCTGAACGGTCGTGCTCCCTCAACCGTGAGCGGCGCACCGCGCTCCCAGGCGTGGATCGTCTTGTGCTCGGCCCCGTGATAGCCGAAGACCCGCGCGATGTCCGGCGTGCGACCGATGAGCGCCAGATATCCGAGCAGTATGCCGAGCCGGAGTGTCCCCTCGACCAGGTGGATCGCCCAGCCGGTGCTCACCCACCGGGCCACGACGCTCGCCAGGCCGAGCGGAAGCAGGAAGAAGAGCCCGACCGAGAGCGCGAGCGAGAGCGCGACGGTGCCCCAGAGGAGACCGCGGAGCGAGCTCGCCGAGGGCGCTTCACCAGGTGCGTTCTGGAGCTCCGGATCGTAACGCATCGCCACATGAGCCGAAAAAACGAGCGCCCGCACGCCGAGGACAAGCGTTTCCCAGAGCGCGAACACACCACGGACGAACGGGATACCGCGGACGCGCACTGTCCAGCGCTCAGGGTCGAGCGGCTGCTCCCAGACGGCGATGCGCCCATCCGGCAAGCGCACCGCCGTCGCCAGATGGCGGACACCGCGCATCATCACGCCCTCGAGGACTGCCTGGCCACCGTAGATCGCGCGCTCGTCCGCCACTGTTTCGACTCCACGCTGCTCCGCTCGCTCACGCCGATTCTAGCACCCCGCCCGACAACCAGTCGGACTCCGGCGGCACACTGAACGACCGCTTCGCTTCCGGCACGGTGTCCCTGATTGCTGGACGCCTCGGGACATGCTAGGCTACCGGCTAGGCTGGGAACTCGCGGAGGAGGACAGGTACATGCGCGTCGAGCCGCTCATTTTCGAACTCTCGAAACCGGGTCGACGAGGGACCAGTGTGCCCGAACTCGATGTACCCGAAGCACCGTTGCCGGAAGCACACCTGCGGGACGACCTCCCGCTTCCCGAAGTCAGCGAGATCGATGTCGTCCGGCACTTCACGCGGCTTTCGCAGCTCAACCATGCGGTCGATATCGATTTCTACCCGCTCGGCTCCTGCACGATGAAGTACAACCCGAAGATCAACGAGGTCGTGGCTCGCTTGCCCGGTTTCGCCCACCTGCACCCCTTGCAGGATCCACGAACCGTACAAGGGATCATGCAGGTCATGTACGAGTTGCAGCAGTTTCTCGCCGAGATCGCTGGGTTCGACGCCGTCTCGCTGCAACCCGCTGCCGGAGCCCACGGCGAACTCACCGGCATCCTGATCGCACGGGCCTACTTCGACGCGCGTGGTGAGCACCAGCGCCGCACCGTGATCATCCCCGACTCGGCCCACGGCACGAACCCGGCAACGGCCGCGATGGCCGGCTTCCGTGTCGTCGAGGTCAAGTCCGACGCTCGCGGCAATGTCGATATCGACCAGCTGCGACAGCTCGTCGGTCCGGATACCGCAGCCATCATGATCACCAACCCCAATACGCTCGGGTTATGGGACGAGAACATCACGGAGATCGTCGACCTGATCCACAGCGTCGGCGGGCTGGTCTACAACGATGGCGCCAACTTCAACGCGTTGCTCGGGATCGCTCGCCCCGGCGACTTCGGTGTCGACATCATGCACTTCAACCTGCACAAGACGTTCTCGACACCGCATGGGGGCGGTGGGCCAGGCAGTGGCCCGGTCGGTGTCAAAGCGCACCTGGCCGATTTCCTGCCCGGTCCGGTCGTCGTCCGGCGGCCTGGTGAGGATCCCGAATACACCTGGCACTGGCCGGAGCGATCGATCGGCAAGATTCATTCGTTCCACGGCAACGTCGGCATGCACATCCGCGCCTGGGCCTATATCCGCATGCACGGGGCGGAAGGGCTCCGTCGCGTGAGCGAGGATGCCGTCCTCGCTGCCAACTACCTCTTGGCTCGCCTGCGCGACGTCTACGAGGTGCCGTACGAACGCACCTGCATGCACGAGTTCGTGCTCTCGGCCGTCCGCCAAAAGCGGCACGGCGTGCGTGCGATGGATATCGCGAAGCGGCTCCTCGATTTCGGACTCCATCCACCCACCGTCGCCTTCCCGCTCATCGTGCCCGAGGCGCTCATGATCGAGCCGACCGAGACGGAAAGCCTGGAAACGCTCGACCGTTTCGTCGCGGCGATGCGGCAGATCGCGGAAGAGGTCGAACGCGACCCGGAGTTCGTGCGCCAGGCACCGCACACCACGTTCTACAAGCGACTGGACGACGTGCGGGCGAACCGCGAGCTCGACCTGCGCTGGCAGCCCGAGCGCGCGACAGCAGCAGCGACGTGACGCTCGCTCAGCTATACTGGCGGCGTCGGCTCACAGGGAAGGAGAGAGCTCATGGACAAGAAGACGCTGATCGACGGTCTGAACCGCGATCTGGCAGGCGAATTCCAGGCGATCATCATGTACATCCACTACGCGGCTGCAGCGACTGGTGTCGACCGGATCGAGCTGGCCGAGTTCTTCGAGAAGGAGATTCAGGACGAGCTGCGTCACGCGCTGTTCCTCGCCAACAAGATCACCGCGCTCGGCGGTGTCCCGGTGGACGAGCCACTGCCGGTTCCGAAAGCCAGCTCGAACCGCGAGATGATCGAGCGCGTCCTCGAGGCCGAGGAGCGGACGATCCAGAACTACGTCGAGCGGATGAAGCAGGCCGAGGAGTTCGGCGACTACGGCCTGGCGAACGACCTCCAGGAGATCATCTCCGACGAGACTCGTCACAAGGAAGAGTGCGAAAAGCTGCTCCGCGGCGTCGCCTGAGCCGCGGTGCGATCAGCTCGACTGGCCCGCCTCGGTGAGGCCGAAAGCCCGCCGAGCGCGGGCCAAGGCGTCGTTCAGCTTCTGGTGCTCGACCGCCAACGTGAGGTCGCCGCGCGTCCGTTCCAATACCCCGCGGACCATATCGGTCGTCCGGCGCAGGCCGTTCGTTACCGCGTCCGGATAGTCGACCTGCACGAGCACCCCGTAGATTTCGTCCATGACGGCCAGGATCGCCTCTGCGCGCTCGAGGTCGCCAGTGCGAATGACATCGAGGATGTGACGACGCAGCTCACCGCACGCTTCGCCGAGCGCGTTGAGATAGACGGCATCCTCCACCTGGAGCGTCTCCGGTCCCGGTAGTGGTCGCCCTGCTACCAGGGCGAGCGTCAAGCTGGCTTCGGCGAACTCCTTGTGCGCGTCCTGCACGTAACCGGACCAGTAGATCGAAGGGTAGTCCGCGAGGTGCGCAGTGAGGGCATCCTTGATCCGGCGCGCTTCTTCCAGCAGCGCCTCCGCTTCCGAGAACTGGCCGCGGTGAACCGCGCGCACCGCGTTGGCGCTCAGCCGGGTGATCTGGCGCGTCTCGGCGAGCGCCCGCTCACGGGCAGTGTTGAGCAGATCGAGGCGGGACAACACGCGTTCGGTGATGCGTGTGATTTCGTTCGATTGCATGCAACACTCCCTTCACGTTGCTCGCGGCGCTCGCGCGACGTTGCTGCTGCCCAGAGGTGCACTGAGACGATCGAGTAGTCGCGGTACTGGCACTCCGACGCTCGGTGCCTGACCGCGTCGCCGTGTTCCTTGCTGTTAGCTTATCGCGTGCGCTGAGCGATTCCCTCGCAGCCTCTCGCTGGCCCCCTCACGAAACCGAGATAATCGGATGCACAGGGGACGAAGACGCTCATCGTGGCTCTGGCTCGGTAGCCGTTCAGCAGATGCTCGAGGAGGAGGATTGACAGCTGTCCGAAGACCGTGTTACCGTGTGACTGTACCCGGGTTGAGTATCGGGAAAGGAGAGCTGATGACTTCGATCGCTCAGCTCGACGAGATGACGCGGACGGACCTCCTCGAGCGCTTGCGACGCATCGAAGGGCAAGCCCGTGGTATCGCGCGCATGATCGAGGAAGGCCGGGAATGCGTCGATGTCGTGCAGCAACTCGTGGCGATGCGCGCGGCGACCGATAGTCTGTGCGCCGAACTCGTGCAAGCGATGCTCGAGCGCTGCTTTCTCGATGGGACACCACCAGCACCGCAGCAACTCGCCCGGGTGCTGAAGGCAGTGATGCGGGGCGGACGATGAGAAGGGGGAACCGGTGGCGCGGTACGGCTTCGTCATCGACCAGCGCAAGTGCATCGGGTGTCATGCGTGTACCGTCGCCTGTAAGTCCGAGAACCTCGTTCCCCTCGGGGTCTACCGGACGTGGGTGAAGTATGTCGAAAAGGGAACGTTTCCGCACACACGCCGCTCTTTCACCGTCCTTCGGTGCAACCACTGCGATGACGCTCCATGCGTCACTATCTGCCCGACCAAGGCACTGTTTCGCCGCCCGGACGGCATCGTCGACTTCGATCCCCAGCGCTGTATCGGCTGCAAGTCGTGCATGCAAGCCTGCCCGTACGACGCCATCTACATCGATCCCCTCACGAACACGGCCGCCAAGTGCAACTACTGCAGTCACCGGGTCGACCAGGGCCTGTTACCAGCGTGTGTCGTCGTCTGTCCCGAGAAGGCAATCATCGCAGGCGACCTCGACGATCCGACCAGCGAGATCCATCAGCTGGTCGCTCGCGAGCCGGTAACCGTGCGCAAGCCGGAGCAGGGAACACGGCCCAAGCTCTTCTACCTCGGGGCCGATGAGGCGAACTTGACACCCGAAGTCCAAACGCGTCCCACGAGCTACCTCTGGGCCGAGGTGAGGCCCGATGACCGGCCACCGGAGGCGGTTCGCTCCGCGGAGTATCTCCCCGGGCCGGCGGACGCTCGGGTCGTCTACGACGTCTGGCATCCCAAGCCCTGGGGCTGGAAGGTGGCCAGTTACCTCTGGACGAAGTCGATCGCGAGCGGTGCGCTCGGTCTCGGTGGGCCGTTCCTCGCTGCCGGGCTGTTGCACGACCAGCTCGCGCTGTCGCTCGGAGCGCCCGTGATCGCGATGGTCTTCCTCGCCCTGACCGCACTCCTGCTGATCTGGGACCTCAAGCGACCGGAGCGGTTCTGGTATCTCCTCCTCAAGCCCAATCCCCGCAGCTGGCTCGTCTGGGGTGGGTACATCTTGCTGGTCGCTGGTGCCCTGGCATTCGCCTGGGCGGTGGCGTCGCTGTTCGGATGGACAGGAGCCCAGCGCGCGCTCGCCTGGCTCGCTTTGCCGGGTGGGATCGCGGCAGCGGGATATACAGCGTTCTTGTTCGGCCAAGCAGAGGGCCGGGACTTCTGGCAGAGCCCGCTCTTGTTCCCAGCCCTCCTGGCCCAGGCTGCCGTTGCGGGAGGCGCGGTACTGCTGCTTCTGACGAATATCGCCGGCAGCCCGTACGAGCAACAACGCTGGTTGGCTCTCGCGACACTCGCTGGCTTGCTGACCTTGGCGGTACTCGTCGCCAGCGAACTCCTGCTGCCGCACCCCAACCTGCACGTCGCCAAGGCGGCGCACCTGTTGACGCACGGCCCGTACCGGGTGGAGCTGCTCGGTCTCGGCGTGAGTGTCGGCGTCCTCGTCCCGACGCTCGCGCTCGCACTGGGGTGGGCAGCTGGTGATCTGACGGTCTGGGGAACGATCGCGGCGGTGGCAGCGCTCGTCGGTCTCTGGAGTTACGAGCGAATCTGGGTCGCAGCCGGTCAGGACGTGCCATTGAGCTAGGGAGGCAGCTATGCTCAGTGAACCGAGCGTGACCGGGACGACGCGGGCAGGCGAACAGCGGGCGGTGCGCGAACCGTTCGTTGCCGAGCGCACGAGCGGGCTGGCGAGCTATCCGCCACCGGAGCGGTGGGACGACTGGGAAGAACGGGGGCCGGACGGCCGCGTGCGGCGCTACTTTCTGATCCCGACCGTCTGCTTCAACTGCGAAGCTGCCTGCGGCCTCCTCGCCTACGTCGACAAGGAAACGCTGGACATCCGCAAGCTGGAGGGACACCCCTTCCACCCCGGAAGCCGCGGACGCAACTGCGCCAAGGGCCCGGCGACCATCAATCAAGTGAAGGATCCCGACCGCATCCTCTACCCGCTCCGTCGCGTGGGACCGCGTGGCTCCGGCCAGTGGCAACGGGTCAGCTGGGACGAGGTTCTGGACGATATCGCGAGCCGCATTCGGCAGGCGCTGATCGAGGGGCGCCAGAACGAAGTGATGTATCACGTGGGACGGCCCGGCGAAGACGGCTTCATGGAGCGCGTGCTCTGGTCGTGGGGTGTCGATGGGCACAACTCCCATACCAACGTCTGCTCCTCCGGAGGGCGGTTCGGCTACGCCGTCTGGATGGGAGCAGACCGCCCATCGCCCGATCACGCCAATGCGCGCTTCATCTTCTTGGTGAGCGCGCATCTGGAGAGCGGTCACTACTTCAACCCGCATGCCCAACGCATCATGGAGGCGAAGCAGCGCGGGGCCAAGCTCGCCGTGATGGATCCGCGGCTCTCCAATACTGCAGCCATGGCGGACTACTGGCTCCCGGCTGCACCGGGAACCGAGGCTTTCGTGCTCCTGGCCATTGCCAACGTCCTCATCCAGGAAGACTGGTTCGACCGGGAGTTCGTACGCCGGTGGACGAACTGGGACGAGTATCTGCGCGTGGTCCATCCGGGTTGTCCCGTTACCTTCGAGGAGTTCGTGACTCGCTTGAAGGAACTCTACGCACGCTACACGCCCGAGGCCGCCGAGCAACTCAGCGGCATACCGGCAACGACGATCGTCGAGCTGGCGCGGGAGCTGGCACGTGCTGCACCGGCTGTCTCGACCCACAACTGGCGCGCAGCTGCGGCAGCGCACCTCGGTGGTTGGACAGTCCCCCGGGCGCTCTTCTTCCTCAACGTCCTGACCGGCAGCGTCGGGACGCCGGGCGGTACACAACCCAATATTTGGGATAAGCACGTACCGCGACCGTTCGCTGAACCGCCACGCCAGAAGGTCTGGAACGAGCTGACCTGGCCCAAGGAGTACCCACTCGCTCACCACGAGATGAGTTTTCTCCTGCCCCACTTCTTGAAAGAGGGGCGAGGGAAACTCGCGGTCTACTTCACGCGGGTCTACAACCCGGTCTGGACGAACCCTGACGGCTTTACCTGGCTCGAAGTGCTGCAGGACGAGTCGCTCATCGAACTGCACGCCTGCCTCACCCCGATCTGGAGCGAGACGGCATGGTACGCGGACTACGTGTTACCGATGGGCCACGCGCCGGAGCGGCACGACACGCATTCCTACGAGACGCACGCCGCCCGCTGGATCGGCTTCCGTCAGCCCGTTCTGCGAGTCGCGCGGGAGAAGCTCGGTCAGCCGGTGCGGACGACCTACGAAGCGAACCCCGGTGAGGTGTGGGAGGAGAACGAGTTTTGGATCGAGCTCTCCTGGCGCATCGATCCGGACGGCTCGCTCGGCATCCGGCGGTTCTACGAGTCACCCTACCGGCCAGGTGAGCGAATCACCGTGGACGAATACTACCGATGGATCTTCGAACATTCCGTGCCGGGGCTGCCGGAAGCAGCGGCAGCGGAAGGGCTCACGCCCCTCCAGTACATGCGCCGGTACGGCGCGTTCGAACTCGAGAAGCAGCGGTATCGGCAATACGAGGACCCGGTTCCGGCGGAGGAGATGGCGCAATCGTGGGTGGATCCCGAAAGTGGACGAATCTGGACGACAGCCCCCGCGCCACCGACCAGCAACATCGTTCCCGTACCAGGGGTGCCACCGGGTCCGCAGGGACGTTGGGCAGGCGTCATGGTCGATGGCGAGCCGAAGCGCGGATTCCCGACCCCCTCGGGGAAGCTCGAATTCTTCTCCCGGACGCTGTGGGAGTGGGGCTGGCCGGAGTACGCTGTTCCCTGCACCATCGAGAGCCATGTCGGCCCCAGTCAGCTCGATCACGCAGCGGGTGAGATGGTGCTCCTCCCGAACTTCCGCGTGCCCACGCTGATCCATACCCGCTCCGGCAACGCCAAGTGGCTCAACGAACTCACCCACTCCAACCCCTTGTGGCTGCATCCGAGCGATGCCGAGCGGATCGGCGTGCAGACCGGCGACCTGGTGCGGGTGGAAACGGAGATCGGCTACTTCGTCGATCGGGTATGGGTGACAGAAGCGATCCGACCAGGGGTGGCAGCCTGTTCGCATCACCTGGGACGCTGGCGCCTCGCCGAGGGGACGGGCGGCGAGCGATGGTCGACAGCATTGGTCGACATCGAACGCTTGCCGGACGGCCGCTACCGCTTGCGACAGCGAGCGGGAGTGCGTCCGTTCGCGAGCGAGGATCCCGACTCGCAACTCGTCTTCTGGAGCGATGCGGGTGTGCACCAGAACTTGACCTTTCCGGTGCAGCCTGATCCGATCAGCGGACAGCACTGTTGGCACCAGAAAGTCCGCGTGGTCAAGGCCGGTCCGGACGACCGGTACGGCGACGTCGTCGTCGACACCAGGAAATCGATGGAAGTCTACCGGCGCTGGCTGGCCCTGACGCGTCCAGCGCCGGGGCCAGACGGGACACGTCGCCCCATCTGGATGCTGCGCCCGTACAAGCCGGACCCGAGCGCGTACCGGATCGATAGCCCGACGGGTCGGGGCGACGGCCCGCGCCCCCTGTCGAGTGGCTAGGAATCGTCCGCTGCATGCCGGCCGTCTGGGATGAGGGTGCTGTGAGACTGTCTTCGCATCATGGATCTCAACATCGCCAAAGCGTGGCGGAAGGCGAGGAGCGCACGGCGCGCGAAAGTCGGCCGATGCAGCTGCCGTTCGGTGACGACTGGACCGACGGCGCGTGACCACTCGAGCCGGAGCGGGGCGCGAGTGCACGGCACGAGTGGTCGGATCAAGAGGAAACCCGTTGACGGTTGACCAGTCAGCTGATATACTGAGGGCGAATCCCACTGTTGGGTTTGGGGCAGATGAGGGGTACTGTACCCGAGTAGGGTGCAAGCAGAGGAGACGACGGCATGGCGGACGTGTTGCAGCCGGACCGGGTGCTCGATTGCAGCGGTCTACTCTGTCCGCTTCCGGTCATCCGGACTTCCAAAGCGATCAAGGAGATCGCGATCGGTCAGGTGCTGAAAGTGATCGCGACCGATCCCGGTGCGCCTGCCGACATGGAAGCGTGGGCACGCCAGACTGGGAATGAGCTCCTCGATGCCCACGAGGAAGATGGCAAATATGTCTTCTTCTTCCGACGCGTGCGCTAGTGGCGAGAGGAGGGAACCATGGCCCGCCGCGATCCAGAAGCACCCCGACGTCTCGCCATCATCGCGAGCAAGGGAACGCTCGACTTCGCCTATCCCCCCTTCATTCTCGGGTCGACCGCTGCCGCGATGGGCTGGGAGGTCGGGATCTTCTTCACCTTTTATGGGTTACCGCTGCTCCTCCGCAATTACGAGCCGAAGGTGAGCCCGCTCGGGAACCCGGCCATGCCGCTCAAGATGCCCTTCGGCCCGCCAGCCTTGCGCGAGGTCTCCTGGCCGATCCCCGCGCTCGTCGAAGCGCTGCCCGGTTTTTCGCATCTGGCAACGACGCTCATGCAGCAAACCTTCAAGGAAAAGGGAGTGCCGTCGCTCCTCGAGTTACGGCAGTTGTGCATCGACGCTGGCGTCAACCTGATCGCTTGTCAGATGACGATGGACGTTTTCGGCTTCAAAAAGGAGGACTTCATCCCCGAATGCACCGTCGGCGGTGCAGCGACGTTCCTCGAGTTCGCCGCCGACGCCGATGTGTCGCTCTTCATCTGACGGCCGGTGGAGGAGCCAGGCATGAGCGAGGAGACCAAGAAGATCCTCTACGTCCAGACCCACGGCGTGGATACACCGGAGCGGAGTGCCACCCCCTTCTTTCTGGCAGCGGCTGCCGCAGCCATGGAAATCGAGGCTGCCATCTACTTCACGATGAACGGACCGACGCTCCTCAAGAAGGGTGTGCCGGAAACGTTGGTCGTCCCGAAAGCCGGGGGCGGAGGGGCGAAGCTCAAGCACTTCATCGACCAGGCGCTCGATCTCGGTGTCAAGCTCTACGTGTGCCAACCCTCTCTCGACCTCCACGGCCTCACCATGGACGACCTGATCGACGGCGTGCAGATGATCGGTGGCGCAGCCTTCAACCTGATGGCGCTCGAAGCGGATGCAGTGGTGGCGTTCTGATGTCGCGCGGTACGCCCGCTTACGCGATCGTGCACAGCTGCATCCTCCCGCTCGACCTCTTCTACCGCGTCGAGCACCACCAGTGGGTGCGGGTGGAGACTGATGGCGTCGTCACGCTCGGTTACACCGATGTCGCGCAGACGGTCGCAGGACGGATCCTCCACGTTACGTTTCGCCCCGCCGGTCGCTCGTATGCCCGCGACGCGACCGTCGCTGTTGTCGAGAGCGCTAAGTGGCTCGGTGCCTTTCGCACGCCGATCGCTGGCGAACTCGTGGAGACGAATGCCGCTCTCCTCGCCGATCCGGAGTTAGTCAACCGCAGCCCCTATCGGCGCGGCTGGCTCGTCCGGATGGTACCGGAGCAGCTGGAACGTGACCTGGCCGGGCTGCTCACCGGGCAGGACGCTGTCGTGGCCTACGATGCCTTGATGACCCGTCGTCACCTCGATGACTGTGTCCACTGTGAGGGGTACGAGTTGCCATGACGCGCTTGCGGCTCTTCACGCACCCGATCTGTCACGGCTGCACCGAGGCTGTGGCGGTCATCCAGCAGCTAGCGAGCGAGGAGCCGTCGCTCGTCGTCGAAGTGGTCAGCCTGGCAACGCCCGCGGGCCGGGCAGCAGCACAGGAAGCCGGAGTCGTCGTCGTGCCGACGGTGGTGATCGACGGCGAGCGGATCGAGGGTGTCCCGGACCTCGAGGAACTCCGGGCTCGTCTCCGCGCGACCAGTCGAACAGGAGGTCGACCGTGAGTGCCGTGACCTGGAGCCCGACCAAGAGCGGACAGCGATACGCGGACGTTCCGGAAGCGGAAAAGCGGGCGCTCTTCGAGGAAGTGAAGAGCGATCCCCGGTATCCGGACTTTTTGTACGGCTGCTACGAGTGTGGCATCTGCGTGTCCGCTTGCCCGTCGGCTCGTTTCTACGACTTCAGCCCCCGGGTCATCGCCCAAGCCCTCGCGCGCGAGGACGTCGATCGCTTCTATGAGATTCTCATGGAAGATATCTGGAACTGTGCGCAGTGTTTCTCCTGCGTCCGTTGTCCACGCGGCAACAATCCGGGTGGGCTCGTCACCCTCATGCGCGAGGTCGCTGTCCGGCATGGGCTGGAGCGTGCCCAGCAAGCGCTCCAGGGGTATAGCCGGGTGATCTACAAGATCATGCTCAAAGGCAACCAGGTCTCTCCCGACATGCTGCAGCCGGACTTCTTCCCCGACTGGGGTCCCTGGGTGCGCGAGTTCAGCCGCAACATGGCCGCTTGGCGCAAGGCGATCCCGGTCGACACCTTGCGCAACGTCACCGACGCCGCCTGGCGGACCGACGACAAGACCCTCCGTGAACTCTACAGGATCTGGTTCGAGACCGGGAACATGGAGGTGATCCGCGAGGTCGACGAAGGCCTCTACGAACTGCTGGTCGAGATCATGGAAGAAGAACTGGAGGCAGGGTCATGAGCGAGCAGATGATCCCCCTCACGGAAATCCGCGAGAAGAAGGCACGTGGCGTCCGTCCGAGCCCCGAGGAGGCACCACATCCCGACCTCCGCGAGGAACTGTTCGAGCTGGAGGCCCGCGGCGAGCTGATCGTCCAGCGCGTTCCCGAACCGTACGTGGAAGTCACGACCAAGTTCGGGCGGACGAAGAAGGTCCCGATCGATCATTTGTGGCATCATAAGTCGTGCGGTCAGTGTGGTCACATTCCAGGCTATACGACATCGATCCTCTGGCTCAACCGGCAGTTCGGGATCGACTACCTCGATCCGACCGATCAGACGTCCTGCACCGGTTGGAACTACTACGCCTCGGCGACCTCCAATGCGGTGGCGCAGCTCTTGGTGATGTGCCGCAATTTCGCCGCAGCCTACGAGACCGGCTACTATCCGTTGATCCACTGTGGAACGAGTTACGGCCACTACAAGGAACTGCGCGAGCAGCTGGTGCACCACAAGGAGTTGCGCGACCAGGTGCGTCGCGTCCTCGACAAGCTCGGGAAGCCGCTCGTCGTCCCGGAGGAGATCGTCCACTACAGCGAATGGGTGCACGTGATGCGGCACCGGATCGCCGAGCGGCAGGTCATCGACATGCGCGGGATCACGGCCTGCGTCCATCCAGCCTGCCATTACTACAAGATCGTCGCCGAGGACGCGATCTACGACCCGGATATCTACGGCGGCCAACGGACCGCCACGGTCACGGCGCTCCTGCAAGCGCTCGGGATTACCGTCGCTGACTACTCGACCTGGTTCGATTGCTGCGGCTTCGGTTTCCGCCACATCCTCGTCCAGCGTGACTTCACGCGCTCCTTCGCTGTCCTCCGCAAGATCGAGGTCATGAAGGACGAGGCGAACCCGGACATGACTGTCACGCACGATACCGGTTGCGTGACGACGCTCGACAAGAGCCAGTTCGCAGCCCGAGCCCATCAGCGCCGAGTCGGCGTGCCAGTTCTGGCGGACTCCCAAGTCGCGGCACTTGCCATGGGTGCCCATCCTTTCCGGGTCCTCCAACTGCACTGGCACTCCACCGACTGGCGTCCGCTTCTCGAGAAGCTGGGCATCGATTGGCAGAAGTACTGGGCCGAGTTCGAGGAGGACCTGGCTGCGATCGAACGCGGCGAGAAACCCGGCCTGACCTGGGAAGATGCCGAACAGCCGATCGCGATGCGGTGAGGAGGGAAGGCTGTGCAGGACACGATGCGACCGATCCTGGTCATCGGCGGTGGCCCGGGAGGGCTCGAAGCGGCACGCACGGTCGCCGCGCTCGGTCACCCCGTCGTTCTGGTCGAGCGCCGGCAGCGCCTCGGCGGCACGCCGGATGCCGAGCGCTACGCGAAGCTCACCCATCACTTCCGCGATGCCGAGGAGGCGATCGGCGAACTGGTCGCCAGTGTGACGGAAAATCCGCTCGTCGAGATACTGACCAGAAGCGAAGTCACCGGTTGCGAAGGAGAACCGGGTCATTTCCGCGTCACACTCACCACACCCTCGGGGGCACAGGAGCGAGTGTTCGGTGCGATCATCGTCGCTACGGGCTTCCAGCACTTCGACCCCGGTCGCGAGACGCAGCTCTATAACTACTACTCGTTTCCCGACGTCGTGACCCTGAGCGATATGGAAGCGATGCTCAAGGCGCACCAGGTCGTGCGCCCCTCCAATGGGCAGCCTCCGGAGCGCGTCGCCTTCATCCAGTGCGTCGGCTCGCGCGACCGGCAGATCGGGAACGAGTTCTGTTCGAAGGTCTGTTGTGGTATCGCCTCGAAGCAGGCGATCGAAATCAAGCAACAGCTGCCGGATGCGCGTGTCTTCATCTTCTATATCGACATGCGCATGTACGGCTACTGGGAAAACGAGCTGTATTGGCCCGCGCAAGAGCAATACAAGGTCAATTACGTGAAAGGGATCGTCAGCGAGATCCTGCCCAAAGGGGATCGGCTCCTCATCCGTGGTGAGGACACGACGATGGGCCGGCCGATGGAGGTCACTGTTGACCTCGTCGTCCTCTCGGTCGGTATGGAACCGAGCAGTGGCACGCGCCAGATGGCCAAGTTGCTCGGGCTGGCGCAGAACAAGTACGGCTACATCGAGGCTGGGGGTCCGACAGGGCTCGACCCGGTCGCGACTTCCCGACCCGGCATCTTCGTCGTCGGTGCCGCGGCACGGCCCGCTGATCTGGACGATACCTTCGCGACGGCAGGGCTGGCCGCGGCACGGGCCATCGCGACCGTTCGACAGGCAGCGGTGGTCCGATGAAGCTGGACAGTCACGACACCCGGGTGAGGACGGACCATCGACGAGGGAGGTGGGACAGCATGGCTACACCGAAGAGTCAGAATCCGTTCGTCGCCTTCATGGCGAGCGGTGCCGGTCGCCTGCTCCGCGCTGTCGCCGGAGTCGTGCTCATCCTCATCGGGCTCCTCGTCGTGAAAGGGACGTGGGGCTGGGTCCTGACAGTTGTCGGGCTCGTTCCGCTCGCGGCCGGGCTGTTCGACTTCTGCTTGCTCGGACCCCTGTTCGGAGCCGGTTTCTGGGGGCGGGATATCCGGCGCGCCCGGTAGGAGGGAGCCGATGAAACAGCCGAGTCGCCCCAGCCATCTCATCAAGCCGAAGACCGGTCCGGAGGATCCGGAGTTGCAGGAGACCCTGCTCGAGGGTCTCGGGCAGGTCGCGCCGGACGACGTGGAAGCGATCGCCACCGAACTCGCGGCGCGGCGCGAGCGATTGGCCCCACTCGTGGATGCCGTGACCAGCGGCGGAGCAGGAGAACCCGACTTCTGGCATGAGCTGACCCGGGCAGTGACCGCAACAGCACGCCAGGCGGAGGCACTGTGCGATCCAGCAGCAAGCGAGCGCACACGTGCAGCTCTGCCATTGCTCGTCGCGGAAGGAATGCCCGTGGAGGAGCGCCTCGAAGCGTTCATCGCGCGTTGTGGCCTCGATACTCGGTTGGCTCTCGAACTCGCCACGGGCGTGCTTCACCTCCGAGCCCCCTGGCATTACTGGCTGTGGACCCGCTGGCTTTGGGACGCCCGCTATGGCACCGGTATCCTGCCGCTGCTGGCCTCATCGAGTCATGCCCTGGAGGGGCAGAGCATCGGTGTCCAGTATCGTCAGTTGCGTCCGCTCATTGCCTTAGGGGCCGAGTTGGGGCGCAACAGTGGGCTGATCTGCGCCGACCTCGCTGACGATCCCCATATCGGTCCCTTCGCGACAGATGCATTCCTCGCTATCGCCTACAGCGTCTATCTGTACGGGATCACCAACTGGCGCTTGAGTCGGGAGTTCAACCGGTTGCTGCCATCGGTGCCGCAGCTGGCACGACGCTTGCTCGGTTTACCCAAGCTCGCTGAGTCTCGGCCATGAGAGGAGTCAGCGATGGACCCCAGCCTGGAGAAGGTGCAAGAAGTCTGGGAACGTGAAACAGCGATCGTCGAAGGGGTCGATATTTCCGGCCCCTGGAACCGGATGTTCGGACAGCGGGTGATCTGGGACTACACCCCTGACCTCATCGAGGAGATCGCCCAGCTTCCCGGCGGCGAGTCGTTCGCCTGGTGCTACCAATGCGGCAAGTGCGTCCCGGTCTGTCCGGTCGATGTCGTGGGCGACTATGGCCCGCGCAAGTTGTACCGTCGGGCACAGACAGGGATCAGTCTCCTCGATTCGCCCGATCTCTGGCTGTGCACGACCTGCGCCAACTGCCTGCGGGTCTGCCCGAAGCAAGTCGATATGATCCAGATCATGCCGGCGGCGCGCGAACAGGCGATGCTGAGCGGTCGATCGATTCCCGCCGAGCTCCAGGAGGCGCTCGAGAACACCGCGAAGTACGGGAACCCGCTCGGCCAGCCGGCACGAAAGCGCGAAGCGTGGGTCAAGGACGCCGGCGTGCCGGTGCCGATCCTGCACCAGATTCAGCGCCCGGTGGAGTGGTTGTGGTGGGTCGAATGTTACCCCTCGTATCACCCGCGCGGGATCGACGCCTCCATCGCGCTCGCTCGCATCTTCCACGCTCTCGGTCTCGATTTCGCCATCCTCGGTCGTGAGGAGAAGTGCGCGGGCGATTCTCAGCGGCTGGCTGGTGAGCGCGGTCTCTTCGAAATGCTGGCGGAGGAGAACATCCGCACGCTGTCCAAGTATGAGTTCCAGCACATCGTCGTGACTGACCCGCATGCGCTCAATGCCTTCCGCAAGCACTATCCGAAGTTCGGTGGTCACTACGACGTCTGGCACTATACGACGCTCCTGGCCCGGGAACTGCCGCGTTTGCGACCGCTGTTGACGCGAGCGCTCCCGTACCGTGTGACCTTCCACGACCCCTGTTATCTCGGACGGCACAACGGTGAGTACGATGCGCCGCGCCAGCTCATCCAAGCGCTGCCGGGTGTGGAATTCGTCGAAATGCTGCGCTGTCGTGAGAACTCCTACTGCTGCGGTGGCGGTGGTGGCGGGATGTGGCTGGACAGCTTCGCAGCCGGTCGCCAGCGGCGGCGCCTCTCCGAAGAGCGCGTTCTCGAAGCGGTGAGCACCGGTGCCGACACGCTGGTGGTGTGCTGTCCGTACGAAGTCTCACGCTTCGAGGATGCTGTCAAGGCCACCGGCAACGAGGGACGGCTTCAGGTGCGCGATATCGCTGAACTACTCGCCGAGGCGATGGGGCTGAGCGGGGAGGCAGCAGAATGACCATCGCAGTCATTCTCGAGCAGGTTCCGGACGTTGTCGAGGAACTGGAGATCGCACCCTCGGGAACCGATCTCGACCGGGATACCGTGACCTACGTGCTGAACGAGTACGACGATCATGCGCTCGAGGAGGCTCTCCTGCTGGCCGAAGCGAGCGGGGACACCGTCGTCGCGATCGGTATCGAGACGACAGGCGAGATCGACCAGGCCCTCTATACCGCGCTGGCCAAAGGCGCACACCGTGCCATCAAGCTGGTGGGCGACTTCGAGGGAAGCTGGCTGAGCACGCGGGCGACCGCCGAACTGCTCGTCCCGGTGCTGCGCGACCTCGCGCCGCAGCTCGTCCTGACCGGCGTGCAAGCGCCTGACGACCTCGACGGTCAGCTGGCACCAACGCTCGCTGCCCTGCTCGACTGGCCGCACGCCAGCGTGGTGATCGGTACCGAGTTCGCCAACGGGCACGTGCGGGCACGCAAGGAACTGTGGGGCGGCATGACACTCACCGTTGAGTTCGTACCGCCCGCAGTTCTCGGTATCCAGGCTGCTCGCCAAGCACCGCGCTACGTACCGGTGAGCCGTGTTCGGCAGGTCATGCGGGAGGCGACGATCGAAGAAATCGAGGTCGCGTTGCCACCCCATGCCTCCATCACGGTCGAACGCCTTTATGTGCCGGAAGCATCAGGCCAAGCTGAGCTCCTCACGGGAAGCCCAGCCGAGATCGCCGATCGCATCCTCGAACTCTTGCGTACGCGCGGACTGCTGTGAGCGAGGAGGGAGACGATGGGCCAGCGAATCGTCGTTCTCGTCGAACACCTGGCAGGCGAAGCGACCGACGTCACCTATGAGCTGCTGGGCCTTGCGCGTCGCATCGCCAATGCCGACGGTGCGGTGGTCGAGGCGGTGGTCCTCGGCGAAGCGGTCGGCCACTTGGCGGAGCGTCTGCCAGCCGATCGCGTTCTCCTCCTCGAGCACCCATCGCTCCACTTCCTGGCCCCGGAGCCGGCTGCACGAGCGCTGGCTCACGTACTCGGGAGTACCCCACCGCGGTTGACCATCGTCCCCAACACCTCACTGGGGATGGACGTCGCAGCCTGGGTCGCCACACGCCTGGGGTGGCCGCTCATCAGCTACTGCCGAGCACTGGAGCACCGGGATGGCCGCTGGGTAGCGACCGCGCAGCTCTTCGGTGGAAAGATCCTGGCTGACGTCCCGCTCGGTGATGAGCCGAGCGTCGTGGCCATACTCGCCGGAGCCTTCTCGGCTGACGCGGTCGAGCCCGGATCCCCGGGAACGATCGAACGGGTCGCTGCACCTGCAGAACTCGAGCAGCTCCGGAGCCGGGTCGTCGCGCTCGAGCGCCCGGAAGCAGCCGACGTCGATATCACACGGGCGGAAAAGATCGTCGCGGTCGGGCGAGGTATCGAGAGCAAAGACAACGTGGAACTAGCCGAACAGCTGGCGCAGGCACTCGGTGCCGTCCTCGCTGCCTCGCGCCCGCTCGTCGATGCTGGTTGGTTGCCGCGCTCACGCCAAGTAGGGAAATCGGGACTCAAGGTCAAACCGAAGCTGTACATGGCGCTCGGTATCAGCGGCGCTCCCGAACATCTCGAGGGGATGAAGGACGCTGAACTCATCATCGCGGTCAACAAGGATCCGAAGGCACCGATCTTCACGGTCGCCGACTATGGAGCGGTCGCTGACCTGTTCGACGTTGCCGAGGCGCTGCTCGAGCGACTGGAGGGTTGAACCTGTGCTGAGTACACCGGAACGGCTGGCGTTCGTTCTCCTCGCCCTGACCTCGCTCCTGCTGGCGGCCCACGGGGTCTCTCGCATCGTGCGTGCGATCGGACGCGGGTATGGGCGACCGCGCTGGTCGCTGTTCGTGCGGCGGGTGGTTCCGGTGAGCATCGACATCCTGCTGCAGCGGCCGATCTTCCGAACTCGTCCGCTCGTGAGCCTGCTCCATGCTGGCGTCTTCTTCGCATTTGTCTTTTACGGTCTCGTGAACGTGCTCGATCTCCTGGAGGGGTTCACGGGATTCACCACGCTCCATCGTGGCGGTCTGTTCGCGGCCTATAACCTGGTCGCCGATCTCCTGAGTGTCGCTGCTCTCGCCGGCATGCTCGGTCTCCTGTTTCGCCGGTTCGGCCTACGACCGTTCCGCTTCAACGAGCGCGTGCTGCTCCTGCCGAGCGTTCGCTTCGGGATCGCGCGTGACTCCGCCATTGTCGGCGGTTTCATCCTGCTCCATGTGGGATCGCGCTGGATCGGTCAGGCGGTGCGCATCGCCGAGAGTGGTCAGCCTGACTGGAGCCAGCCGACAGCGAGTGTCGTCGCGACACTGTTCGACCGGTGGTCACCGGAATCGTTGACGGTGGCGAGCCATGTGACCTGGTGGCTCGCGCTCGGGCTCATCTTGGCATTCCTCCCCTATTTCCCGTACTCGAAACACATCCACCTCTTCATGGCACCGATCAACTTGATCCTCCGGGAAGAGCGCCCGCTCGGCCAACTCGAGCCACCGGTTGCCCGCGATGGTCAGCTGGGAGGCGAACGCCTCGAGCAGTTACGCTGGTTCCAGCTCCTCGATGCCTACGCCTGCATCATGTGCAACCGGTGCCAGGATGTCTGCCCGGCACACGGTACTGGTCGGTCACTCAGCCCAGCGGCACTGGAAATCAACAAGCGCTACTACTTGAACCGGAACCTCGCAACCTTCGCTGGCGGTACGAGTTCTCCCCCTCTGCTCGAGATCGTGACCTCGAAAGATGCGGTCTGGTCTTGCACTACGTGTGCTGCCTGCGTTCGCATCTGCCCGGTCGGCAACCGTCCCATGCTCGACCTCATCGATATCCGGCGAGCACTGATCAGCCAAGGGGATCCGCTCGATCCGAACCTGCAGGCAGCACTCGAGAGCTTGGCACGCTACGGGAACTCGTTCGGCAGGCCGGCTCGTCAGCGAGCCCGCTGGGCTAAGGAACTATCCTTCCCGATCAAGGATGCGCGGAAGGAGCCGGTCGAGTATCTCTGGTTCGTGGGCGACTTCGCCTCGTTCGACCCCCGCATGCAGGAGAATACGAAGACGGTCGCCCAACTTTTCCACGTAGCCGGACTCGACTTCGGCTTACTCTACGAGGACGAACGGAACGCGGGGAACGATGTCCGCCGGGTCGGCGAGGAAGGACTGTTCGAACTCCTCGCCGAACAGAACCTCCGCGCGTTCGAGAAAGCGCAGTTCCGCGCCATCGTCACGACCGATCCGCACAGCTACAACGCGCTCAAGAACGAGTATGCGGCCTTCGGCTTCTCGGTACCGGTCTACCACTACACGGAACTCTTGGCTGAGCTGTTGGAGTCCGGCCGCTTACCGCTTCGGCGAGCGGTCGATGCTGCCGTGACCTATCACGATCCTTGCTATCTCGGCCGCTACAACCGGATCACTGCCGCGCCGCGGCGCATCCTGCGTGCGCTCGGTGCCGATCTGCGGGAGATGCCGCGCCATGGTGAGAATACCTACTGCTGTGGTGCCGGTGGTGGGCAGATCTGGATGGACAGTGGCGGGCAGGAGCGACCGAGCGAGCAACGGATCCGCGAAGCGGTGAGCCTGGGTGAGGACGTCCGTTACTTCGTCGTCGCCTGTCCCAAGGACATGGCCATGTACAGCGATGCGGTCAAGACGACCGGCTACGAGGGACGCCTCGTCGTCACCGATATCGCGCGCCTGGTGGCGGCCGCCGTCGGACTCGAAGGAGCGACGACCCCAACAGTGGCGCAGGAGGTCTCGTGAACAGCAGCGCACGGTTGGCTCACGAATTGGCGATGCGCTTCCGCGTCGTGGCTCGCGCCCTCGATCGGCTCGATCGCTTGGAAGGCGAGCGTACATTTGCGGGCTGGCTCCAACAGGTGGGAGAGCGCCCGGATGTGCTTCGGGCAATCAGCGAGGCCTTGCTCCGCCAGACACTGCACGCCGCGAGCGGTGACGTGAACCTCGCGCTGTTGCGCCAGCTCCGACTCGATGAGGCGGCACCCCTCGCGACGCTTGCCGGAGCGGTCGGCCTCGACCGGCTCGCGCTCTACCTTCGCTTGGGGGAACTGGCGCATGCGGGCCTGGTGACGCTGGAGCTGGAGCGGGAGGCGGCACGCCTCACCTCGCTCGGCGAAGCGACGCTGGCTTGGCTCGACGAAGTCCTGCGCTGCACGGAGGAACGGATCGCGGAGTGGTTGGAGCTGGTACGGAGCACTCAACCATGAGCACGCAGTGCCCATATTGCGACCTGTGCACCGATCGCAGCACGCTCCATGCCCATCTCGCCGAGGAACATGGCGATCGGCTCGCCTTCAGCTGGCACGAGCGTTCCGGTTATGCCATCGCGACGGTGACGTGTCCGATCTGTGGCGCGAGCTGGGATCAGCCGTTGCGCAAGGCCCGACGCGATCCACGCTTTCTCGACGAGTTCGCGTACGAGATCAGGCTCGTCCTGTTCGATTTGCTTCTCCATCACATCCGCGGGGAACACGAAAAGGGAAGGTGAGGCGGAGGATGACGGAGATCCGTGGCTGCTCGATTCCCGAGGATCGCTATTACTGGCCCGAGAAACACGTCTGGGCTCGCCCAGAGCCCGACGGGACAGTGACGATCGGCATCACCGATGTCGCGCAGCACCTGGCGAAGACGATCATCAGTGTGACACCGCGCGGGGTTGGACGCAAGGTGCAGCGCGGCAAGAGTGCCGGGACGCTCGAGAGTGGTAAATGGGTGGGGCCAGTCACCTCGCCCATTTCTGGGGAGATCGTCGCCGTCAATGAGGCAGCGATCGCCGATCCGAAACTCCTGAACGAAGACCCGTACGGGGCAGGCTGGTTCGCGCGCCTGCGCCCGGACGATTGGGAAAACGAGTCGAAGCTACTCCTGACCGGCCAAGAGGCCGTCGAAGCCTATCGTCAGGTGCTCGAGCAAGAGGGGATCTCGTGCACGTGAGCCTCATCGAGTCGACCCGTGTCTACCGCGGCTGTGTCATTCCACTCGACCTCCTCTACGATGTCGACCGCGACGTTTGGGTCCGTCTCGAGGGCGAGGTAGCGACGCTCGGCATGACCGACCCGGCCCAAACGAGAGCCGGCAAGCTGGTCGCGATTCGTTTCCGGCGCCCTGGTACCGTCGTCGAGCAGGGACGCGCGCTGGCGACGATCGAAAGCGGCAAATGGGTTGGCCCGTTCCCCGCACCGTTTCGTTGCGAAATCGTCGAGACCAACCAGGCTGCATTCGAGCGCGATATGCTCATCGCCAATCGCGATCCGTATGGCGATGGATGGTTAGTACGGGTACGCCCGCTCGCTCCCGAACAGCTCCAAGAGCTCGTCACCGGGGAGGAAGCGTTCGCGCGCTATCAGAAGCGGATCGATCAGCTCGACCTCCATTGCTTCCGGTGCGCAGAGTGAGAAGGAGCGTCGCATGCGTCTCCGTGTGGTCGATCTCGGCCTGGTCAGTCCTGTCCGCTCGCAGAGCGTGTACCATGCGGTCGGGTACGCCTTCCACCGGGAGACCCCTCCGACGATCCTGCTCGTTTCGACGACGTCACCGTACGTCTCGATCGGGTTCCATCAGGATGCCGAGCGGGAAGTCGATCTCACCTACTGTCAGCGCGAGGGACTGCCGGTGATCCGACGTGAGGTCGGCGGGGGTGCCGTGTATCTCGACCACAATCAAGTCTTCACCCAATGGATCTTTCCCCGTGACCTCGTACCACTGCGGCTGGAAGAGCGTTTCGCCTGGTACGTGCGTCCACTGATCGAGACCTACCGGCAGTGGGGCATCGACGCCACCTGGCGACCGATCAACGACATCCACGTGCGCGGGCGCAAGATCGGTGGAACGGGAGCAGCCAGCATCGGTGAGGCAGAAATCCTCGTCGGTAGTTTGATGCTCGACTTCGATACGCAGCGCATGTCGCGTGTCCTCAAGGTCGCGTCCGAGAAGATGCGCGACAAGCTGTTCGAAAGTCTCGAGGAATACATGACGACCATGCGTCGGGAACTCGGCACGCTCCCGGATCGCGATGCGGTCGTGCACACCTATCTGGAGTGCTGCGCGGCCTGGCTCGGAGCTGAACTCGAGGTCGGATCGCTGACGCCGGACGAAGAAGCGATAGCAGCGGAACTCGATGAGCGTTTCGCCTCCGAGGAATGGCTGTATCAGAAGGGTGGACTCCGTCAGCCAGGAATCACGATCCAGGCTGACGTCCGCCTGCACGAAGCAGCCCTCAAGGTGCCAGGCGGTCTCATTCGCGTCATCGTGCGCACGCACCGCGGTCGCATCGACGACGTCAGCATCAGCGGCGACTTCACGCTGCTTCCCGCGCTCGGGCTGGCCGCGATCGAACAGGCACTCCGTGGTTTGCGTGCGCGGCGCGAGGAGCTGGCCGCTCGGGTCCGCGAAGTCTATCGCGCGCTCGGTCTCCAGTCCCCCGGTGTGAGTGCGGACGATTTCGCAGCTGCCGTCATGCTCGCGCTGGAGAGCAGGAGCTGAACAACCGGCCGTGACACGGCAGGTGGAATCGGCCGGCCACTCCGGTCGTGCACGACCACGGCCATTCGGTTCTCCCCTTTCCGGCAGCCCCATGCACCAGTGAGCAAGCGCTGACGAAAGACTGATCATGTACTGGGAGCGCTTCCTCGACATACTCGAGGAAGAGGCTCCATGCGGCAGGTGCACAGTGTCGTTCTCTCCGCAGCGCACCGTCCCATCGAGCTGATACCCGATAGGGTTTCTGGAAGGAAAGCCTCATGACGGATGCGCGCGAACCTCGATCGCCCCGCCCTGTGCACCGGTTCAGACGGAACGTGATAGCGAGCCTGCTCACCGTCACCCTGCTCGTCGTCATGCTCGGCATCTCGCCTGTGCCAGTGGCTGCGGCAAGCTGTGCGACCAGTGGTCCGGCGAGCGGCACCTACATCGTCACCGTTTGCTTGACGCAACCGGTGAGCGGTGCGCTCGTGTCCGGCGACGTGACGGTGACAGCCAGTGTCACGACGAGCGGTGCCGCGCCCCTCGTCCAGCGGATGATCTACACCCTGGACGGGCAGTACCTCCTCACGGAGTTCTCCGCACCCTACCGCTTCACGTTGCCGACCGCGCAGTTCGTCGACGGACAGCATACCCTCTCCGTCGCTGCGCTGATGAGCGACGGTTTCACGACCGGCTCGACCAGTAGCACGCTCTTCTTCCAAAACGGCATCACGGCACCACCACCCATTCCGAGCGGCTTCCAACCTACGAGCGGATCGGCACCGCCGAGTGGGCAACCGTTCCGTGTCGTCGCGGTCGGTGACGGCGGTGACGATGGCACGTACTCGGCACAAGTCGCCCAACTGATCGGTTCGCAGGCACCGAACCTGGTCCTCTATCTCGGTGATCTCTATGAAGAGGGGAGTTACACCGAGTTTCTGAACTACTACGGTAGTGCTGGCCAGCTCTTCGCTGCCTACCGCTCGATCACCAATCCAGTCGTCGGGAATCACGAGTACGAAGGCGGGATCGCCGCAGGCTACCTCCGCTACTGGCAGTCACCGCCTGACTACTATAGCGTCGATGCCGGCGGCTGGCACGTCATCGTGCTCAATTCCAACAGCCGGTTCGGACAATACGGACCGGGCTCACCACAATACGAGTGGCTCCTGCGTGACCTCCAGACGCACCGAGATGCTTGCACGATCGTCGCTTTCCATCACCCACGCTTCAGCATCGGCCCGCAAGGGGACACGCCAGCGCTCCAAGCGATGTGGGAACTCTTGTACCAGTTCGGCGTGGAACTCGTCGTCGTCGGGCATGACCACAACTACCAGCGCTGGGTTCCGCTCGACCGCAACGGGCAGCCGGACCCGAACGGCATCGTCCAGATCGTTTCCGGTACGGGCGGACACGGCATCCGTGCCTTCGTACGGAGCGACGCACGGGTCGCTGCGGGGTACGACCAGCCACCCGATGGGTTCGGAGTCCTTGTCGCGTCCCTCGCTACCGGCCGAGCTGACCTCTCTTTCGTCGACCTGAGCGGCCGCGTCCGCGACACGACCAGTCTTACCTGCCACGGCCCAAACGATACGACTCCGCCGACTGCGCCGACCGGCGTGACCGCGAGCCTGATCTCGAGCCAGGAAGTGGCAGTGTTTTGGGCACCAGGAACCGACGATTACGCAGTCACCGCGTACGAAGTCCTGCGTGACGGGTCCACCGTGGCCACGGTCTCGGGTACCCAGCGTACGTTCGTAGACCGGAGCCTACAGCCTGCCCGCACCTATACCTACCAAGTGGTCGCACTCGATGCGGTCGGCAACCGCTCGGCAGCGAGTGCGCCCGTGACGATCTCGACGGACACCACCGTCTTCCTCGACGATTTCGAGAGCGGGTCACTCGGACGCTGGAGTACCGTGAACGGCCTCACCGTGACGAACCTCCAACCCCGAAGTGGACAATACGCCGCGCAGGCACAATCGACGCAACGGACGGCCGCTTATGGAGTGGCACACTGGCCCTCGGCACTGACTGACGGCACGGTGGAGAGCTGGGTGTTCATCGCCGCGCGCGGCAACCATCAGCTGACTCTCCTCCGCATGCGTGCGCCCGATGGGACAGGACTCGGTAGCGTCCAAATCAACACGAACGGGCTCCTCGCGTTTCGCAACGAAGTGGCGGGCACAACGACGACGACATCCGTATCGGTGGCCATGAATTCGTGGCATCGGATCGTGCTCCATCTCAGCACTGGCACGAACGGTCGCGTCGACCTCTGGTACGACGGAACACAGCTCATCGGTCGGGCGCAGAGCTTCGGGTCCTCCGCGATCGGCCAGCTCCAGATCGGGGACCACGTGACCGGTCGAACGTTCGACGTCCGCTTCGACGACGTGCGTGTCACCGCGGGAGCTACCTCTCCACCGGACACCTCGCCTCCTGAGACGACCCTCACCAGCACACCACCGGCTTCGACGGACCAGACGTCCGCGACCTTCGCCTTCACGGCGAGCGAGCCCGCGACCTTCCGCTGCAGTCTCGACGGGGCACCAGGGCAGCCGTGCACGAGTCCGGTCAACTTTAGCGGGCTGGCAATCGGGACACACACGTTCAGCGTGGTAGCAGTCGACGCCGCAGGGAATGTCGACCCCACGCCCGCCTCGTACGCGTGGGACGTCATCGCACCTGCGACACCCGAAACGACCCTGCTCTCGACTCCGCCGGCACTCACGAACCTCGCCAGTGCGACCTTTACATTCAGCTCGAGTGATGCAGCGGCAACCTTCGAATGCCAGCTCGACAGCACGTCGAGTGTCGTCTGCTCGACTCCCTGGACCGTCAACGGCCTCGCTGAGGGGACACATACCTTCACCGTCCGGGCGATCGACGGTGAGGGCAATCCGGATCCGACACCAGCGAGCTGGTCGTGGACGGTCGACCTCACCCCTCCGACGCCGCCTCCGAGCCTCACTGCCACGCCATTGAACGGCACGCAAGTGAGTCTCTCCTGGTCCAGCGTCAGCGATGCGAACGGTATCGCCGGGTACGACGTCCTCCGTGATGGCAACCTGCTCTTCCGCCTTGGGCCCGTCACGAGCGCCACCGACGCGACCGTCCAACCGGCGTCGACGTACCGGTACACGGTCCGTGCCCGCGACAACGCTGGGAACCTTTCGGGCGAGTCACCCGTCGCGACCGTGACCACTCCGAGTCTCCGCTTGTTCGAGGACGACTTCGAGAGCGGCACGCTCGTCCGCTGGTCGAGCGTCAATGGGCTCACCGTGACGACCGAAGCGCCGTTCTCTGGCAATTACGCGGCCCGTGCGTTCTCGACAGCCGGAACTGCCTCCTACGCGCTCGCGACACTGCCGCGCTCGGTGAGCGACTTCTCCGTTCGTATCCGGTTCCAGGTTGTCAGCCAAGGTGCCAACACGGTGTATCTCGTCAAATGGCGCAGTGGCACCAGTTCGCTCGGTGGCGTCTATCTCACGAGTACCGGACAGCTCGCTGTCCGCAACGATATTGCAGCGCAGGGATCGTCAACGACGACCTCGATCACGTCCGGCACCTGGCATACGCTGGAAGTGCACGTGCGCACAGGAAGCGACGGTTTCGTCGAAATCTGGTACGACGGGACACGCATCCACCAGAGCTTCCAGAATTTCGGCACTAACCAGGTGACGGGGATCCAGCTCGGGGAGAACAGCACTGGCCGGCTCTTCGACGTACGGTTCGACGAGGTCGTCGCCGATACCGGACCGATCGACGCGCCAGCCGATACGACTCCGCCCGAGACGACCCTCACCAGCACCCCTCCAGCTTCGACAGCTGTCTTCGCCTTTTCGGCGAACGAACTCGCGACCTTCCGCTGCAGTCTGGACGGCACAGCAGCCCAACCGTGCACGAGTCCAGTCTCGTATACGGGACTCACGGCGGGCATCCACACGTTCAGCGTTACAGCCGTGGACCTGGCCGGCAACGTCGATCCCACACCCGCAACCTTCAGCTGGGAGATCACGGCGGCACCGGCAGCTCCGGACACGGTACTCACCACGACACCGTCCGCGCTGACCAATAGCAGTACGGCGACGTTCGCGTTCGCCTCGGACGATCCGAACGCCACGTTCCGCTGCCAGTTGGACGGCGCGACGCCGAGCACCTGCACCAGCCCGCTCACACTCGAAAACCTCACCGAAGGCGCGCACACGTTTACCGTCGCAGCGGTGAACTCGGCAGGCGTAGCCGATCCTTCCCCGGCGAGCTGGACTTGGACGATCGACCTGACCCCACCGCCAGCACCGAGTAGTCTGACCGCCGTCGCTGGCAATGGCCGCGTCACGATCACCTGGCAGGCGTCGAGCGACCCCAATGGCATCGCCGGGTACGACGTCTATCGCGACGGCACGCTCCTCGTCTCGCTCGGCGATACGACGAGCTACGTCGACACCACGGTACAACCGAACTCTACGTACTCGTATGCTGTCGCGACACGCGACCAGGCCGGGAATGCATCGCCACCCAGCACACCGGTTACCGTCACGACCACCAGCTTCGCCCTCTTCGCTGACGACTTCGAATCGGGAACGCTCGCCGACTGGTCGACGGTCAGTGGCCTCACGCTGACGAACGAACAGCCGTACAGCGGCCAGTACGCTGCCCGCGCACTCTCGACCAGCGGCACAGCCGCCTCTGCCTCCGCGATTCTCCCCAGCACGACGAGCGACGTTTACGTCCGCGTCCGCTTCTTCGTCTCCTCGCAAGGAGCGAACACCGTCTACCTCCTGAAGTTACGGACTGCGACGGGTGGTTCGCTCGGTGGCATCTTCCTCTCGAGCACGGGTAAGCTCGGTTTCCGGAACGACGTGGCTGGGCAAAGCACGACGACGACAACCGGCGTGACACCCGGTACCTGGCACACGCTCCTGCTCCACGTCGTCGTCGGCACGAACGGAAGCGTGGAGATCTGGTACGACGGAAACCAGATCGCGACGATCAGTGGGAACCTGGGAACTGACCCCGTCGGACGCTTCCAGCTGGGCGAGAACAGTACCGGTCGGACCTTCGATATTCGCTTCGACGAGGTCGTCGTCGATACGCAGCTCATCGCAGGCTGAAGGAAGGCAGCGTCGCTCCGATGCGAGGAACAGGTCGCCTGGGGCTCATGCTTCTCGTGCTCGCGCTCTTCGCTGCGTGCACGGCCAGCCACGCGAACTCGTTGCCCCCGACATCCCCAGTCGAGTCAGCAACTCCCGCACCGACAGTAGACGTGCCAGCGATCCTTTGGGCCGTCGGCGACGCCGCGACGTGCCGGTCGCAGAACGACGATGCAGTCGCCGCTTTCCTCGCGCAACAGCCGGGAACCATCGCCCTGCTCGGTGACGTCGTCTACGAGCGCGGGACGGCCGAGGAGTTCCGGAATTGTTTCGATCCGCTCTTCGGCTCCGTGAAGGAGCGGATCCACCCTGCGATCGGGAACCACGAGTACGGATCGCGCGATGCCAGACCGTACTTCGACTACTTCGGCGCGAGCGCTGGCCTTCCCGGTCAGGGCTGGTACTCCTACGATCTCGGCGCTTGGCACGTCGTCGTCCTGAACTCGAACTGCAAGCCCGCCGGGGGCTGCGACGAGACCTCACCGCAGTATCAGTGGCTCCGTGCCGACCTCGCGGCGCACCCCACCCGGTGCACGCTGGCGTACTGGCACCATCCGCGGTGGAGTTCCGGTGAGCATGGGAACTTCGAGTCCATGCAACCGATCTGGGAACTGCTCAGCCGCACAGGTGTAGACCTCGTTCTCAGTGGGCATGACCACGACTACGAGCGGTTCCAGCCGCTGGATGCCAACGGTCATCCCGATCCGGAGCAGGGCATCGTCCAGTTCGTGGTCGGTACCGGCGGGCGCAGCCTCCGTCCGATCCAACACCGGTTACCGACGAGCGCCACCGCGACGGATCAGGCGTACGGCGTGCTCCGGCTCGAACTGTTCTCCGATCACTACACGTGGCAGTTCGTCACAGTTTCCGGTATCCCCTTCACCGACAGCGGGCGCGCTGCCTGCCACTAACGCCCGAAAGCAGGAAGTCACACTGAACAGAACTTGAACACTCTCTGCTCAAGGTTCAACGTCAGCCGTCCGGTATCGTTACCGGGTCGTGCCGTGAAGAGCGAACGAGGTTCGCGATGTATGCGACGTATGTACTTCGAACGATGGACCCAGCGACTCGTGTCTCGACGCTCGAGCGTGCAGCGGAGGAATTCTGGCCGAAGCTGCAAGAGGCACCAGACTTCCGGCACTTTTTCCTCCGTCCAGCAAGCCGACGACCAGACGCTCGGCATCATTCTGTGGGAAAGCGAAGAGATGGCGCATGCCTTCATGCCGGTACTCGACGACTGGCAGATGACGCTGGACAGTCTCGGCCATCGTCGGATCGCATAGGGTCGTGGTCAGGTGCTCGAGATGTGAGCGGTACCGGAGGGAGGGCGGATGCGTTTTGCTCGACGCTCGTGATCCGTCCATCCGGGGCGCCGGGTACGAGCACACTCGTTTCGTCGAAGACCGCCAGTGTGCGGAGCGAGGTCGGCGAGGCGACCACGCGAAGGGAGCCGGTTCATGGACGGAACGATCGTTCATCTGCAGGCGAAGCCCGGTCGAGAGGCTGCGATCCGCCAGCTGTTCGAACTCTGGAATCGCGAGCGATCGCCCCGGGTACAGGGTTTCCGCGCCAGCTAGCTCTTCAAGCCGGACCGGACGAGCGACGAACTGATCGGCGTGGCGACCTTCGACGATCGGGAGAGCTATCGCCGGAACGCGGACGATCCTGAGCAGGATCGCTGGTACCGTGCACTACGGGCATTGCTCAGCGAGGACCCGTACTGGGAAGATGGCGAGGTCATGCAGGCGATCCTGGCGACGGAGTGACCGTCGTCCGTACCGCACCAGTCGACCTTCGGTGGTTCCACTGGGCCATGAGGGTCGGTTGGTGCGTGCTGCGTTCGGAGTGAACTCCCAAGAGCCCGAGGGTCGGAGCTGGCTGAGCTACTGTGCCTGAGGATCGCCCGTCAGCCCGAGACTGGAGCGGCCTCCTCGGTTCGTCCTCGCGTGCAGGCGCGACACCGTGCGCTCGACGCGCTACAATCCGCTGCGGGAACGGAAGGGGCGGACGATGGGCTTCATTGGGATGCAGCCAGAACCATTGACACCACGTGGCAAGGCGATCGTCCTCACCGCGGTGGTCCTCGCGCTCCTCTTCATCGTCGTCTGGGGTGCCGGGATTGTGCTGATGCTCCACAATCCGGGGCAGGGATCGGTGTGCCTGAGCGGCCGGTGCTGGTAGCTGTGTTCATTCGTGCCAGGATGCACGTTCGCCACGGCGCTTCTGCATGAGGACGCCGTGGCGGTTGCGTCCATAATAGTGCCGGATCTCCGCGACGGGTACGTAGCCGAAGCGACGGTAGAGTGCGAACGCGGGTGCGTTCTTGTCCTCGACCATGAGCGTGTAGAGATCGGCAGCGAGCTCCTGCTCGAGCGCTGCCAACAAGACCGTACCGATGCCTCGCCGCCGCCAGGCCGGACTGACGCAGAGATTCAGCACCCGGGCATGTCGCCCCCGGCGATCCCCGACAATACTCCCGACCAGCTCGTCCCCAACTCGCGCCACGAGCACACGCACGCCGGGCCACAACCACAGGACGAGAAAGGCGAAAAAGCTATAGGCCTGGCGCGGCTCAAAGCACGCGCGCTGCAAGCGAGCGAGCGCCCACAGATCGCGGAACGTCGCCGGGAGAACCCAGAGATCCCGACCGGCGAGACGCTGGATCGCGACGAGACGTACCGTGTGCCCGGCCACTGTCCCTCCTCTGCTGGATGATGATACCGTGCCCAACGGGCACGATCACCGGTGCTCCAACGACGGCTCCACGGGCGATCGCGCTCTCTGCATGGTTTCCCGTTCGTTCCCGACGAGCGAGACGCCGTACTGCTCGACCAGCCGTTCCAGTGCCGCCACGCACTCGACATCCAATCGGGTGCCAGCCTCTTGGCGCAGGAGCGCGAGCGCTTCTTCGACGCTCAACGCCGCACGATACGGCCGCACCGAAGTGAGCGCATCGAACACATCAGCGACAGCCAAAATGCGCGCATCGAGCGGGATCTCTTCCCCGCGGAGACCGTCCGGATGGCCGCTGCCATCGAGCCGCTCGTGATGCCAGCGGATGGCGGGGAGCATCGGCGCGAAGGAGCGGATCTGGCGAGCGATCTCCCAGCTCCGCACCGGGTGCTCGCGCACCAGTGCGAACTCCTCGGCAGTGAGCCGGCCCGGCTTCTGGAGGATCGCATCGGGAATACCGATCTTCCCGATATCGTGGAGGATCCCCGCCTGGTACAGGATACGCTCGCGCTCGGGTGGCAGCCCGAGTTCCTGCGCGATCGAGGCGGCGAGCCGCGCGACGCGCACGCTGTGCTCCTTGGTGTAGCTATCCTCGGCTTCGACCGCTGCCGCCAGGGCCGCGACGACCTCGGTGGAGCCACGTTCGAGGTGCTCGAGCGCATCGCGCAGGAGTAACCCTTCCAGTACGCCGCGCCAGGAGCCTGACCGCGCGTACTCGCGGACGAGCCCGCTGAGTGCGGCCAGGGAGCCAGCGAGCAACAGAACGTGATACTCCCACCAGCTCAGGTGCCACACCGGCGCGAGCAGCAGCGCGATCCCCGCCTGCACGAGAAACGGGCAGGCTCCCAGGAGTCCCCAGACGAGCGGAGTCGCCCAGCGTCGCGCCACACGCCAGTAGTGGGCGAAGGCGAGCAGCGAAAGGGCGAGACTCGCCAGGCCGAGCACCAGTGCGGTGCGTCCACCGCCGATCGTGGTGGCGAGCTGCTCGAGCGTCCGCAGCCCGCTGAGCCGCGCACCGGCTTCAGTTGCGGCTGCACGCTGGAGAACGAGATCGCTCACCGCCACGCTTCCGTAGGCGACGAGCAGGAGCGCCGTCCCCAACGCGATCCACCCGCGATAGCGCAGGAGCGTCCGGTGTACTGCGATAGGCGACTCGAGCGCGCTGGCGGCCAGGAACCAGGAGCCCCCGAACAGGGCGAGACGAGCCGAAGCACCGACCCACCCATTCACCCCCGGCGCGATGACGCCCGGGGTCGCCAGGCCGTGGATCGCGAAAAGCCCGCTCAGTGACACGATCGCGAGCGCCAGCGCGAGGACACGCACATCGGCGATCTGGACCGCTGCCGCGAGTACCAGCGCAGCGATCACAAACGACAGGACAGAGATGAGGGTGACGACGATGAAATGCCCGCGCGGCACGACCAGTGCATGATCAGGAAGGATGTCCAGAAGGAAAGCGAAGAGGACGAACAGCGGAACGGCCGCACCGAGGAACCACCACCCCTGTCGCTGTCGTCGCTCGTCCATCGCCGACCGCTTCGCTCATCCGCTGGTCGCGTCCCCCTGGGCACTGAGCACGACGAGTTCGGCGCAACACTTGCCGCACCGCTTCGCCCGATAGAGCGCTTGGTCGGCAGCGAGGAGCAGCGTGCCGCTGTCCGGTAACGGCGAGCCAACCCCGAGCGCTGCACCGACCGAGACGCTGACCCGTGCAGCTGCGACCTCGAAAGCGATCGGTTCGGCCAGCGTCGCGATCAACCGCTCAGCCACACCGCGCACCTCGTCAGGATCGGAAACACCTTCGAGCAGCACGGTGAACTCATCGCCAGCGAACCGGGCTACCGTGTCACCGGCCCGCACACTCCGGGCCAACCGGTGAGCCACCTCCTGCAGCACGAGGTCACCGGCTCCATGTCCCCACGTGTCGTTGATCCGCTTGAAGTCGTCCAGGTCGACGAACAGGACAGCGATGCCTCCGTCCCGCTCGGCCCGCGCCAGCGCGTGTTCGAGCCGGTCGAGAAAGAGCAACCGGTTCGGCAGACCGGTCAGCGGGTCGTGGAACGCACGGTGACGGAGCTCTTCCGTTTCGCGCCAATGCTCGAGCGCCAGCGCAGCGATCTGCGTGGCCAGCTCGAGCAGCCGCTCCTCCTCCGGCCGCGGCGCGCGTGCCTCGCTCGCATAGAGCGCCACCGTACCGAGGACGTTGCCGTGTGCATCACGGATCGGCGTCGACCAGCAGGCACCGAGATCGAACCGCTCGGCGAGGTGGCGCCAGTCCGCCCAGCGGGGGTCCGTGCGCGTATCGCTCACGTAGACCGGCTGGTTCAGGTAGGCAGCCGTCCCACAGCTTCCGGCCAGCGGTCCGATCGCGAGACCGTCGATCGACCGGACCGCTTCCGGCGGTAGGCTCGGCGCAGCACCGTGGCGCAACCGGCCGTCCGAACCGAGCAGCAACACGGAACAGCGGAGGCCTGGTGCCTGGTCCTCGACGAGACGGCACAGGAGCTCCAGAACACCGCTCAGCGGTGCTCCCTCGGCGATGAGTCGCAGGAGCGTCGTCTGGGTGACCAAGAGCTGTTCGGCGCGCTTCTGTTCGGTCACGTCGATCAGGAGACCGTGCCAGAAGAGCGGCTGGCCCTGCGCGTCCCGCAACATCACTGCCCGGTTCTCGAGCCAGACCCAGCGACCGTCCTTGCGCTGCCAGCGGAAGGTCACCTGGAACGGCTCACCCGTCTCGTCGGTCTGCTGCGCTTCCACGAAGACACGCGGCTGGTCCTCGGGATGCATGCGACTGAACCAGAGACCGGGCACCGTTTCGAACTCCTCCGGTGTGAAGCCGGTCACCTCTTCGATCCGTGGGCTCACATAGGTAATGGGATAGTGGAGGGTCCCGTCCGGGAGCAAGACTGGCTGCGCCGCCGTCACGATCACCGCGGCCGGAATCTGCTCGACCAGCGAACGGTAGCGTTCCTCGGCGACCCGCAGTTCGTTCTCGATGCGCTTGCGCTCGGTGACGTCGAGCATCACCCCTTGCCAGGCGACCGGCTTCCCGTCCGCGTCGCGGATCAGGCGCGCGGTGCTTTCCAGCCAGCGGACGCTCCCGTCGCGGTGCGCGATCCGGAACTCGCTGTGGAAACGGCCGGTCGCCCAAGCCTCCCGCGTCTCCTGCCGCACCCGCTGGTAGTCATCCGGATGGATCGCCCGCTTCCAGAGCGAGCGGTCACGCTGGTGCGCCTCAGCCGAGTGACCCGTGAGTTCCTCGATCCGCGGGCTCACGTAGAGGAGCGGCCGATCGAGCCGGCCGTTCGGATGGCGGACCGGTGTGACCCCCTCGACGTAGACGACGGCTGGCAACTGCTCGACGAGGTTCCGGTAGCGTTCCTCCGCCTCGCGCAGCGCTCGCTCGGCTTCCTTTTGACGCGTGATATCGAGCATGAGGAGGTGCCACTGCAGCACCGATCCGTCGGCCCCGCGGATCGGCCAGATGTCGAGCCGATGCCAGACGACCCGCCCGTCTTTGCAGACGAACCGGTACTCGAGACTCGCCGGCTCGCCGGTCGCCTCGACCCGTTGCATGAACTCCAGCAGCGCTGGCCGGTCGTCCGGATGAGTCGATCGGGCAAGGATGCCGAGTTGCGCCCACTCCTCCGGCGTATAGCCGGTGAGGTCGAAGATGCGCGGGCTGGCATAGAGTGTCCGATACCCGGGTAGTCCGTCCGGGAGCCAGTGTGGATGCGGATCCAGAATAACCAATGCAGCAGGGATCTGTTCGACGAGCATGCGGAACCGCTCTTCGGCCGCCCGCAACGCTTCTTCTATCCGCTTCCGTTCGGTCACGTCCAAGAGAACGGCCTGCCGGGCTTCGATCGCCCCATCCGGGCCGCGGATCGCACGTACCTCGTGCCAGAGCCAGACCGTCTCACCGTCCTTGCGCAGGAAGCGGTACTCGAGACGCAGTGGTTCACCGGTCTCCTCGTGCTGCCAGAACTGCTCCAGCACCCAGTCGCGATCCTCCGGATGGAGCTGACGCGCCCAGATACCTGGTTGCTTCCATTCTTCTGGGCTGAAGCCCGTGACCGCCTCGATCTGTGGACTGACGTAGCTCGTCTCGTAGCCCGGTAGACCGTCCGGCAGCCGCTGGGCATGCGCTGCGACACGGACGACTGCTGCTGGCAGCTGCTCGACGAGCGTGCGGTAGTGCGCCTCGGCAGCCCGCAGGGCTTCCTCGGCTCGCTTTCGCTCCGTGACGTCGGTGAGCAGGACTTGCCGGTAGAGTGGCGTCCCGTCAGCCGCCCGGATGACATGCGAGATGCTCCAGACCCAGACGACCAAGCCGTCCTTCCGGAACAGCCGGTACTCGATCGAAATCGGTGCGAGTTGCCGATCCGCATCCAGGATGCTGGTGAGGACGCGCTCCCGATCCTCGGGATGGAGTTGCTGCACGAACCGTTCCGGTGTCCATTCCTCGGGCGAGAAGCCGGTCAGGCGTTCGATCGCCGGACTGACATACCAGTTCGACGGCATCTGCTCATGCGTCGCTCGATCCAATGCGAGAGGCCGTATCAGTACGGCACCCGGTAGTTGCTCGACGAGCGTCCGGTAACGCTCCTCAGCCAGGCGGAGCTGCTCGAGGAGCTCGCGCTGCTCGGTGATATCGAGCGTGATGAGGTAGAGATAACGCGGCTTCCCGTTCGCATCGCGGACGAGTGCGCCGTCCTGCCGGAACCAGACGAGCCGCCCGTCTTTCCGACGGAAACGGTATTCGAGCGGCTCGGACGGCCCGACTGTGTACCAGCGACGGGCTTCGGCCAGGACACGCTCTCGGTCCTCCGGATGGATATTGCGCATCCAGACACCGAGCTCGCTCCACTCCTCGGCGGTATACCCGGTGAAATCGACGATGCGCGGGCTCGCATACTGAGTCCGCCAGCCGAGCGTCCCGTCCGGTAGCGGCACGGGCTCCGGTTCGACGATCGTGACAGCAGCGGGATGGTGCTCGGCGAGCAAGCGAAACCGCTCCTCCGCCTCCCGGAGCGCCTCTTCGGCCTGCTTCTCGGCCGTTCGATCGAGGAGCAGCGACTGCCAGTAGAGCGGTTCGCCCGCCTCGTCCATGATCAGGGTCGCCTCGTGGCGAATCCAGATCGTCTGTCCATCGGCACGGATCAATCGGTACTCGACGCCGTGGCTCTGCCGGCTTTCGAGACAGCGTTCCAGACAGCGCAGGACGTGCTGCCGGTCGTCCGGGTGCACGACGCGGAGCCAGAGCCCGGGCTCGTACCAGGCAGCGGCGGGATAACCGGTCAGTCGCTCGATCTGCGGGCTGGCATAGAGGAACTCGAACGCCGGGGTACCGTCGTCGAGCCACGTCGGCACGGCACGAGCCACCAGCAGGGCCCCCGGTAGTTGCTCGACCAGCCGCCGGTAGCGCTCTTCGGCTTCCCGTAAGGCCTGCTCGGTTTCCTTTTGCTGCGTGACGTCGACGATCAGCCCCTGCCAGACGGCCGGCTTTCCCTGCTCGTCGCGGAGGAGCACGGCGCGCTCGCGCACCCAGATCACCCGGCCGTCGCGCCGGACCAGCCGGTACTCGAGGTCGAACAGTTCGCCCGTCTCGTCGGTACGCAGCGCCTCTTGCGCGTAGCGCGCACGATCCTCGGGGTGAACGAGTTCCGCGTAGAGGCCTGGCTGCTCGTACAGCGCCGACGCTGGATAGCCGGTCAGTGTCTCGAAATACTCGTTGACGTAGCGGACTGAGTAGGTCGGCACACCGTCCTCGCGCACGACCGGCACCGCATCGACGACGAAGACGACCGCCGGCATCGCGGTGACCAGCGCAGCCAATCGCCTCTCGGCCTCGGCGCGGGCCAGCTCGGCCTGCTTGCGCTCGGTGATGTCGAGCATCACCCCGTGGATGAACCGGCCACCGCGATCGTCTCGTTGGACGCGACCCCAGTCCTGTACCCAGACGACCGAGCCGTCGCGCCGCACCATCCGGTATTCGAGCGAGAACTCTCGACCGCCGGCGACCGCCTGCTCGATCGCTGCGACGACCCGATCGCGGTCGTCCGGGTGGAGGTGGCGGTACCACATACCCGACTGGGCAAGCCACTCCTCGACGGTGTAGCCGAGCAGCTGCTCGATCTGCGGGCTCACGTAGCTCGTCTCGGCGATCGCATCGGCCGGCGCACGGTAGACGACGACAGGGAGGAGCTCGACCAGCTCGCGGTAGCGTGCCTCGAAGGTGGCGGCCCGTCGCTCAGCTGCTCGACGCTGGGTGATATCGCGCAGCCGGATCACGTGGGCGACAACTCGCTCTTCTTCGCGCACCGGTACATAGTCGATTTCGACGACAAGGCCGTCGCGACGCTCCAGCTCGAGCTGGCGCACCGGCTGACCATGTTCGATCGTCTCCCGGAGCGCGCTGGCAGCGATCGGGCCCTCGACGAAGGTCGCCGCCATGACCTGCTCGAGGGCCTCGAGCCTACTCCCGACCGGTAGAGCGACGGTGTCTCCGGCCAGCAACCGTAGAGCGACCGTGTTCCGGTACCGGAGGTAGCCTGCACGGTCAAAGATCAGCGACCCGATCTCCACCTGCTCGACGATGAAGGCACCCAGCCAGCGCTCGAGCTCCCGCTCGTCCTCCCAGGGCACCTCGGCCGGCTCTGGGAGTGGATGGAGAAGCCACGCACTGGTTCCGAAATCGCCCGGAACCGCGCCGCACTGGTAGCGACGCGCCCGGCCATCGAGGGCGAGCGTGACCTCGCTCCACACTGGCTGGCCGGCGCGCAGCGTGGCCAGGAGCGCTTCGACGTGCGCTCGCTCGGCCGGTACGACGAGATCGAACACCGTGCGCCCGGCTGGCACAGCACCGTCCGGAGAGACGGCCACGATGCGGCCGAGCCCATCCAGGCGAAGCAGTACCTTCTCGGTAGTGATCGCGAGATTCCTCACGTCGTTGACCCCGTCGTCGTTCGAGAAACCGACCAGCAAGTATACCCGGCCACTGATCCGTCCCTCTGTGAAGTGTCGACGGAATCCTGTGCCAGCCAGGTCACCGATTCGTACCAAATCGACGAGCCACCGAGGGGCCGTATCAGCACAGCTGAGAACGAGGAGGGAAAACAACCGAACGGACCCCCGACACGTCTCTCTCCTACTCCCGAGATGCCCATGCAGCGACCACGACCGGTCCTGCAAAGACGAGGCGCCCACCTCGGGTACAATGGCAGGGTGTGTCGGGAGCGTGTGGGATGACCGAACGGCGTCCGACGAGTCTGGAGACCGAGCTCGACCGTTCCGTCCTCGAGCGGTTACCACCCGCCTTGCGGGATATCAACGACCGTCTGGCGCGCGTATTCACCGCAGCCGGGCACGAGCTGTATCTCGTCGGCGGTGTGGTGCGCGACCTGTTGCTCGGGCGCCCGGTTACCGATCTCGACTACACGACTTCGGCGCATCCTGAAGAGACGAAACGGCTTGGTCAAGAAGCTGGAGCCGACAGTCTCTACACGGTCGGCGAAGCGTTCGGGACGATCGGTCTGGTCTTCGCCGGGGTGACGGTCGAGATCACCACCTACCGGACCGAGTGGTATCCGACAGCCGACCGTCGTCCGAGCGTCCGCTTCGGCGAGAGCCTCCTCGAGGATCTGGCGCGCCGCGACTTCACGGTGAACGCCATGGCCGTCCACGCAGTGACCGGCGACCTGGTCGACCCCTTCGGGGGACTCCGGGACCTGGAACGCCGCCTCATCCGGGCAGTCGGTGACCCACGTGAGCGGTTCGGTGAGGACCCGCTGCGGATGTTGCGCGCCGCTCGCTTCGCGGCCCAGCTGGGCTTCGACGTCGAGGCCGAAACGCGTGCCGCGATGCGCGAGCTGGCCGCCGAACTCCAGCGCGTGAGCGTCGAGCGGATCGCGATGGAACTCAACCGGCTGCTGATCGCGCCGGAACCCGATCGGGGGCTGGAGCTCTTGCGCGAGACTGGGCTGCTCGCCTTCGTGCTCCCCGAACTCGTCCCGCTCGCCGAGGACGTAACCGACCGGCGGCACAAGGACATCTGGCGGCACACGCTCCAGGTGGTCCGGCAGAGCCCACCGCGGCTCGCGGTACGCTGGGCTGCCCTCCTGCACGATGCCGCCAAGCCGATGACGCGGACGATCGACGAGCACGGCGAGGTGCACTTCTTCGGCCACGAGGTGAAAGGGGCAGAACTCGCACGCAAGGCGCTCCGCCGCCTGCGGCAAGAGAAAGCGCTGACCGAGCGCGTCGCCCGGCTGGTCGAACTGCACCTGCGTCCGGCAGCCTACGACGAGACGTGGACCGATTCGGCTGTCCGCCGCTTGATGGTCGAAGCGGGCGACCTCCTCGAGGACCTCCTCGATCTGGTCGCGGCCGACGTGACGAGCGCGCGTGCCTGGCGACGCCGCGAGGCCCGCGAGCGGATGGAACGGCTCCGTGCGCATATCCGCCGGCTGGAAGAGGAAGCGGCGCTCGCTCAGATCAAGAGCCCGCTGGACGGCAACGAGCTGATGGCGATCTTCGGCCTACCGCCAGGCCGCTGGATCGCCGAAGTCAAGAACTATCTCCGCGACCTGGTGATCGAAGGCCAGCTTGCCCCGGGAGACAAGGAGACAGCACGCCTTCTGGCCGAGCGCTGGGTCGCCGAGCATCCGGAGGTCATCGCTGCGGCGCGAGAACGCCCTGGCCGACGTTGACTCCGGCCGTCTGGTCCGTCGAACCTGTGTTGTCGAGAGGGCGAAAGGCCTGGGCGACACGGGTAAGTTGTCCAGCGGCATCGGCAAGCGTTTCCGCCACATCTCGGACACTCTCGGTTTCAGCCTGGAGCTGTGCGATGAGCGTGCCGAGACTCTCGGCCGCCGCGCTCGTATCACGGCTCGCTGCCGCCACCTCATGGACTTGTCGTGTGACCCGCTCCAGGGTGACCGCGACTTCTTCCGTCGCTGCGGTGTGACTTTCAATAACCCGGGTGACGCGCTCGAGCTCGGCAACCAGTTCGTCTTTGGCACGCGTCATCGTCGTGCTCGCATGGCCGACCGCTTGCATACGCTCACCGATCTCCCGCATGCCGGTCATCAAGCGCTGGAGTGCCATCTCGGCAGAACCGGCGAGCGTCACACCTTCCTCCACCTCCTGCACCCCAGACGTGGTCACGGCAACGACCTCGTCCAGCTTTGTCAAGACGTCATCGACAAGCCCGCGAATCTCCTGGGTCGTCGTACTGGAACGTTCAGCGAGCTTGCGCACTTCTTCGGCGACGACGGCGAAACCCTTTCCAGCTTCCCCAGCTCGCGCTGCCTCGATCGCGGCGTTCAGGGCCAAAAGATTGGTCTGGCGAGCGATGTCGTCGACTGCTTCGACCATTTGCGTGATCCGCCGCGAGAGGGTCGCCATCTCGGTCACCCTCGTGCCGATCTGCTGCATAGCCTCGCCGGATCGGCGGAGCGAGCTGATCGCTCGCCGGACTGTCTCGGAGCCTGACGCTGCCTCTTCGCTGTTCCGCTGAGTCGCGCACGCTCCTTCGTGGGCAGTCGTCGCGACTGCCTGGATGGCCGCCGCGAGCGTCTGCGCGAGTTCGGTCAAGCGCTGTACCGCGCGCTGCTGCTCCGCTGCGCCGCCAGCGATAGCAGCGACGGCACGCTGCACCTCGTCGATCGCCCGCGTCGCTTGTTCGAGCAGTTCGCTCTGCCGGACAGAGCCGCCAGCGACGACCTGAACGGCCTGTGCCGCCTCGGTCGCAGCCTGAGCGAGGTCCTGGCTCACGGCATCGAGCCGTGCACTGGCACTGCCGGCGAGTGCCGTGACCAGCTGCAAACCGCGGATAGCCGAAAGTACCCCTTCTTTGAGTTCCCGGTATCGGTCGGAGAGGTCGTCCTCCGGTCGCTCCGGCACGACGGCAGCGAGATCGAAACCGACCGAGTCGAGGTACTCGAAGAAGAAAGCATCGACGACCGCCTGCTGGTCGAGATTGAAAACCTTGGTGAGTGCACGCTCAACCCGCCACACGCGCCACGGCTGGAGAGGATACCTGCGGCGGAGTTCAGCACGCACGAAGTCGAGATAGCGTCCGTAACTGCCCAGATACCACTTCATCGGCAAGTCGATCACGTTGTGGCGCACGCCGATGCGCAGGCGCTGTCGAAAGTAGGCGAGATCGTAGCCCTGCTGGGCAGCTCGGAAGATCTCGCGAAAGTAGGCTGCTTGTGACTGCTCGAGCCGGCGACGCACTTCGGCGAGCGGCATCCCGTGCGCCTGCGCATAGCGCTCGAAGAAGCGGCGAGTCGGCTCGAAGGCGAACTGAAAATCGTAGAAGCGCTTGGCTATGGAGTCCGCCACCCGCTCGGCCCAAGGCAGCAGGCGCGCGAGTTCGCGACGCTCTCGGTCAGTGAGGCCGAGGAAAGAGAGTCTCAGGCGGAGTCCCTCTTCCGTCAGTCGCATCGTCTGAGCGAGCGAATCGGCCCGCTGATCCTGTGGTGTGCGCATCTCGCCTGACCTCCTCCGGTAGATCCCCCGATCGCATGATTCACAGTGCGTTTCTATATTAAAATGGTGAACAAGTGACCCATCCAGCCGTTTTGCCTCGCTTTCCCAGATCGCTCAGGATGGAAATATCGCAAGAACGCAGCGTTCCCTGAAGGTTTCTCTCCTAGGACAAAAGTCGGATCGCGCCGGTACGGCCGTCTATTAGACTGGGACACGAGGGAGACGGTGCAGGAAGAGTTTTCGCTCACCAGAACGATCGACGAGTGGCTCGCCGGTCGTCCCGCTGCAACGCGTCGCGCGTATCGCCACGACGTTCAAGAGTTCCTGGCTGCGCTCGGAGGAGACCTGGGTCGTTTGGACGAGCCGGCGATCCGTCGCTGGCTGGCGACGTTCGATCACCGGCGTCTCGCCCAGGCGACCGCCCGGCGCAAGCTGGCCGCTGTCCGGTCGTTTCTCCGCTTTCTCCATCAACGCGGACTCGTCGCTCACGATCTCACTCGCGCCGTGCCGACAACGCTGCAGGTCACCGAGTCTCCCGTACCGATCGTGCGTTCGACCGAACGCGGGCGGCTGCTCGCCGCCTCGCTCCGCGTCGCCGATCCACGCCTGCAGCTCCTGCTCTGGCTCGCCGGCTGCGGCTGCCCACTTCCGGTCGTCGCTCGTCTCCGCTGGCGCGATCTCCATCCCTACGATGGGGAAGGGATCGCCGTCTGCTCGGACGAGCAGAATCGGCTACTCCGGTGTGTCATTCCAGGCATGATCTGGCGCTCGCTCCAGCCGTTGCTCGCCAAAGAGCACCCTGACGCTCCCGTATTCCAGAGCAGCGACGGTAGCGCGGCGCGGCCGGAAGATCTGGCCGAGGCGATCGGCTGGGTGCTCGACGAGACGGCAGACAGTCGCCTCGGTGCGGAACGCGATCGCGACCGACTGCTCACGCTGACCGAGATCGCGCGCCGGCTCGGCCTACCAGAAACGACGGTTCGGTACTACCGCGACCGGTTCGCTCCCTACCTCCCGGCTGTCGGCAGCGGCCGTGCGCGCCGCTATCCACAGCAGACCGTCGAGCGGTTGCGCTGGATCGTCGAACAGCTTCGGGCTGGCGCCTCGCCGCACGAGATCGAGGCACAGCTGCGCTCCGCCCCGCCTGACCTCGCGACACACGCCCCTGCTGCTGACGCGCAATTGACCGATTCTGTCGGCCGCTTGAGCCAGCGGATTCGAGAACTGACTGAAAGCTTGCAGCGACTGTCCCAGATTCTCAGCGAGCTGCGTTCCATTGCACCGGACAAGTGAGTTCGCTGGCGCTGTCATGCCTCACCACGAACGCCCCGGTCACCCCACGGCCAGTAGCGTGGTGACTCCCGGCAGACAGCTGCGGCTCAGTCGGACACCGCCCGGGCCGCCCAGATGGAGCCAGGGAAGCGCTCGCGTAGCCTAGCCCAGACCCGATCGAGTTCGGTGCGCGACCGCGTCACCAGGTACACCGCAACACCCCACCAGTAGTGTGCCTCGGGTGCCCAAGGACTCACCGGGTCCCGCATCGCGACGTGCCCGAACAGGCGCAAAGCATCGGTGAAGCGTGCCCAGTGGAGGGCGACGTGCCCTTCACCCAGATCCAGCAGATCGAGGAACAGCTCCGGCGGCAGGAAGTCCGGGCTCTGGTAGCGCACGGCACCGCGCCGGTCGAGGAAGAGCACAGTCGGCGTCCAGATGACCCCGAGCGGGCGCAGCCACTCCCGCGGATCCCGGAACAGGTCGAGCGAGAGCGGAACGAAGCGCTGCTCGACCGCTGCGCGGACACGCTCGTCGCTGAAGGTCACGGCTTCCAGCCGTGCGCACCCGCGTCAGCCGTCTTTCCAGACATAGGTCAGCACGGGCTTGCGCTCGTGTTGCGCGCGTTCGAGAGCATCCGGCAGCGAACGACGCCAGGCGATCATGCGGGCCTCCTCCAGTCTATGCGCAGTATCGTCTCCTTCAGCAGAACAGGCAACTGAAGCAGCGACCTGTCGCTTTTAGCGGTGCTGTTGCTCCCGCAAGAGTTCGACGATCGCCTCGGGTGGGCGCGGCCGAGCGATCGCGAATCCCTGGCCATAGTCGCACCCGAGCGAGCGGAGGAGCACGAGCTGACGCTCGTTCTCGATTCCCTCGGCGGTGACCGAAAGCCGCAGGGAACGCGCGAGTTCGAGGACCGACCGGACAACTGCCTCGCTCGTTGCATTCTCGTGGATGTCCGCAATGAGCTGACGGTCAAGCTTGATGCCGTGCACCGGTAAGCGCTTGAGGTACCCGAGCGACGAGTACCCTGCGCCGAAATCGTCGATAACGACAGCGATACCGAGCGCACGCAGGCGTTCGAGACGTTCGCGCGACACTGCAGGATCCAGCATCGCCGATTCGGTCATTTCCAGCGTCAACCGTTCGGGCGGGAGACCGATGACGTGGAGAATGTCCTCGGCGAGCTGTGGGACGTCGATGTGCAGGAAGTCGGTCGGGCTAAGATTCACGCTGACGGTCAGGTCCGGAGCGAGACCGAGGCGCAGCCAGCTGCGCAGCTGCCGGCAGGCCTGCAAGAGCACCCACTGGGTGAGATGCGAGATGAGTCCAGTTACCTCCGCGAGTGGAACGAAGACCGCAGGAGAGACAGCACCGCGAGTCGGGTGGTACCAGCGGACGAGCGCTTCCACACTGACGATGCGACCAGTCGCGAGGTCCACGACGGGCTGGTAATGGAGATGGAGATCCCCTTGCTCGAGCGCTCGTCGCAGGTCACGCTCGAGCGCCTGTCGGTCGACACTCGCCTGGTAGAGCTCCGCGTCGAAGACAGCCAGGCGCTCGCGTTGCTGGCGCTTACTGGCCTGGAACGCGATCTCCGCACGCCGGAGCGCCTGGACCGGGCTATCGTCCGGCTCGACGAAGGCGAGACCACCACGCATGCTGAGGTACACTTCCTCACCACCGACGTCGTACCAGTCGCTCGAGTGCTCGAGCAGCGCGGTCGCCAGCCGAACGAGGTGCTGGCGGTCGTCGGCACGCAAGAGGACCGCGAAGCGATCTGCCTCCAGGCGGGCAGCGATCAGCGCTTCCGGAACGCCGCGCAAGCGATCCGCCACAGACCGGAGGGCAGCGTCACCGGCCTCCCAGCTGATCGCATCGTTCAAGGCTGAGAACCGCTCGAGATCGCAACAGAGGACACCGAGCACACCGTCCTCGGCGGACGAGCGGAACGCTTCGAGTGCCTCGAGAAAGCCGAAGCGATTCGCGAGACCGGTCAGCGGATCGCGCGTGGCTCGCTCGCGCAACAGCTGTTGCGCACGGTGCCGCTCCGTCACGTCCCGGATCGAGAGCACGACCCCGCCGATATGCGGGTCGTCCACGAGGTCGACACCAGAGATCTCGACGATCCGTGACGGTCTGTCCTTGAGACTGAGCTCGATCCGGGTCGTCCGATCGGGCACGAGTTCCTCCGCGAGCCAGCGCTGCAACCGCTCGGGATCAGCGATGAACTCGGTAAGCCGGTGTCCCACGGCTGCGCCCGCCTCGATCCCCAGGACCCGTCCACTGGCCGGCGAGGCGAAGCGGACGATTCCCTCGCCATCCAGTACCAGGAGCGCATCCGGGGAAGCGAGCACGGTCGCACGCAGCCAGGCGTGGTGCTGGGCTTCGACCTGCTCGGCCCGGCGCTGGAGGACGGCTGCCATGATCAGCTGACCGACGAGCGTCAGCAGATCGATCTCCTCCTCGCTCCACAACCGTTGCTCCCGCTGTTGCGCGGCGACGAGGCAGCCGAGCAGCTGACCGGAGGTGGAGAGCGGCACAGCGACCAGCGAGCGGACACCCAGGTGTTGGAAGACGGTGCGCTCAGCTTTCGCTTCTTCGGGTAGTTGTTCGAGCCTAGTCAGCAGGACGAGCTGCCGCTGCTCCAATCGCTGGCGCAGCCAGGTCAGTTCGGCGACCGTCCGGTCGTCCGGCCACTGTGCAGAAAGCGACTGACCACTGGCCTGCCAGCGAGCGAGCAGCGTCACACTCTCGTTCTGGAAACAGAAGAGCACGAGCGCATCGACGGCGAGAAACTGTCCGACATCGGCCAGGATCGTGGAGAGCGCCGTTTCGAGTCCCTCGCTCGTGACCGCGACCAGGTTGCTCGCGATCCCGAGCAGTACATTATGGAATGCGAGTTCGCGTTGGAGGCGTGCCTCGATCCGCTTCTGCTGCGTGACGTCCGTCAAGATCCCGTGCCAGATCCAGGGGCGACCACCCTCGTCCGTCACCAGGATCGCTTCGTCGCGCAGCCAGACGACTCGCCCATCGCCGGTGCGGAAACGATACTCGACGCGGAACGGCTCGCCCGAGCGATCGGTCTGCTCCTCCTGGTGGAGGACCCACACGCGGTCCTCGGGGAGGACAAAGCGCTCGTACCAAGTCGCCCGATCGACCTGTAACTGCTCCGGCGACCAGCCGAGCAGGCGCTCGGCAGCGGGGCTGACGTAGACCTTCCGGTGTGGCGGCGCGACTTCCTCCGCGTACACGACAGCTGGGAGTTGCTCGATGAGCGCCTGGTAGCGCCGCGCTATTGCCTCGAAATCGGGAAGACGCGCGAGGACCTCTCCGAGATCGTGGACAGTCGAGCGCAGAAACGTACGCCCCCCGACCTGGACCGGCGCCGTCACGACTTCGACCAGCCGGATCTGGTGGTCAGCGAACCGGTGCAGGAACACGAACCGCCCGGTACTTCGCTGGAGCACTTCGCGCATGCGGGCGACGATCTCCGGCCACGGCAGTACGTTCAGCCGATCGATCCGGAAGGTCCGGAGCGTCGCCCGCGGCCAACCGTAGAAGCGGGCTGCTGCCTCGTTGGCGTCGACGATCCGACCGTGCTCCGGATCGATGAGGAGCTGGGGCTCGTCCGGCCCATGGAAGCCAGCCAGCGAAGAACCGATTGACTCCCCGTCATCCGGTCGCGCGGCGCACTCCCCTCGGAGCGAGGAAGATGCGGCACTGCGTTGTGCCGGTTGACGCTCGCGCCCCTCCACCCTGTCCCCCTGTTCCAGCGAGGACATGCTCAGTGTTCTGTAATCGGCAAACAGACGAAGAATCTGAAGGGGAGTTGCCTTCTCGCTGCGTTCTCGGATGGCGACTGACTGCACTCGGGCAGGCACGTGCGCCGGACGTACCTCGCGTGCCAGCACGCGTACAAGGTCCGGTCGCTGCCCGGCTGCGGTAGCCCGCTGCGCGACCACCCGGAGGTTGGGCCGGCGGTGCTCGACCGTCCACAGATCCGCTTACCCGAACGAGCCCCGTACCGACGAAAGCCGCCCGGGATCTTCCCGGGCGGCGCATAGTACACGGGTCACGCGCCAGTGCAGATGCAGGACTCGGTCCTGGCGATCACTGCGGCCCTTCCCACTCGAAGAGTGGCGCGTAGTCGGGGCCAAGCTGGTGCTTGACATCGTCGAGCTCGCCAGCGCTGACCGCTTCCTGGATCACGCTCATCACGGCGCGCGCCCAAAAGGCTGCTTCCGGCATCGGCGCATGCAACCGCTCGGCGATCCGCTCGTAGAACTGCTTGAGCGACATGTGCCGGCCTTCGCCAGCATGCGGGTATTCGAGGATATAGTCCTTGACGATCATCGGCAGCTGGGCAGCGAGATCCTTCGCTTCCCCGCCAGCGAGCCGCTCGGCGAGCGTTTCCAGCACGGCCCGCGTCACCCGCTCGGCCTCGCCACGCGAAGCCAACCGCGCTCGATGCTGCACCTTGCCGATGAACTCATCGAACTGCATGACACTCCCTCCCCGTCTCGATCGAAACCGACGACCATACTATGCGACAGAACGTGCGACCGCGCAAGAGTCGCGCCGCGCGGGCGGGGTGCGGCGGCTGCCTCCAGCAGCGAGAAGCACGCTGGAACGGCTTGCCCTGGTCACTCCGCTCGCACCCGTGGGGAAGGATGGTGGACAAAGCGCGAGCCGTGGCAAGACCAGGGACGGCGATACCTTTGTACACGGCAGCAGCCGTCGCGTGGCTCCTCATCGACGCCTCAACCGGCGGGACGATCGTCGACCGGACGATCCCCGCGCCTGGCAGCGCGGCCGGGCGAGGCGCGCAGAGCCGACCTGCACCTAATCGACCACCGTTGTCGCTGTAGGGATCAGGCGTGCCTGAGCCGCCCGGCCTGATCGGGCCGGAAAACCACCGTTCCCGCGCCTACGGTGCGGACGGGCGAGGCACGCCTCGCCCCTACAGGGGAAAACGCGGACGGGGGAACTACGCGTGGCGAGGCGAGGATGCGGGTATTCAGATGGGCACCGCTGCACCTTCGGTGGTGCCCGCGCCATCCGGCGCGGCCGGGCGAGGCACGCCTCGCCCCTACCGGGGCAACGTGGACGGGGTGCCGGGCGTGTGCCCGGCGGGGATCAGGGATGCCCCACCCGGCGCTATACTGCTGGCCGGACGCGACGCGCGAAAGGGGCGACCATGCGGATCGGGCTCGTCTTCCCGCAGACCGAGATCGGTAGCGACCCGGCGGTCATCCGCGAATATGCTCAGGTAGCCGAGGGGCTCGGCTACACCCACCTCCTCACCTACGAACACGTCGTCGGTGTCGACCTCGCCCGCTACCCGGGCTGGCGGGGACCCTACCACGCTGGCCACCAGTTCCACGAGCCGTTCGTCCTCTTCGGTTACCTCGCGGCGGTGACGGAGCGGATCGAGCTGGTCACCGGCGTCGTCATCCTGCCGCAGCGGCAGACGGTGCTGGCAGCCAAACAGGCAGCCGAGGTGGACGTCCTCTCCGGCGGGCGGCTGCGGCTCGGGGTCGGTGTCGGTTGGAACGAGGCGGAGTACGTCGCGCTCGGGATGGACTTCCACACGCGCGGTCGGCGCGAGGAGGAGCAGATCGAGGTGCTGCGCCTGCTCTGGACGCAGCCGGTGGTGACTTACGAGGGGCGCTGGCACCGCCTGCCAGCCGTCGGGATCAACCCGCTGCCGGTGCAGCGCCCGATCCCGATCTGGCTGGGCGGCATGTCGGAGGCGGCACGCCGCCGGGCGGCCCGGCTGGCCGACGGCTGGATGCCGCAGTGGCGGCCGACCGCCGAGCTGCGGGCGATGGTCGAGGAGCTGCGCGAGTGGGTGGCGGCAGCCGGCCGCGATCCAGCGTCGTTCGGGATCGAGGGGCGGCTCACGCTCGCCCAGGTGCCGACGTCCGAATGGGAAAAAGACGTCCAGGCCTGGCGCGGCCTCGGTGCGACGCACCTGTGTATCAACACGATGGGGATGGGACTGGCCGGGCCGCGCGAGCACATCCGCCTGATCCGCGAGCTGGCCGGCGTCTTCGGCGTGGAGCCGGATGCGTGAGCGAGGCGCCGCTCGCGCAGCCGCCGCGGGCCGAGGCGGTGGGAAGCACCTGGGCGTGAGGAGAAGCGCAGTGCGAGCTGGGTGTTGGTGGGTACTCCTGGTAGCCATCGTGCTCGCCGGCTGTGCGGGCACCCCGGCCTCGACGGCGACCGGGCCGGCGGCGAGCGCGCCCGTCGTCCAGCCGACCGCGGCGGCCACGGCGACCGCAGAACGGCTGCCGACCGCAGTACCGGGCCAGGAGACGGTGTTCCTGGCGACGACGACGAGCGTGCAGGACAGCGGGCTCCTCGACGCGCTCCTGCCGCGCTTCCAGGAGGAGACCGGCTACGTGGTGCGGGTCACCGCGGTCGGGACGGGGCAGGCGCTGGAGCTCGGGCGTCGCGGCGAAGCGGACGTCCTGCTCGTCCATGCGCCGGATGCCGAGGAGCGCTTCATGGCCGAAGGGAACGGGAAGCTCCGCTGGCTGGTTGCGACCAATGATTTCGTGGTCGTCGGGCCGGCGGACGACCCGGCTGGTGTGCGCGGCACGACGTCGGTGCTGGCATGCCTGCAGCGGATCGCCGCCGCGGGCGCGACCTGGGTCAGCCGGGACGACCGCTCGGGGACCGACCTCCTGGAGAAGCGGTTGTGGAAGGAAGCGGGGATCGACCCGTCCGGGCAGCCCTGGTACGTCACCTCCGGCCAGGGGATGGGGCGGACGCTCGTCCTCACCGACCAGAAGCGGGCCTACACGCTGAGCGATCGCTCGACCTATCTGGCCTTTCGGTCCAGGCTCCAGCTCGAGGTCCTGTGTGCCGGTGACCCGAAGCTGGTCAACCAGTATCACGTCATCACGGTCAATCCGGAGAAGTTCCCGCACGTCAACGCGGCTGGCGCCGAGGCGTTCGCGCGCTTCCTGGTCTCACCGGAGGCACAGCAGATCATCGCGCGCTTCGGTGCTGACCGGTACGGTGAGCCGCTGTTCCGACCGGCGATCGAGCCGAGGGCGACACCGGCGCCCTGAGCGAGGAGCGCGATGGAACTCTTCTGGGACGGGCTGGTCGGTGCAGTCCAGCTGATCCTGCGCGGGGACCCGCAGCTGCGCGAGGTCGTTTGGCGGACGCTGGTCGTCTCCGGCTGCGCGACACTGCTGGCCGTGGTCGCTGGGGTGCCGCTCGGTGTGGCGCTGGCGGTCGGGCGCTTTCCGGGCCGGGAAGCGCTCAGCCTGGCGGTGAACACCGGTATGGGCTTGCCACCCGTGCTGGTCGGGCTGGTGGTCACGATCTTGCTCTGGCGGAGCGGGCCCTTCGGCTTTCTGGGGCTGCTCTACACTCCGGCCGCGATGATACTCGCCCAGTGGATCGTCGCCTGGCCGATCGCGGCCGGTGTCACGCGCACTGCGATCGAGGTGCTCGACCAGGAGCTGGTGGACGCGCTGCGGGTCTTCGGTGCCGGGCCGTTCCGGACCGGCTGGGAGCTGGTGCGGGCGGCGTTGCCACAGGTGGGATTCGCCGCAGCCGCCGCCTTCGGGCGGGCCATTTCAGAGGTCGGCGCCTCGATCATGGTCGGTGGGAACATCCTGGGACAGACGCGGATCCTGACGACGGCGATCGTTTTGGAGACGAACCGCGGCGAGTTCGCGCTGGCGCTCGCGCTCGGTTTCGTCCTGCTCGCGCTCGCGCTGGTGGTCAATATCGGGGCGCGGGCGCTCGTGCTCCCGGCACGCTGAACAGTGACGCCAGCAGGTAGCGTGGTCAGCACGGCATCCGGTGGCGCGTGTCGAATTCTCCGGCTCACCGGAGCCAGCGGGTGATTGCACTCCGTCCGAGCATGCCCCTGCTCCACCGCACTGCGACCGGCCGACTTCGCTGCGGAGGAAAGGGCGGTGCCACCTTGGCAACGACTTCTGTCGAGTGGTATCCTTTGTCTTGGCGGGCGGGAGCACCCCCGCTACCCGGCCCGCACCCCAATCCCTTCCCTTCCCTTGGCGCGCGGAGCGCTCCGTCCCCCAGTGCTCCGCGCGTTTTTCTTTAGGCGCACTCGGTGTACCATGCCCGCGAACACACTGACCGGCGAGGAAAATCGGATACCCCGCCGGTCAGTGACCCCCTTTTGCCGCGACGGGCACGAGCGACCATCCGGGCGCGATTCGGCGGGCGGCCCGCGCGAGAGGGCAAGAGGACGGCCGGCCAGCTCGCCCGCTCTGGCGGCTGCCCGGCGGTACTCGCTCCCGCTGCGCTCGCCGTCCGTGAAACCGGCGGCCCGTCTCGCTTCCATCGCCCGCCTCTCCGCCGGCCATGTCGTGCACCGACGCGTCCGTGCACTGGCTATGTACGACTTCCAGAGTGCAGTGTCTGTCCGTCGTTCGGGGGATGGAGGGAGCTGGACGTATCCGCAATTCGGGGGACAGCGGTCGAGCGGTCCGATCGGGCGGACGGCCAGTGTCCGTCGTTTGACGGACACGGTCGGCTGGAGAAAGAATAGGGTCGTATCGGTCGGCTCTCCGGCACGTGAAGGGGCAGGCTGGAGTGCGGGAGCCGGGTCGGGCAGCTCTCGGGCTCGGGTTGGTCTTCGCGTGGCTGCTCTTGGTGCCGCTCGGTCCGGCCGCTGGTGCCGCGACCGGCTGGGTGAGCGGGGCCGCGGTCGCCCACGGTCTGGGGTTGCTCGTCGCTGGTTGGACTCTCCGGCGCTGGGGGACACGACTCTGGCCGGTCATTGCGGTGTTCGGTGCCGCCGCGCTGGTGCAGGCGCTCTGGCCAGCTGGGCGGGGTGCGTTCCTGGTGGTCGCTGGGGCGCTCGCGGCCGTGCCGGTGCTGGCCTGTGCCGGCGCGCTCGCCGCCTTGTCACCGCGCCAGCGCCCGTGGGCAGTGGCCGCCGGTGCCGCGTTGGCCAACCTGCCGCTCCTGGTGCTGCACGCGGGGAGTTCGCCGCTGCTGCTCCGGGCTGGTGCCGTCGCGGCGGCGCTGATCGCCGTGCTCGGCGGGTGGCTCGTGCGCCCTGCCACCGGCGCGCCGGTCGGGCCGCTGCCTCCGCGGCTCGTGGCGGCCGTCGGTGCCACCTACCTGGTCGGGGGCATCACCTATGGCCTGGTTCTGCCCGGACTCGGTGGCAACCCGCTCGGGGTGGTGCCGTACCTCGTGCTGCTCGGTGTTGCTGCCTGGCTGGCTGACCGGTTGGGGCGCGGGACGACCATCCGGATAGGGCTGGCGGCGCTCGGGCTGGCAGCCCTGGGCTGGGGACTCGGTTGGTCGCTGCTCGGCCCGCTCCTGGCGGCGCTCCTGGTCGGTTGCTGGGCGTTCGTCGACGTCGGCTGGTGGGCCCGGCTGGGTGACGAGCCGGACTGGCCGACGAGTTACGGCGCGGGGCTGGCGGCGATGGCCGCTGCGATCGGTCTGGGTCTCGTGGTCACGCCGCTCTTGGGCGGTGTCCATCCGCCCTCCGGTGCGGCTCTGGCGCTGGCAGCGCTGCTGGGCGCAGCGTTGCTCTTGCCGGGCGAGGTGTACGCGCAGCCGAGTGTACCGGTGTCAGCGGAACCACGGCAGCCAGTACCCGGAGCAGCCGAGCCGGAACGACCAGCAGATCCCGCACCGGTGGTGCGCTTGAGCCCGCGCGAGCGGCGGGTGCTGGAGCTGGTCGCCCGTGGCGCGAGCAACAAGGAGATCGCCCAGGAGCTGGGGGTAAGCGAGGCAACGGTCCGTACGCACCTGGAGCGGCTCTACCGCAAGCTGGGGGTACGCTCACGGACCGAGGCGGCTGCCTGGTACTGGCGGATGCTGGCCCGGGAGATGCCGGAGGCGGAGCGCGAGCGACAGCCGCGGGGTGGCGCGCGCGAGTGAGAAACGCGCCCGGTCGGGGTCGGGCAGGCCCGACCCGCAGTCTCCTCATCCCCCGGCCCCTGCCCCGCGATCGTGGGAACGGAGCCGAAACCCCGTAGGGAGCCAGGCGTGCCTGACCCGCCAAGCCCCCCGTCCCCCTCTCCCGCACCGCGCGGGAGAGGGGGTGCCGAGCGGAGCGAGACGGGAGTGAGGAGTGTCCGACCGGGCGACGCACGCGTCGCCCATCCAACGAACGTTGGGCGCCGCACGCCGCGCCCCTACGATGTGTGGCGGTCAGGGCCGGTGGCACACGCACTGCCCACCGGCCCGCATCGACGACCGCCATCCCATAGGGGTCACGCGTGCGTGACCCGTCGGGTCGGGTGTGCCCGACCTGTCCGGGCCGTCAGGCCCGGGAAACCCGCCACGTTCCCGCACCTCGCGGCGCGACACGCCGCGAGCCCCCTCACCCTCGGCCCCTCTCCCGCGGTGTGCGGGAGAGGGGTGCCGCACCAGCGGCGGGGGTGAGGGGTGTCCAACCGGGCGACGCACGCGTCGCCCCGACGAAAATGGGTCATTCGGCCACGGTCGCCTGCCGATCGCCCACCGGCCCCCATCGACCACCGCCATCCCGTAGGGGTCACGCGTGCGTGACCCTCCGGGTCAGGCGTGCCTGACCCGGCCGGGCCGTCAGGCCCGGTACGGCCGGGGCAGGCGAACGTTCGGGCGCGGCGTGCCGCGCCCCGACAGGGGGAGCGGGCCGGCGTGCCGAGCGCCGGCGCCGGGGTCAGGGATGTGCCTCCAGGTGCGGCATGCGTCGACCCGACCGGGGAATCGGCCAGGCGGACGACTGCGGTTCGCCGCATCGCTGCGCGGCAACGGCCTGGCCGCCGGTATACTGCTCCTCAGACGCGACGCGCGAAAGGGGAGGATCGCGGATGCATACCGCCTGGCGCGACCCGGAAGCAGAGCAGCGGATCCTGTCGGCGATCAGCCTGGAGGAGCCGTGGGCGGCGGTCGAGACGTTCGCTCAGCTGGTACGCCTTTCGGGGAGTCCGGAGGAACGCGAAGCGCTCGACTACCTCATCGAGCGGCTGGACCGCTGGGGCGTGCCCTACCGGGTCTTCTGGCCCGTCTGTCTGGTTTCGACGCCGGTCTACGCGACGTTGCGGGTCGTGTCGCCGGAGCCGCGACCGATCCGGGCCAAGACGCTCGCCTTCTCTCCCTCGACGGACGGGGCGGAAGTGGTCGGTGAACTCGTCCCGGTCACGGCCGAGCAGGCGGCTGGGCTGGAGGGGATCTTCGGCGGCGCGGTGCCTGGTGCGTTGCCCGACTTGCGGGGCAAGGTGGTGCTGGTCGATGGCTTCGGCTTCGCCGCGCAAGCGGTGCGCTGGGCGGCGACCGGGGCAGTCGGGGCGGTCTTCGTCCATCCGGGCGAGGCCATCCACGAGGGGATCGCGACGACCTCCTGGGGCTCGCCTGACCTCGATGCCGAGGAGACGGTGCCAGCAGTGCCAGTGGTGACGATCGCCCGGCCGGACGGGGAAGCGCTGCGGGAACTGGCCGCTCGCGGCCCGGTGACGGTCGCCTTCTCGACCGCCGTCGAGACCGGCTGGCGGCCGATTCCGGTGCTGGTCGCCGAGATCCCGGGCACGCAGGCGGCCGACGAGTTCGTGCTCCTGCACGCGCACCTCGATTCCTGGCACGTCGGGGTGGGCGACAACGCAACCGGTGACGCGACGCTGCTCGAGCTGGCCCGCGTCTTCTGGCAGCACCGGGACCAGCTGGTGCGGACGCTGCGCATCGCCTGGTGGTCAGGGCACTCGCACGGTCGCTACGCCGGATCGACCTGGTACGCCGATGCGCACGCGCAGGATCTCGTGCCCAACTGCGTGGCACACGTCAACTGCGACTCGCCCGGTTGCCGGGGGGCGACCGAGTACCGCGACGTGGCGGCGATGGCCGAGGCGGCGGCGCTGGTGCGCACGGTGATCCGCGACGTGACCGGACTGGAGGCGACGATGGCCCGGCCACCGCGAGCTGGCGACTATTCGTTCACCAACCTCGGGATCACTGGCTGCCTGATGCTCTCCTCCACCATGCCGGAGGAGGTGCGGCGGGCCAAGGGGTACTACCCGGTCGGGGGATGCGGCGGCAATATCGTCTGGCATACCGAGGAGGACACGCTGGAGGTCGCCGATCCGGACGTCCTCTTGCGCGATATGCGCGTCTACGCGGCGGTCGTGCTGCGCCTGCTCAACGCGCCGGTGCACCCGTTCGATTTCCGCGCGACGGTGCGCGAGATCGAGGCGCACGTGCACCGATACCAGGAGGCGGCCGGGGAGGCGTTCGATCTCCGCCCGGCCCTGCAGGCGGCTGGGATGCTCCTCACGGCGCTCGACCGTTTCTACGAGCATACGGCGACGTTGCTCGACCGACCGGCCGACGATCCCGAGGTGCGGCGGGTGAACGCGATGCAGCGGGGACTGGCGCGGCATCTGGTGCCGGTCGACTATGTGCGGCGCGGTCGGTTCCGGCACGATCCAGCCGAGCCGATCCCGCCGGTGCCGGAACTGGCCCCAGCGCTGGAATTGCCGCACCTCCAGCCGGAAAGCGACCGCTGGCACCGGGTGCGGACGCACCTCGTACGCGGGCAGAATCAGGTGGTCTGGTCGCTGCGCCAGGCCCACCGCCGCATCGCCGAGCTACTGGCGTGAGCGACGCTGGGGGAGCGACCAGGCGCCCTGTGGCGGCAGGCCGGTCGGGTGTTCGGGCTGCAGAGACGGTGCGCGCCAGCTCTCCTCGTGGCTGACCCATGGAGCAGACGCATCGCCCAGGACACGTGCCCGTTTGGGCGTTGCGGGCAGTAAATCGCGGAAGATCACCGTGCTCGCCTGCTGCATCCGAGCGGCACGGCGGAACGGATATGACCAGCTCGGTTTCAAAGGCGCACGGCCGTTCCGGAGACGGTAACCATGAGCATGTTGCTGCCACCCATGTCGATCGTCTCGTAGTCGATATCGACACCGATCACCGCGTTGGCGCCGAGCTGGCGGGCGGCCTCGGCCATCTCCTGGAAGGCGATCTCGCGTGCCTTGCGCAGCTCCTTCTCGTAGGCGCCGGAGCGGCCGCCGACGATGTCGCGGATACTGGCGAAGAGGTCGCGGAAGATATTGGCACCGAGGATCGCCTCGCCGGTCACCACCCCGAGATACTGCTTGACCGGCCGGCCCTCGACGACCGGCGTCGTGGTGATCAGGAGATCGGTCGTCGTCATCTCCGGTCCCCCTTTCCCGATCCTCGTGCTCACCTGTCGTATGGTAGCAGGTCGGCGGTCGGGACAGCGCTGTCCCGGTTCCGGGGCAGCGTGTTCGGGACGAGTGACCACGGCCGATCCCCGTCGGCGCGACGCCTGCGTGACCTGCGAAGCCCCCTCACCCGAGGCGTGCGGGAGAGGGAACGCCGAAACGTCCCGTCGGGGTCGGGCGTGTCCGAACCGCTCGGGCCGCCAGGCCCGGTGAACCTGGCCCTGTTTCCGCGCCTGCGGCGCGGACGGGCGAGGCACGCCTCGCCCCTACCGGGTCTGGTCGGCTGGCGACGGTCGCCGATCGCACGGCTACCGGCGCCCCTGCGATCCACCGTCGCCCCTGTAGGGGTCACGCGTGCGTGACCCAGCCGGCCCATCAGGGCCGGGAACAGGACCACCGACCCGGGACGCATGCCCACGCGCGGCAGGCATGCACCCCTCACCCCCCCGGCCCCCTCTCCCGCACACCGCGGGAGAGGGGGTGGCGAGCGCCAGCGAGCCGGGGGTGAGGGGTGTCTCCTCGGGCGCGGCACGCCTCGCCCCGACGAGGAACACGCGGCGAGGGTGCCGCGGAAGCGGCGGGGGTGAGGAGGGTCTTCGGCCGGGCGCGCTGTGTCCCGGCTGGTGCAGGGCCTGTCGCCTCAGCTCGTGACCCAGGCGTTGAACCGCTGGACGACCTCGTCCAGGTGGTCGGCCCACCACTGGTAGTCCGGGTAGACCTGCAGCTTCTTGTTCTCCGGCGCGCTCGGCAGCACCGCGACGCCGTCGGGTGGCAGCGCCTCGAACGCCCGCTGGTTGGCTGGGCCGTCCGGATAGATCATGGCGAAGGCACGCTGCACCTCCGGCCGCAGCGCGAAGTTGATGAAGTCGTGCGCCACGTCGACGTTCTTGGAGCCGCGTGGGATGACGAGCGAGTCGCTGGAGAGCCGCCCCTGGTTCCAGGTGTACCCGAGCTGGGTGTTCCCCTGCTCGATGAGGAACTGAATGCGGGCGATCCAGGCATCGGTCAGGTCGACCTCGCCGTCCGTCAGGAGCTGGGCAGGTTGTGCACCGGATTCCCACCAGACGGTGATGTGCGGCTTGATCCGGTCGAGCGAGCGGAAGGCACGGTCGATATCCAGCGGGTAGAGCTGGTCGATCGGGACGCCGTCGGCCAGGAGCGCCGCCTCGATCGGCCCCCATTGCGCGTACTTCTGGAAGGCGCGCACGCCGGGAAAGCCCTGGACGTCCCAGAAGTCGGCCCAGCTGTTGGGCGGCTTGTTCGGGAACTTGTCCTTCCGGTAGCCAAGACAGGTGGAATAGTAGTAATACCCCACGCCGTGCTCGAGGACCAGTTCGGGGAAGATGTCTTTGGTGTCGATCTTGCTGTAGTCGAGTGGTTCGAGGAGGTTGAGGCGCCCCATCGGGATGACCGACTCGGTCCCCACGTCGACGACGTCCCACTGGACGTTCCCCGACTCGACCATGGTGCGCAGCTTGGCCTCGTCGGTCGTATCTTCGACGATCTGGCAGCCGGTCAGCCGGGCGAACGGCTGGTAGATCGCCTTGCGCAGGGCGTCCTGGAGCGCACCGCCCCAGGAGGTGACGACCAACGTCCGTCCCTTCCAGCGGTTGGGGTCGTCGTAGCCGGGGACGGTGAGCTCGCCGGATGCCGCGGTCGCCGGCGTCGGCGTCGCTGCTGCGCCAGCAGTCGGCGTGGTGACGCTCGGTGTCGGGGTCGCTTGGGACTGTCGGCAAGCAGCGAGAGTGGTGGCGGCGAGCACACCACCGAGGAAGGCACGTCGGCGCAGCCGGTGTTGCTGGCTGAAGAAGCGGAGCAGTGCATCGGAGCGGTCGGGCATGAAAGCACCTCCTCTCGCCGGTCGGGAGCTGTCGTCGCTACCGGCTTCGTGGTCTGTATCGGTTCGCGCGTCGCCCGCTACCGCGTCGGGAAGGGCAGCGCGATCGCGTCGCGCACCTTGCCGGGCTCGCGGAAGCGATCGAGCCGGATCTCCTCGGCCGGGAGCTCGCTGACGCGCTCGTCGAGGACGAGCTCGGCCATCTTCATCCCCAGTGCTGGGCCCCACATCATCCCGTGACCACCGGCAGCCAGGACGTAGAAGCCGTGCCGCGGCTCGTCGATGATGGGGAGGTGGTCCGGCGTGTAGTCGATCGAACCGGTCCAGGCGCGACCGACCGGGAGCCCTTTCAGGGCCGGGATCGTCGCTTCCCAGTCCGGCTTGAGGCGCTCGAAGTAGTCCCAGTCGAACTCGAGCAGGAACCGTTCGGTCGGATCGGGCTGCTCCTCCGGATTGCTCATGCCGAGCAGCACGCCCTGCTCGTCAGGCCGGAGGTAGTATCCCTTGGCCAGCACGAAGAGCATCGGAAAGTTCGCTGGCAGCTCGGCAGGGCGAGTAGGGAAGCTGACGATCTGGTGACGGGCGGCCGAGACCGGTACCTCGATGCCGAGGAGCTCGCCGATGCGGCGTGCACCGCGCGGTCCGGCCGCGTTGACCACGCGCTCGGCCTCGAAGGTGCCGCGCGTGGTACGGACGCGATAGCCGCTAGGGAGCGGCTCGATCTCCTGCACCTCGCACTCCTCGAAGAGCGCGACGCCAGCGCGCAGGACCGCGTAGGTGATGTTGCGCGCAACGATGTGCGGGTAGACGAAGCCGTCGTCCGGTGTGTAGGTCGCACCCAGGTAGCGGCTCCAATCGACGAAGGGAAGTCGCTGGGCCAGCTCGTCCGGTTCCAGCCAGACGTTCTCGATACCGCAGCGCCGGCGCAGCTCGACGAGGTCGAGGAAGGCGGCACGTTCCTCGGGTGTCGAGGCGAGGACATAATAGCCGACCTCGACGAAACCGCTGCCGAGGCCGAGCTCGCGCCCGAGCTCCTGGTAGAGCTGGCGCGACCACTTGCCGAGCTTGACGGCCGTCTCCGAACCACCTTGCTGGCGCACGATGCCAGCCGAGCGCGTGGTGGCGCCGAAGCCGGCCCAGTAGCGCTCGCAGACCGCGATCCGCTGCACGCCGCGCTTGGCGAGGTGATAGGCGGTCCAGAGGCCGAGGTTCCCGCCACCGATGATGAGGACATCAGAGGAAGGCATCAGCCACTGCTCCTTTCACTGTTCCCGAACCCGGCGGAGTCCACCAGACCATTCCTCACGCGTCCTCGCCCAGCTGCGCCAGCACCCAGTCGTTGAAGCGCCGGATGTGCGACTCGATCGGCGCGAAGATGCCGCCCTCCGCGTAGGCCCGTGAGTGCATGCTCGCCTGGCAGCGCTCGCACATCGCCCAGTCCTGGCGGTTCACGAGGTCCCAGAAGTCGACCGCATCGCTGGGGTCGAAATCGGGTGATTCGACGACATCGGGCGCGAAGAGCCAGTCGCAGACGATGCGCGTGCGCCCGACGTCGAGCGGCTCCAACCGGTGGATGAGGACGTAGTCCGGGTGGAGGTTGACGAAGACGTTCGGCAGGAGGACCATGCCGTAGTAGGTCCGGTCGTCCTCCGGCCGGAGACCGGGCAAGAGCGGCCGGGTGCGCTTGCCGGTGAGCGTCAGTGTTTCCACTCCCTCGGCAAAGGTCGCGCCGACGCCGTGCTGGTAGGCATAGCCAGCGCGGAAGCTCGGGACCAGCTGGCTCAGTTCCGGGTGGACGACGGCGCAGTGGTAGCACTCCATGAAGTTCTCGACGACGAGCTTCCAGTTCGCGGCCACGTCGTAGGTGACGGTCGCGCCGATCCGCAGCTCGCCGATACCGTAGCGCCGGAAGATCGCCGGGTCGCCGAGCCGCTCGACGACACGCGGCAGGAGCTGGGACTCGACCGGGGGCGGGTCGCTCGCGAGGTTGACCCAGATCATCCCTTCCCAGACGGCGAGCGCGACCGGAAGCAAGCCGTAGGCACTTGGCGAGAATCCTTCAGCGTCGCGCATGTTCGGCGCACCGATCAGACGCCCGTCGAGCGCGTAGCTCCAGGCGTGATACGGGCACTGGATCACCCGCGATTCCAAGCGCCCGCACGGCTCGGTGCACAGCCGGGCACCGCGATGCCGGCAAACGTTCAGGAAGGCGCGGAGCTGGCCGTCCTGCCCGCGGACGACCAGGATCGGCTCGCCGGCCACTTCGGTGGTGAGGTAGTCACCGGCTTGCGGGAGTGCTGCTGCCAGGCCGACACAGGTCCACAGCTGGGCGAAAATGCGCTCCTGCTCGCGCCGGTAGAGTTCCGGGCTCGCGTAGAAGCGACCTGGTAGGGTGGGGACGATCGGGGATGCCTGAACGTTCATCGACGGCTCCTCTCGCGAGTGATCGGACCGGTTCCGATCGATCCCTTCGTCGAACTGACCGTTTCGGGTATCCTTTGTCACGTATACCCGGTCGATCGGTGACATGCAATACGTCGAGCGTCTAGCCTCTGCTGTGCGCGTTCAGACAACTGTATGAAGCCCCAACGACGGATGTCCGGTGAGGTGCAGCGATGCCGATCACGGTGCGGGAATTGCTCGAGCGGCCCGATCTCAAGACGCGCCTGATCGCTGGCGCAGGTGGGGTCGATCGTGTCGTGACGTGGGCGCACGTCTGCGAGCTGGAGGACCCGACAGTCTGGCTCTGCGGAGGCGAGCTGGTCATGACCGTCGGGATCGGGCTGCCGCGCGATCCAGCGGGGCAGGTCGCCTATGTGGAGCGGCTGGCACGAGCGCAACTAGCTGGCCTGATGATCTGCGAGGGAATGAAGGCGCCACCGCTCTCACCGGAGATGCTTTCTGCTGCCGACCGGCTGGCGTTGCCGGTCATGCTGACGGCCTACGAAGTGCCGTTCGTCGCTGTCTCGCGGGTAGTCGCCGACGCTAACCTCGAGGAAGAGCACCGGCGGCTGCGCCAAACGGTACAGGTGTATGATGTGGCGCGCCTCGTCGTGCACGGCGAGTTAGACGAGACCGAGCTGATCGGCCGGCTGGAACGGATCGTCGGTGCCCGCCTGGCGGTCGTCGACCCGGCCTCGGGTCGCGTCCTGATGCCGAGCGACCGGGCCGGTGATGCGGCGTTCGTCCAGCCGCTGCGGCGGGTCATCGAGCGGTATCCCCCCGGACAGCTGCCCGCTGTGCTGCAAGTGAGCGAGGCGGGCGCAGGGACAGTGGCACTGGCCGTGCCGACGCACCGGCCAGTGTTCCTCGTCGTCCCACAGCGCATGCCGGTGCAGCGCGATATCGTCACGCTCCGGCACGTCGCGACGGTGCTGGCGCTCGCCCTGGAGCGCGAGCGCGCCGAACGAGAGCGGCAGTATCGTTTCGGAAGTGAACTGTTCGCGCACCTCGCGGACGGGCGCTTGCCGAGCGAGTTGGCACTGGAGCTTCTCCGGCGCGAGCACGGATTCCCCGAGCCACCCTACGTCGTCGTCGCGGTGACGGCTTCCGATCGCGTGCTGCCGGAACTCCAGGACGAGCTGGCGGCGCTCGGTATACCGCATGTGGCGTTGCGCCGCGACAGCCTGGCATATCTGCTCCTCCCCGAGCCTGCGCTCGTCGCCATCGAGCGAGTGGGTACGGCGGCAGGGATGGGGGCCAGTCAACCGGTGCGGACACTGGCGCGCGTTCCCGAAGCGATGGTCGAGGCGCGCTGGGCGCTCGAGCGTCTCGCAGACGGGCAGCGGCTCGCACGCTTCGGCGAGGGGGTGCTCGGTGCCGGACACTGGCCACTCAGCGTGGAGGCAGCCCGCGAGCTGGTCGACCGGGTACTCGGCCCGCTCGAGGCGCACGATGCGCGACAGGGGACGCAGCTGGTGCGGACACTCGCGACCTTCCTGGCACACGATGGATCGTGGAGCGCGACGGCACGGGCACTCGGTATCCACCGGCAGACGCTGGTCTACCGGGTGCGGCGGATCGAGCAGCTGACCGGCTGCCGGGTCGATCGGGTGAGCGAGCTGGCCACGCTCTACCTGGCGCTGGAAGCGGCGCGGGCCCTGGGCCGGCTTTCGCCGGACAGCAGTGGCCAAGGGTTGGCTGCGTCCGAGGACACGGCAGCAGTGTCCGGGAGCGAGGCCAGGCGGGGCGCCGAGGCGAGGGAGCTGGTCGGACGGGCGCGCGCCTGAGGGGCACCAGAAAGGCGGAACGGATCGAGGAGTCTCGTCCGCCTGGGGTGGTCAGCGCAGCGAGCGTCGGCGGGTCGGTGCGCGGCTGGATCTCGGTGTACCGGCAGGGAGGTGGTGACTACACGGAGCGGAGTCGAGGGAGCTGGTGCGGAAGCGACGAGCGGGAGCAGCGTCGGCGGTTGCGGCGGTGCGGGCGGTGGGCAGAGGGGGGCTTGCCGCCGGTCGACGCGACAGGATCGGTGCGGCACAGCAGCGAGATCCTGACGGGCGCGCGAGCGGTCGATCGGGAGCGGAATATCGGGAAAATCGGGTATACTTGGAAGAGGCTCGCCCGAGCCTCGTGAGCCGGCGTGGCGGAACGGCAGACGCGGCGGTCTCAAAAACCGCTGGGGGCAACCCCGTGTGGGTTCGAGTCCCTCCGCCGGCACCGCCAGGACGAGGAAACTGACCGGGAAGGGCACCGCTCTCCCGCACGCCCCGGAGCGAGAACCGGGGGTCGAACGGTGGTCAGACACCCGTTCGAACCGAACCCCCCGCCGGCGACACGGCCAGCGGACGCCGCCAGCCCTGGGCGCGTGCGTCGAGTTCGCGATCGAGTTCGCAACCAGCGCGTGGAGGCGTGCGGCCGCCTCGCGTGCCAGCGTCGGCTCGACGGGTGAGTCCGTGTCGCGGGTGGTCTGCCCGATGCTGCGCATCGAGCAGCTGGCCAGCGAATCGGGGGAGACCCGGCCGAGGACGAGAGCACCAACGCCTCGCGGGAGCGGCTGTGCGACGCCCGAACCGCTCTCCACCGAGACTCCCAGCGGAGCGAGCGGAGCCGCGCTCGCGATCGGCTGTTTCGGCGCGTAGCGGACCGTCTGGGGGCCCGAGCCTCGACCTGGGGAGTGAGGCTCTCGTCTCAGGGACCAGCGCTTCGGGTATCCGACGACTGCCCTCCATTCTCGACCACCGCCGCTTCGGTCGTTTCCGACTGGAAGGTCTCGTGTGAGCTGCTTGCGCTCGCGCGGAGCGTCTCCGGTCTCTTTCCCGTGTAGCGTCGAATGATGCACCGAGTCCGTCGATCCCGCTGTCGCTGGACGGACCGGCGGTGGTTCCCGTGCTGCCCGCGACGAGCTGGCGATCGCGGCCCCCGGCTGGATACAGCACTCGATCGGCTTCGAGTCGCCCCTCGCTGCAGGACAGCCGACGTTGCTTCCCCGTTGCCCGGGTGAGTCGTTGTCTGCCCGGAGCGTGCCGCGACGACTGGGGGTAGGTTTCGCCGCGCAGGGGCACACGACCGTCGTGCGCTCGACCGCTCTGCCGGCATCGCATCGCTGGCCGGCTGGTCGCTGATCGGATGGAGCTGCCATGCACGATCCGGCCCTGCACGCTCGATCGGAAGCGCCGGTGAGCCTCGAGCGGGCAGCACCCGGCACTGGTCGCACAGCCCTGCATATGGCTATAACCAGATGCCGGCGAGGAGAGACATCGACGCGCGCCGCCTCGCCGTTGAAACAGCTGCTCGAGGGGTCACGAGGTGGAAGCGCGTGCGCAGGGAGGAACTCGGGTCGTGTGTTGCCAGGAGGCAGACTGCCGGTTCCGGTGAACGCCTGGCTACAGGAAGGGAGTTCATAGTGGCGGACGAGCGATTTCCTGCCGCCTGCCGAGCACGTCTCGCACACACTCTCCCCTTCTGGCGCTCGGGGCGCTGGGCACGACTTTCCCCTCTCGGCATGGCCATTGCGGTCGGTGTCATCGCTGCGGTCATCAGTGCCGCCGGTTTGCACCAGCGAGGCGGCTACGCCGGTGATTTCACCTGGGCCTGGCGCGCCGCTCGCTTGCTCGCCCAGGGACAGAATCCCTATCGCGATCCAGGGCTCGACCCGATCTTCCCCTACCCGTTCGATGCGCCGCTGCTCTATCCGTTGACGGCAGTCGTCATCGCCGCTCCGTTCGCACTGTTCCCAGCCTGGCTCGCCGGATCGCTCTTCTTCGGCTGCAGTGCAGCGCTCCTCGCCTACGGCATCGCACGTTCGCGGCGCTGGTACCTCCTACCGCTCTTCCTGAGTGCCCCGTTCTACGTCGCCGCGACGGTCGCCCAGTGGTCACCGCTCGTCGTGGCCAGCGCGCTCGCTCCGGGTCTCGCCTTTCTCGCTGTGTGCAAGCCGAGTATCGGCCTACCGGTTCTCCTGACGCACGGTGACCGCCGGAGCTGGCAACAGGCTGCGCTCTTCGTGCTCCTCACGCTGGCGCTCTTTCCGCTCTGGCCGCTCGGCTGGCTGCACAACCTCCGCACCGAGCACGGCTATCCCGTGCCGCTGACTGTCTTCCCGGGCGTGTTCCTCCTGCTCGCGCTCCTCCGCTGGCGCGACCCGCGTGCCCGGTTGCTCGTGCTGATGGCGTGCTTCCCGCAGCGCCTGTGGTTCTACGACCAGTTGCCGCTCTGGCTGGTCGTGCGGAACGGGCGGGAATCGCTCCTCCTCACGGTCGCGAGCTGGATCGGTTACTGGGGATGGCGGCTGGCGTCCGAGTCGCCCGTCCGGAACGGCTCGAATCCGGCCGACGCGCCGGTATGGGTCGTGACGTGCATCTATCTCGTGGCGCTCGGTATCGTGCTCTGGCCGAGCGTCCGCCGTGGGTGGGAGGGCGTCCGAGCGTGGTGGCAAGACCGCATCCCTGTCACGGGATCGACGATCCTCCCGCGTGCTGAAAGATGATCGCCCCCGGCCCGTCGTACACCAGGCGGTAGTCCGGACTCCGGAGCAACTCGCTGATCAGCGCCCCGAAGCGCTCGAAGCGACGCCCGTCGATCCAGTACGGCTGCCGGGCAATGTAGACGAAGTCGTAGGTCATGCCCCGGCTCTCCGCCCAGTGCTCCAGACAGGCACGCCCGGCGCTCGCGCAGAGCTGCAGCGCCGTTGCCGCTTCGATCCGCTCCGAGAAGTCGCCGAGCCATTCGTATCCCTGCACGACAGCGAGGTTCACTCGCCCGGTGAGGGCGGGGAACCATTCGGCGACGCGGTCTTGCCCGAACCAGGTCTCGCCCGTCAGGACGAGGAAGCGTGCTCCCGACGGCGTGTGCTCGGCGACCCAGGCCATGGCTGCGCGGTCGTCCGGCGTCAGCCCAGTGAGCAGCGGCCGGTAGGCTGGCGCCGTCGCGACCGTCGACTGGAGGATGACGGCGAGGAGCGCGAGCTGGACGACCCACCACGGTACTGGATGCAGGCTGCCCCCGTCCGGCAGAGCGTGCGTGCGCAGCCGGTGATTCGGGCGGAGCCGGTCGAGTGGCAGCCGTGCCTGCCCCACGAGCGGCAACAGGACCTCGCTCAGCCCGATACCGGCCAGGAGCGCGAGCGGGATCACTGCACGCTGGTCGAAGGCACGGGCTTGCAGCGCTGGGATCACGACGAGCCACAGCGGCAAGAGATACCGCCGCTGCCCGAACTCGTGCAGCACGCCGAGGAGCGCGAGCATCCCCAGCACCGGAAAGACCGGCTCGCGCGTGACGTCGAACAGGGCGAGACGGCCGAGCCCGCTCAGGAAAGACCAGCCGGAGTCGTGCAGCGGCCGGAAGACCGCTGTGCCGTGACGCGCCACGACCGTCACCAGCCACGGGCTGACGAGAACGACCGCGCCGAGCGCCGCCAGGAGCGAGGACAGGAACGTGTCGCGTCGCCGGCTCAGGACGAGCCAGAAGAACGGCACGCTGTAGGCCAGGAACCAGCTCGCTTCCGGATGGCTCAGTACGGTGGCTGCTGCGCTGAGGGCGAGGCCGAACACCGGCCAGCGACCGCCACCGGTGTACAGCCGGTAAGCGCAGAGGAGTGCCAGGATGGAGAACAGCTGCCCGAACGCCCGGGTGACACCGCCGCCCATGATCGGCCAGGCGAAACTCATCGGCAAGAGCGCGAAGGCCACCGTCGCCGCCGCACTCGCCCGCCGCGAGCTGAGGATCCGATGCGCGAGCGCGGCGAAGGCGGCGACGCTGCCCACGGTTACCAGGGTCGGTAGATACCGGAACAGATCGAGCCGAGCGAATCCAAGTTTTTCGAGGAAGGCCACGACGTAGAGCCCGAGCGGCGGGTAAACGAACGGGATGCGCGCCTGGTTGTAGCTCGTGAAGACCGGTAACCGGAACTGCGCGCGCTCGAGGTCGTCGACCATCGCCCAGAAGAGCCCACCGTCGTTCAAGGGGAAGGAGGTCTGGTGGACGAACCAGAGGCGGAAGACGAGCGCGAGGAGCAGCGCTTGTGCCAGGATCACCGGATGCCAGAGCGAGCGACGCACTCGTTCTGGAGCGGGATCGGTGCGCGTTTCCGGCGCTCGTTCGGGAGCGAGTACCATGTCGCGTCCTACCCCTCGAAGCGCACTGGCTCGCTCCATACCCAGTCGTCGAGCGTCGCGTCGCGGCGAGGCGGTCGCTCGGCTCGATCCGCTCGAAGCCGGCACGCTGGCTGCCTGGAAGGCTCTCGGCCGCCCGCGCCAGCCGGCCAGCAATCCTACGTCGCGGGGAGGTGCACTGCACAGAGACCGCACCGCGAGACATCCGCGAGCGGTGGTGTCGAGCGACCAGCCGCGTGGCGAGCCCATCCGGAACACAGAGCGACTCGGCTACCTCCTCGTGCAGTGCACGAGAACGAGGGGTTCGCGGAGCGACTCTGGATGCTGCGCGTCGGCTCCGCGCTCAGTTGCTCACCGGGCGGGTGCCGATATCCCGCTGGATCGCCCGCAGGGCGACGGCGAGGAAGAGCACGCTGTACACGGCGAGGACGAGCGTGGCTCGCCAGGGGTGGAGGTCGGGGGCGGCCGCTTGCCCGCTCAGGTCAGCCGGCAGGAAAGCCCGCGAGTTGAGCGACTGGAGCGCCGAGGCGTTCTGGCCGAGCAACGTCCAGTCCAGGACAGTGAAGATCCAGGAGAGGCTCGTCCCCTCGACCGAGGGGCGCAGCAGCTGCAGGATACTGAACCCCACCTGCTCCACGAAGACGTAAGCCAGCACGATCCCCATCGCCAGTGCGGAAGAGCGGAAGAGGAGAGCCAGGGCGATCGCGCCCAGGATGTAGGGGACGGTAGCCCAGAAGGAGCGCAACAGCGACAGGAGGACGTCGCCCCACTGCTCGGTGAGCCAGCCGAGCGGCACATGTCCCAGGTGCAGCTGCGACGCGACGGCTCCGAGGAGGATGCCGACGAGCACCGTCACGAGGAGGTAGGCGACCGTCATGACCAGGAGCGCGATCACCTTCGCGGCGACGAGTTGCGACCGCGAGGCACCGCGCGAGAGGAGCGGGACGATGGTGCCCCAGGCGAACTCGGTACCGGCATTGCTCGCTGCCACGACGAGCACGCCGAAGATACCGATGCTGGGGATGAAATTGAACGTATCGGCGAGCGCACCCGGCAGCGTGACCAGATTTTCGAAGAGGTCGCTCGCCATCGCCTGGTCCTGCCCAGCGGTCGGCAGGGAGACGAAGGAGAGGGCGATCAGCAGGCCGCGCAGCGTCACCATGATCGCCACCAGGATCACCAGCGTGATCCAGGTCATCGGCCGGCGCAGGAGCTTGAAGAACTCGGCGGCCAGCAGGTCTCCCACCCCTCACTCCCCCGTTCTTGGCGCCGCGCGGCTGGTCAACTCGACGAAGGTCGAGACGAGGTCCCCCTCGACCGGCCGCAGCTCGCGGAGGTAGAGCTCGTGCTGGACGAGGAAGGCGCTCAGCTCCGGCACCCGTTCGGCCGGCAGGTGGACGACCAGGTGGTCGTCGTGCCGGTCGACGCCGGTGATCCAGTCCGGACGCGCCGGCCCGCTCAGCAGGACGAGTGCCCGGTCGTCAGCGACGGTGCGGACGAGGACGCGCAATTCGCCTGGTCGGAGCAGCCGCTCGACCGGACTGTCCTCCAGAACCTTGCCGCGATGGATGATGATCACCCGCTGACAGAGTTCCTGGACGTCGTGCAGGAGGTGGCTCGAGAGGACCACCGTCTTGCCGCGGGCAGCCAGGTCCCTGAGCAACTGGTGCACCCGCTGCTGGCCGAAGGGATCGAGCCCGTTGGTCGGCTCGTCGAGGAGCAGCAGATCGGGGTCGCCCAGCAAGGCGTTGGCGAGCGAGAGCATCTGGCGCATCCCCTGCGAGTAGGTCCGGAACGGGCGGTTCGCGTGCTCGGTGAGTCCGACCTGCTCGATCAGGGGATCGATCTGGCGGTGGTCGGCACCGTAGACGTGCGCCATCACCCGCAGGTTCTGCCGGGCATCGAGATAGGGGTAGAAACTGGCGACTTCCGGCATCAGGCCGACCCGGCGGAGCACGCGCCGGTCCGCATCGAGTGGGCGCCCGAACAAGACGATCCGGCCCGCGGTGGGCCGGACCAGTCCTGCGATCATCGAGAGCGTCGTCGTCTTCCCTGCGCCGTTGGGGCCGAGGAGCCCGACGAGTTCACCGGGGCCGAGCGTGAAGGAGATTCCATCGACTGCCGTTCGCTCACCGAACCGCTTCGTTAACTCATGAACTTCGAGGACGCTCGCATCCCCCATCCCCCCGTCCTCTCGTTCGAGCTACCACCGGTCTGGGCGCCTCACACGTCGAAGAGCGAGGTGGCTGCGGCCTCGGGCTCGCTCTCTTCGCCGGTGCTGCCGTCGTAGTGGATGCGCCCGCGTAGCTCCGGGGCAGCCTGCCGGATCCGCTGCTCGATCTCCCGCATGAGGTCCGGATTGGCTTTCAGGAACGCCTTGGCGTTCTCGCGGCCTTGCCCGAGCCGCTCCTCGCCCAGGTAGTACCAGGCACCGCTCTTGCGGATGATGCCGAGGTCGGTCGCCACGTCCAACAAGTTGCCAGCCACCGAGATCCCCTCGTTGTACATGATGTCGAACTCGGCCTGGCGGAACGGTGGGGCCACCTTGTTCTTGACCACCTTGACGCGGACGCGCGTGCCGACCGTCTCGTTCCCTTCCTTGATCGCATCGACCTTGCGGATATCGAGGCGGACCGAGGCGTAGAACTTCAGCGCGTTTCCGCCCGTCGTCGTCTCCGGATTCCCGTACATCACGCCGATCTTCATGCGCAGCTGGTTGATGAAGATCACCGCCGTCTTCGAGCGGCTGATCGCACCAGTGAGCTTCCGGAGTGCCTGGCTCATCAGGCGCGCTTGCAGCCCCACGTGCGCATCCCCCATCTCGCCTTCGATCTCGGCACGGGGGACGAGCGCGGCGACCGAGTCGATCACGACCACGTCGACCGCGCCGGAGCGGACCAGCGTCTCGGTGATCTCCAGCGCCTGCTCGCCGGTATCCGGCTGGGAGATCAGGAGGTTGTCGAGATCGACACCGAGACGCTCAGCGTACACCGGGTCGAAGGCATGCTCGGCATCGATGTAGGCCGCAATGCCGCCCATCTTCTGCGCCTGAGCGATGACGTGCAGCGCCAGGGTCGTCTTTCCGCTCGATTCGGGGCCGAAGATCTCGGTGATCCGGCCACGCGGGATGCCGCCGACGCCGAGCGCCAGGTCGAGCGCGATCGCCCCCGTCGGGATCACGTCGACCTGGAGCTTCGAGGCGTCCTCCCCCATGCGCATGATGGCGCCCTTGCCGAAGGTGCGCTCGATCTGTGAGATCGCCAGTTCCAGTGCTTTCTGCCGGTCCATCCGTCTCGCCGCCTTCCTGATATGCTCAGGGTAGAACCCATGTTCGAGTCTCGCTCAATCGTACCCGGCGAGGTCCGTCCTGTCAATCGTCCCCGATCCGCTCGAGTCGTTCGACCGGTAAGACGAAGACGGTGGCGCCGCCGATCTCGACCTCGAAGTTCTCCGGCATCCAGAGCAGACCGGGCTCCATCGCTGGTGCGTACGGGACCACGACCTCCTTGCGCCGGCGACAGGTCCGTCGGATGACGGAGAGGACCCGCAGGACGTCGCGATCGTCGACTCCCACGAGCAGGCTGACGTTCTCGCGACGCAGGAGCGCCCCACTGCTCGCGATCCGCGTGACGCCAAACCCCTCGTCGACCAGTTCGCTGACCAGGCGGTCAGCATCGTCGCTCTGAACGATCGCGATGACGAGTTTCACTGGCCCATCCGTTCGATCGTTTCGACGTCGTCAGTATACCCGATCGCGCCCAGCAACGGCCCGCGACGCGTACCGGGGGCCGGGATCGACCGCTGCCGCAGCGCGGCCGGGCGCGGCACACCTCGCCCCTCCACCGGGAGAACCCGGAGGGGGCGCCGAGCGGAGCGAGGCGGGGTGAGGGGTATTCGACCGGGCATCCTGGCACCACGGTGCGATCCCCGCGCCTGGCGGCGAGGCGGGGCGACGCACGCGTCGCCCCGACCGGGTGTGGTCGATCGCCGACGGTCGCCTGCCTCATCGTCCACCCGCAGCCGATCGACCACCGTCGATCCCTGTAGGGGTCGGGCGTGCCCGACCCGCCCGGCCCGCCAGGCCCGGGAATCCGACCCTGTTCCCACACATTGCGGCGTGGATGGGCGAGGCACGCGCTGGAGCCCCCCTCACCCCCCGGCCCCCTCTCCCGCACGGTGCGGGAGAGGGGGTGCCGCGGTAGCGCCGGGGGTGAGGGGTGTCCCATAGGCGATACACGCCTCACTCCTACAGGCGAAGCGAGGAGAGGGGGTGGCGAGCACTCGCGAGCCGGGGGTGAGGGGTGTGCGACCGCGTGCGGAAACGTGGGCGGTCGACTGCCGTGCCTGTGGCGCGGCCAGGCGCGGCACGCCTCGCCCCTACCGGGGAATCCGGACGAGGCCAATCGACGACGGTCGCCGATCGCACGTCCACCGACGGGCAAGACCACAGCCGCCCGGCCCGGAAGAGCGGTGCTCGAACGGGCCCAGCAGGCTCCGTTCGTCTCCGGAACGCTGGGGATATTGACACCGAGTGAACGGCGCAGTAGGATGGGGGTAGTTCGAGACCCGGAACAGCGTTCGCGATAACGAACGACACGACGAGGAGCGGTCGGATGCCTGCACGTTCGCCAGCTGTTTTCCGGGCGGTCGCTACACTCGATGCACTGGCACGCGCGAGCGAAGGGCTGACGCTCAGCGAACTCGCCCGCGAGACCAGCGAGCCGAAAAGCACGCTCCATGCGGTCCTGGCCACGCTGGTCGAGGCGGGCTTGCTGGTGCGGGACGGAGCGACGAAGCGGTATCGCCTGGGACCGCATCTCCTCGCGCTGGCCGGCGCCTATGCGCGGCAGAGCGACCTCCTGCGGGCGTTCGGCGAGGTCGCCCGACCGCTGGCCCGCGAGCTCGGCGAGACGGTCCAGCTCGCGATCCTGCAGGGCCGCGACGTGCTCTATATCGGGAAGCAAGAAGGCACGCAGTGGGTGCGGCTGGCGTCGGAGGTCGGGACGCGGCTCCCGGCACACGCGACGTCCCTGGGGAAGTGTCTCCTCGCCTGGCTTCCGCCGGAGGAGCTGGAACGCTTGCTCGCTGCCGGACCGCTCGTCGCGCTGACACCGCGCACCATCACCGATCCTGACACGTTGCGAAGCGAGCTCGCCCAGGTGCGCCAGCGCGGCTATGCGATCGACCGTGGGGAAACACTCCCCGATGTCTGGTGTTTCGGTGCGCCGGTGCGGGACGCCCAGGGAACCGTCGTCGCGGCGCTCAGTATCTCGGTGCCGGTCACGCGGATCGCGCCGGAGCGGATCGACGAGCTGACCGCCGCAGCCCGGCGGGCGGCCACGGAGCTGTCGCTTCGCCTCGGGTACTATGACATGGTAACGGCAGAGGGCGCTGAGGTGATCGAGGATCTCGAGAGGAGGAGGGTCGCGCCATGAGGATGCTCTCGCGTCGACGGTTTCTGGGTGTCTCTGCTCTCGCCGGGTCGGCGTTGCTCGCCGCCTGTCGCGGCGGCCAGCAGGCGACGCCGACTCCCGCGACGACCGGTGGAACAGCCGGCACCGGGCAGCGTTTCGACGGCGTCGAGGTCAACGTGATCACCTTCACCGGACCACAGATCGCTGAGCCGCTGCAGCGACGGGCTCCGGAGTTCCAGAAACTGACAGGGGCCAAGATCAACGTGATCACGGTACCCTTCGCCGACCTCTACCAGAAGATCCTCACCGACTTCACGACCGGCACGAACAGCTACCACGTGATCGTCTTCGCACCGCAGTGGATGGCTGACTACGTCGAGCCAGGGTATCTGGAAGACCTCACGCCGCGCGTCGAGGCCGATCCCGCGTTGCAGTGGGACGACATCGCGCCCTTCTTCCGCAACTTCAGTGCGACGTACGGTGGGCGCATCTACACCATTCCGCTCGACGGCGACTTCCAGATGGCCTACTACCGCTCCGACCTCCTGGAAGCCGAAGGGCTCAAGCCGCCCGAAACCTGGGAGGACTACCTGGCGATCGCCCAGCACTTCCACGGCAAGGACCTCAACGGTGACGGCGTCCCCGACTTCGGCTCCGGGATCGCCAAGCGGCGCGGTGCCCAGAGCTACTGGATGTTCTGGTCGATCGCCGCCTCCTTCCTCCAGAGCCAGGGGACGCAGCAAGGCGCGTTCTTCGACGTCGACACCATGGAGCCCTTGACCAACAACCAGGCGCTGGAACGCGCACTGGAAATCTACAAAGAGACCGGGAAGTACGGCCCGCCGGACGAGCTGAACTGGGACGTCGGCGACAGCCGCTCCGCCTTCGTCACTGGTCGTTGCGCGCTGACGATCGACTGGGGCGATATCGGTACGCTGGCGATCGATCCCGAGCAGTCGAAAGTCAAGGACAAGGTCGGCGCGATCATCCTGCCCGGTACCAAGGAAGTGCTCGACCGCAAGACCGGCAAGCTCGTCGCCTGTGACCAGAACACCTGCCCGCACGCGATCAACGGCGTGAACCACGCACCCTACGCAGCCTTCGGCGGTTGGTCGGGTGCGATCAACAAGAACGCGCCCGCCAAGGTGAAGGACGCCGGCTACGCGTTCCTCTCCTACATGAGCCAGCCGGCTCAGGCCAACGTCGACGTCACGATCGGGAAGACTGGCTTCAACCCCTACCGGATCTCGCAGTTCGAGAACCTCGACCTCTGGATCAAGGCGGGTATGAGCGAGGCGGCTGCGAAGAACTATCTCGGAGCGATCAAGGAGAGTCTGAACAGCCCGAACATGGTGCTCGACCTCCGGATTCCTGGCGCACAACGGTACCAGGGCGTGGTGCTGGACACGGTCCTCTCGCGTTACCTCGCTGGCGAGCTGACGACGAAGCAGGCCATGGAAGAGCTGACCAAGGGGTGGAACGAGATCACCGACGAACTCGGTCGCGAGAAGCAGAAGCAGGCCTACCGGGCGAGCTTGAGCATCCGTTAGGAAAGGCTCGGCCGTGCGCGACACGCGACCTATCGAGACGACGCCTGCGCGTGGGGATGCGGCGGTGCAGGCAGCCCGCCGCGTCCCCCTCACCCGTGACCGCCTGGTGACCTGGGCGGACCGCCAGGCTGGGGCAGTCCTCGTGCTTCCGGCTGTCCTGGTCATCCTGGCGCTCTCGGTTTTCCCCTTGCTCTTCTCCCTATACCTCTCGCTGGCGCGCTTCCAGCCGGTCGCCGGCGGTTTCCGTTTCCGGTTCGTGGGGCTGCTCAACTACCGCAAGTTGTTCGTCGGTTCGGAACAGGAGCACTTTCTCGGCCGGCTCGGGAACCTGGGCCTGGCCGGCTGGCTCGTCTTCCTCGCGCTGGCTACGGTCTTCGTCTTCCTGCTCTGGCGTTCGCTCCGGGCCGAGCCGGTCACGCCCCTCCGTCTCCTCGGGCACAGCATCGTCGCGGTCGCCGGACTGCTCGCGCTCTGGCTCGTCGTGCGGACGACCGCCACCGGTGGGCGTCCGGGGACGCTGGTCGTGACCTGGGTCTACGTCTTCGGCGGTGTCGCGCTCCAGTTCCTGGTCGGGCTCCTCCTGGCTGTCCTCTGTGCCCAGCAACTCCCGGGACGACGCTTCTTCCGCGTCGTCTTCCTCTTGCCGATGATGATCACCCCGGTCGGCGTCGCCTACACCTTCCGGATGCTCACCGATACCGGCAAGGGGCCGTTCGCGCCGGTCGCCAACTGGCTCGGCTATGCGAACGTGAGTTGGGTGAACGATCCCTGGGGGGCGCGGATCGCGGTGATGATCGGCGATCTCTGGCAGTGGACGCCGTTCATGTTCATCGTGCTCCTGGCTGCGCTCGAGAGCCAGTCGCCCGAGCCGATCGAGGCCGCGATCGTCGACGGTGCCAGCCCCTGGCAGATCTTCTGGCACATCACGCTGCCGCAGATCGCGCCGGTGGCCAGCACGGTCGTCCTGATCCGCCTCATCGAGGCGTTCAAGATTTTCGACATGCCGCAAGTGTTGACCGGTGGCGGACCTGGTACGGCGACGGAGTCGCTGACGCTGCATGCCTACGTGCTCTGGCGCTCGCTCGACTACGGCACCTCCGCAGCGGTCGCCTATTCGCTCCTGTTCGTCGTCACCTTCATCGGCATCGCCTACGTGCGCGTGCTCCACCGGCGCTTGACGACACTGGGTTGAGGGAGGACCGGCATGGCACTGCGCTGGCGCACCACCCCGACTCGACCAGGGCCACTGGCACTCGTCGTCTCCTATACGGTCTTGCTCCTCTGGGCCCTCGTCGTCCTGTTCCCCCTCTACTGGCTGGCGATCACCGCCTTCAAGCTGCCGATCCACGTCAACGAGGGACCGAGGTACGTGCCCTTCCTCGACTTCCAGCCGTCGCTCCACGCCTGGCGCTATATCCTGGTCGATCTCGGCAACGACACCTTGCGACCCTATCTCAACACCGTGATCGTCGGTGTCACGAGTTCCGTCCTCACGCTCCTCCTCGGTGCTGCCGCCACCTACGGCCTGAGCCGGTTCACCTACCGGGTCCGGCTGGCGAGCGTGCTCGCCTTCCTGGCTGGGGCGGTGCTCGCCGCGGTCGCCATCGAGTTCGGCATCCCGTGGCAACTGGCCGTCGCCGGTGGGCTCGGCGCGTTCGCGCTGGCCTGGGCGACGGCACTGCGGCGAGTCGGTGGGCCGAGGTTGGGGAACGCCGACATCGCCTTCTGGATGATCTCCCAGCGCATGCTCCCGCCCGTCGCGGTCGTGATCCCGATCTACATCCTGTTCCAACGACTAGCCCTGCTGGACACGCGGACGGCGCTCGTCATCGCCTATGTCGCGGCCAACCTGCCGATCGCCGTCTGGTTGCTCCGCGACTATTTCCAGACGATCCCGGTCGAGCTCGAGGAGAGTGCGGCGATCGATGGCGCCAACCGCTACCAGATCCTCTGGCGGATCGTCCTGCCGCTGGCGCTCCCCGGGCTCGTCGCGACCTTTCTCTTCATCTTCGTGCTCGCCTGGAACGAGTACCTCCTGGCGCTCTTCCTGAGCAGCGCCAAGGCCCAGACGATGCCGCTGCTGGTGGCGGCCCAGAACGCGACGCGCGGTCCGCAGTGGTGGTACATGTCGGTGCTCATCCTGCTCATGATCGGGCCGGTGATCGCGCTCGCCATCGTGCTCGAGCGGTACATCGCCCGCGGGCTGTTGCTCGGAGCCGTCCGCGGCTGAAGGAAGGGGTTTTCGCGTATGGAACTCCACGACCGGGTCGCCGTCGTGACCGGTGCCGGCTCGGGGATCGGTCGAGCGATCGCCCACCGCTTCGCGCGAGCGGGCGCGCTCGTGGTCGCAGCCGACCTCGATCTCGAGGCAGCGGAGGCGACGGCGCAGCTCGTACCGGAACGGATCGTCCCGCACGGAGTCGATGTCCGCGACGAGGCGAGTGTGCGGGCACTCATGGCGGCGACGCTCGACCGCTTCGGCCGCATCGACATCCTGGTCAACAACGCCGGCATCGGGACGACGAAAGACCTGGTCGAGACCGACCTCGAGGAGTGGGAGAACGTCTTCGCCGTCAACGTGCGCGGGGTGTTCCTCTGCTGCAAGTACGCCCTGCCCAGCATGCTGGAACGCCGGTCGGGTGTGATCGTCAACATCGGGTCGGTCGCTGGCCTCATCGGCATCCCGAAACGGGCCGCCTACTGCGCGAGCAAGGGGGCAGTCGTCACGCTCACCAAACAGATCGCGATCGCCTACGTCCGCCACGGCATCCGCTGCAACTGCATCTGCCCCGGTACGGTCGATTCCCCTTGGGTCGAACGGCTGGTCGCGCAGGAACCCGACCCGGTCGCTGCGCGCCGCGCCCTCGAAGCGCGCCAGCCGATGGGCCGGCTGGTCAGGCCGGAAGAAGTGGCTGCGGCAGCGCTCTACCTGGCCTCCGACGAAGCAGCGGCCGTCACCGGGAGCGTCTTCGTCATCGACGGTGGCTGGCTGGCCCAGTGAGGAGGCGCAGCGGTGAAGTGCTACGGTCTCACGCTCTGCCTGCGCGACGATCCGGCTGCCATCGAGGCCTACGTCCGCTACCACCAGGCTGTCTGGCCGCAGGTCTGTGCCCGCCTCCGGGAGGTCGGTATCCACACGATGCGCATCTTCCTGCGCGGGCGGCGCCTCTTCATGTACATCGAAACGGACGATACCTTCGACCTCGCGCGGGATTTCCCACGGGTGAACGAGGATCCGGTCTCGGCGGAGTGGAACCGGCTCATGGCGACGCTGCAGGAACGCGCTCCGGAAGCGGACCCGGACGAATGGTGGGCCCCGATGGAGCTGGTCTTCGACCTCGACTGGCCACAGCACCGGCACCAGCCTGGTACCGTACCGGAGGTGACGCCGTGACGACGCTCCCGCGCCGCACGCTCGGCCGGACCGGTCTCGAGGTCAGCATCGTCTGCGCTGGTTGCGCGCCGCTCGGCGACATGCCGGAAGCCTTCGGCTATCGCGTCCCGGAAGAGCAGGCGCTGGCGACGCTGCGCGAGCTCTTCCGGAGCCCGATCACGTTCCTCGATACTGCCGCGGCATACGGGGACGGCGAGAGCGAGCGCCGGATCGGCCTGGTCCTGCGCGAGCTCGGCGGGCTCCCACCGGGTTACGTCCTGGCGACCAAGGCCGACCGCGACCTGGCGACTGGCCGGTTCGATGCCGACCAGGTACGCCGTTCGGTCGAGCGCAGCCTCCGACTCCTCGGTCTGGAGCGGCTGCAACTGGTCTACTTCCACGATCCGGAGCATGCCGGGCTCTCGGTGGCCGAGGCGATGGCGCCGGGTGGCCCGGTGGAGGCGCTCCTCGCTCTCCGTGACCAGGGGGTGATCGAGCACGTCGGTATCGCCGCCGGGCCGATCGACATGCTGATCGAATACGTGGAGACCGGCGTCTTCGAGGTCGTCATCACGCACAACCGCTACACGCTGCTCAACCGGACCGCTGAGCCGCTCGTCCGCCGCGCGCACGAGCTCGGTGTCGCCGTCGTGAACGCGGCACCGTACGGCAGTGGCCTCCTGGCCAAGGGACCGTCGGCTTTCCCACGCTATGCCTACCGGGCGGCGCATGCCGAGGAACTGGAGCGGGCACGACAACTCGAGGCGATCTGCACGCGCTACGGAGTCCCGCTCGCCGCGGTCGCACTCCAGTTCTCGCTGCGCGAACCGCGCATCACCGCGACGATCGTCGGGATGAGTCGTCCAGAGCGCGTGGCGGAGACCGTGCGGCTGGCGACCTGGCCGATTCCCGAGGCGCTCTGGGACGAGGTCGCGACGGTTGCGCCGCTGCCGTACGATCCTCAGACCGGGCAGGTGCTGAGGCTGGAGTGAGGACGGGGAGAACGCGATGCCGATCGGAACGGTACCGATCACCGATACGCACGTCCACTTCTGGGACATCGAGCGTTCGGACCTCTACTGGATGACGCCCGAACTGGCCGAGCAGCTGAAACCGCTGCGCCGGAGCTTCGGCCCCGAAGACCTCGACCCCGAGCGGCGCGCGGTCGGTGTGGACCGGATCGTCATCGTCCAGGCAGCCCGCTCCGACTGGGACCACGCGTGGTGGTTCTCGCTCTGCGACCGGTATCCCTGGATCGTGGCTGTCGTCGGCTGGGTCGATCTGGCAGCGCCGGACGTGGGCGAGCGGCTCGACCGTTCGGCTCGCCATCGCGCTTTCCGTGGGGTGCGAGCCACCGCCGAGAACGAGCCGGACCCCGACTGGCTCGTGCGCCCTGAGGTCTGGCGGGGTATCGCAGCGGTGGCGGAACGGGGTCTGACGCTCGATCTCCTCGTGCGGGTCGAGCATCTCCCCCACGTGCCGCGACTCGCCGAGCGGTTCCCGGAGCTGACCCTGGTCGTCGATCACCTGGCCAAGCCTCCGATCGCCAGCGGCGACCTCGCGCGCTGGCGCGACCGCATGGCCGCGCTGGTTCCATATCCGAACGTCTGGTGCAAGCTGTCGGGGCTCCTCACCGAGGCAGGGCCCCAACCGACTGTCGAGGCGTTGCGACCCGTGGTCGCGTTCGCGCTCGAGCGCTTCGGCCCGGCCCGCCTCCTCTGGGGCAGCGACTGGCCGGTCGCGACCCTGGCTGCCGATTACCGGACGACCTTCGGTGTCTACCAGCAGCTCACGAGCGACCTGAGCGAAGCCGAGCGCGCTGCCGTGTTCGGGGAGAACGCGGCGCGGGTCTACCGGCTCCCCGGCTGACGACCGCTCGGCAGGCCGCGCCCGGTCGGACACCCCGCACCCCCGGCTCGCTGGCGCTCACCACCCCACGTCCGCGTCTTCCATTGTCGGGGCGCGGCGTGCCGCGCCCGAACGTCCGTCCGTTCCCGGGCCTGACGGCCCGGCCGGGTCGGGCACGCCCGACCCGATCGGGTCACGCACGCGTGACCCCTACAGGGATGTCGGTGGTCTTGCACGCCGGTGGGCGATGGGCAGGCGACCGTCGACGATCGGCCGCGCCCGGACGTCCGTTGTAGGGGCGACGCGTGCGTCGCCCGTCCGCGCCGCAGGCGCGGGAACGTGGCGGGTTTCCCGGGCCTCGCGGCCCGGCCGGGTCAGGCACGCCTGACCCGAAGGGTCACGCACGCGTGACCCCTACGGGGATGACGGTGGTCTTGCACGCCGGTGGACGTGCCATCGGCGACCGTCGCCAACCGACCATACCCGGTAGGGGCGACGCGTGCGTCGCACGTTCGGACACCCCTCACCCCGCCTCGCTGGCGCTCGGCACCCCCTCTCCCGCACGGTGCGGGCGAGGGGGCCGGGGCGCGGGTGGTCTCACCGCCCGCGGGCGACGCGCGGGCGCCAGTCCTCCTCGTCCAGCAGCGCCGCCAGCGCCGCGCTCACCGCCAGGTCGTCGTGCGGCTCGCCCCACCAGCGCAGCAGCCGGCCCGGCCCCGGCGCGACCACCGACCGCAGGCTGGCCAGCTCGGCCAGGAACGCCTCGCCGAGCGCCGCCAGGTCTCCCGGCGTCGCCGCGTCGACCGCGTAGTCCCGGTACCGCCCGCTCTCGACCAGCCCGACGAACGCCCAGCCCAGCTCCGACTTCACCCGCGGCGAGAAGACGACCCGCCGCACCCGCTCCCCCAGCGTGTGCTCGAGGAAGGCGGCCAGTCCCGCCCCCACCCCGCTCGCGTCGACGACCACCCGCTCGGCCCGCCAGGCGCGCGCCAGCTGCACCAGCGCCTCGTGCTGCCGCACCTGCCGCGCTCCCACCCAGCGGGCCCGCCAGACCGCTTCGTAGCGCGGCAGCGTTCCCGGCACCACCCGCACCACGGTCAGCGCGGTCGCGTCGCGCCGGGCACCGGGATCGTCGCGCAGCTCCCCGGCGCTCGCCTCGTCCTCCCCCGCCACGTCGACCGTGAGCGCGTAGCGCTCGCCGGCGCGCGGCGCCAGGAGCGCCGGGTGGTCGCCGCGCACCAGCGCCAGCCGCTCCGGCGGGAAGAGCCGACCCTCCCCGGCCAGCTCCTCCAGCCCGTACTCGGTGCGGACGAACGGGTGCCCGGCCCCCAGCTGCGCCACCCGCTCGCGCACGTGGTCGCCGTAGGCCGGGAGCTCGGCCGCCACCGCCGTCCAGGGCACCCGCCAGACGCGCCGCTGCCCGTCCTCCCGCTCGAGCGCGGTGAGGTACCGCAGCTCGCGGGCCAGGAGCGAGTCGCTCCCCCAGGGCGTCCCCAGGTAGAGCGCCGGTGCACCGGTCGAGGCGGCCATCGGCGCGAAGGCGCTGTCCCAGCGGTCGGGCGCGATGTCCTGCGCCTCGTTGGCGACCAGGAGCAGCGAGGCGGTCAGCCCCCGCACGTTGGCGCTCGGCCCGGCCGACGCGTAGCGCACCACCGCGCGCCCCAGCGCCACCCGCGCGCCCGCCACCTCCGGCGCGAGCCCCAGCCCGGCCAGGAGCGTCGCCAGCCGCGGCGCAGCCAGCACCGCCAGCAGCCGCTCGCGGGCCAGCGTACCCTGCGGCCGCCAGGAGGGGAGCGCCACCACCACCTCGCCGCCCCGGCGGTGGAAGCGCAGGAGGAGCCAGGCCAGGAGCTGGGCCAGCGCCTCGTCCTTGCCCGACTGCCGGCTGAAGAGCCAGAGCTGGGCGTGCGGCCCGCTGCGGTCACCGCGGGCGCGGGCCAGCACCATCGCGGCAGCCGCGGCGACCGGCCCCGCCTGGTAGCCGCGCAGCGCGCGCTCGGGCAGGAGCAGGCGCGAGAAGCCGAGCGGGTCGCCGAGCACCCGGCGCAGGAGCGCCCGGGCCGTCATCCCCGCTGCGTCGAGAGCTCGCGCCGCAGGAAGCGGGCGGTCTCGTAGGCGCCGCTCGCCCCCAGGCCCAGCAGCAGCGTGGCCACCGCCCAGCGGGCGAACGGCGCGAGCTGCGGCAGCACCGGCGCCGCCTCGGCCAGCGCCGCGACCAGCCCGGCCGCGACCAGGGTCGCCAGCGGCGCGTAGCGCACCGGCATCCCGGCCCGCTTGGCCGCCTCGACCAGGAGCGGCACCAGCACCACGGCGGGCACCCCGCCACGGCCAGTGTCTCGACGAACGTCCCTCCGACCATCGCGACCTCCTTCCGTCGTGGAAAACCGCAGGACGGCAGCCCCTGCGCGCCCGCGGCCCGCGCCCGTTCCGTCGGGGTCACGCGGGCGTGACCCGCTGAGCCCCCCCTCGCACCCCCGCCTCCCTCTCCCGCGCGGTGCGGGAGGGGGTGCCCGAACGTCCCGGAGGGGTCAGGCGTGCCTGACCCGTCCGGCCCGGGAGGGCCCGGGAACGGACGTTCGGGCGCGGCACGCGTCGCCCCTACACGGAAAAACGGGCGACGCACGCGTCGCCCCTACTACGGACGTTCGGGCGCGGCCAATCGTCGACGGTCGCCGGCCCATCGCCGACTCCCACCCCGAGATCACGGTCGTCCCCGTAGGGGTCGGGCGTGCCGACCCGTCCGGCCCGACAGGGCCGGGAACGTGGCCACCGTCCCGCGCCTGACGGCGCGGACGGGCGACGCACGCGTCGCCCCTACAGTGTTACAGGGCGCGGGACGGTGTGCCGACCGTGAACGATCGTCGGTCGCGGTCGCCGTCTTAACCGGCCGTTTTCCCGTAGGGGTCAGGCGTGCCTGACCCAGCCGGCCCGACAGGGCCGGGGAACGTGGCCACCGTGCCGCGCCTGACGGCGCGGACGGGCGACGCACGCGTCGCCCCTACAGGGTTACAGGGCGGGGACGGTGTGCCGACCGTGAACGATCGTCGGTCGCGGTCGCCGTCGGTACCCGCCGTTTTCCCCGTAGGGGTCAGGCGTGCCTGACCCGCTGAGCCCCCCTCACCCCCCGACCCCCTCTCCCGCGGTGTGCGGGAGAGGGGGTGCCGAGCGCCAGCGCGGCGGGGGTGAGGGGTGTCCAGCCGGGCGACGCACGCGTCGCCCCTACTACGGACGTTCGGGCGCGGCCAGGGCCGCCTGCTCGGCCGCCACCCGCGCCAGCTCCGCCTCGGGGTCGAGCGCCCCCAGCTCGCGCGCCGCCGTCAGGCGCGAGCGGATCCCGGCGCCGACCAGCGCCACCTGCACCCGGGCCGCCCGCTCCTCGTCGACCGGCAGCACCGGCCCCCACACCACCTCCACGCCGCGCGCCCCGCCGAAATCGGCCCCGCCGAACCGCTCCAGGAGGTCGAGCACCCGCCAGGCGCGCTGCCGGAGCGCCCGCTCCCAGCTGCGCCGCTTGCGCTCCACCTTGTGCACCAGCGGCTGCAGCTCCAGCTCGAGCGCCGCGCCGGAGAGGTCGCGCCCCTGGTCGCCGAAGGCGGCCCGCGGCACCTCGGCCAGGTCGTGCAGCACCTGGAAGAGCAGCCGCACGTACTCCAGGTGCAGCGCCACGCCGCCCCCGCTCAGCATGTCCAGGAGGTAGGCCCGGCTCCCCTCCGGCAGCTCCCAGACCGCCCCCTCCTCGGCCCGGATCCCCTCGCTGGCCGTCACGTTCTCCAAGACCACGATCGGGTTGCCGGAGACCTGCAGGATGCGCGAGAGCACCGTCAGCCGCCGGTTCAGCTCGCGGCAGACGTCCAGGAGGTCGGCCAGGTCGCTCTCGCCCCACACCCCGCCGGGCGACGGGGTGTTCGGCACCAGGACGTAGGGGATCCAGCCGTAGGGGTTCTCCCCCGCGTGGAGCGTCTCCCCCGCCACCACCAGCCGGTAGGTGGCGTCCGTCCACTCCTCGCGCACCGTCACCCGACCGTCGGGGCCGAGCCCCGGCAGCGCCACGCCGTAGACCTGCTCGACCGCCCCGGCGGCCAGCGGGTACTCGTGGGCCAGGGCCACCAGCTCGCGCGGGTCGTCGGGGCGCGCCGCCACCACCAGCTGGGCCGGGTCGACCGTGGTCAGGCGGGGGCGCCGGCGGGCGGCGTCCCAGGTCACCTTGAAGGCGGCGTCGCCCAGCACCGCGGTGTCGAGGGCGGCGGCGTAGTCCAGCCCGTGCCAGTCGTCCTCGGTCGCCAGCTGGGCCAGCGCCCGCTCGGCGGCCGGCGAGTCCGGCACGCTGTAGCGCACCGGGCGGGAGAAGAGGACGCTGGTGACCTTGCGCACCAGGGCGCGGGCGTAGTTGAGGGTGAGGCGCGTCTCGCCCGGCCGGGGGCGCGCGTCCCACTGGCGGCCGTCCCAGAAGGCCAGGTAGTCGCGGTAGCGCGCCCAGCGGGCGCGGTCGGCAGCGGTCGGCTCGAGTCGCGTCGCCAGCTCCACGGTCACCCCCTCGCGGCCTCCGGCACGTGTCCCCTTCCACGGAAGGACACGCCGCGCGACCGGCGGAGGCGGACAGCGCCCGGCGGCTCGAGCAGGGGGCCGGGGCGGGCCAGCGCCCGCATGTCCGTCGAACGTCGGACATGCCGGAGCCGCATGTCCGTCATTCGTCGGATACCGGCGAGCCGTGCCGATCACTAGAATGGGGTCGACGACCGAACGAGCGGGACGGTTCCTCCGCGGGAGGAGGTGAAGCCGACCGATCGGTGTCGCCCTGGCTGCCCAGGGATGGAGCGCGACGTCCGCAGTATCCGCGCGGGGCGGCCCAGGGAGGGAGTGGGCACATTCCGTCGGGTGTGGACCGCACCGGGGGTCGTGGGGTGCGGAGGCACTGGTGCGTACTCCGGTCGGCTCCGTGCGGTGCGGGACGATTTCGTGCACGGTCGTGCGGTGCGAAACGAAAGGAGGGTCTCCGTGGCTGAACGGTTTCGCAGTCGGGCACGCCTCGTCCGGTAGTTGGTCGCGCTCGCGCTCGTGGTGAGCGGCCTGGCCGGGCTCGCCGTCACCCCAGCCAGCGCGGCGTCGACGATCACCGTCGGACCGGATGTCCGGAACGGGTACGACACGAACGATGGCTGCTCGCTCGAGGAGGCGTTCGTCCTGATCCTCGTCCTCCAGGTAGGTGGTTCGGAGACGAACGATTGCGGGAGCACGAGCAGTCTTTCCTGGCCGGTCACGGTCTCGCTCGCGCCGAATTACACCTATACGATTAGCGACGTGGACGAGCTCCCCTGGAGCCGGACCGACACTGCGTTCCCCGAGTTGAGCGGGAGTTCGACCGACGTCACCATCCAGGGCAATGGGGCGACGATCGAACGGGCGTCCTCGGCCACGGACGACTTCCGCTTCTTCTACGTGTCGAACGGCGCGCGGCTCGCGCTGAGCGGCCTCACCCTGGTGAACGGTGACGTGCGCTTAGAGCTAACGTCGCGCGGTGGGGCTATCTACGCGGACGATGCCCGACTCTCGATCGCGAGCAGCACGTTCAGCGACAACTTCGCCGACGAGGGCGGGGCGGTCTACACCGAGTTCGGCACCCAACTCTCGATCGCCAACAGCACGTTCAGCAACAACTACGCCGGCGAGGGCGGGGCGGTCTACGCCGGGTCCGGCACCCAACTCTCGATCGCCAACAGCACGTTCAGCCGGAACGTTGCGAACAACGGGGGCTGGGGTGGAGCGATCTACACCTACGGGCAGCTGTCCATCGTGGACAGCACCTTTGCCGACAACTGGGCCGACGAGGGCGGTGCGATCTACGTCAGCGCTTCCGCCCCGCAGGTCACGATTTCCGGGAGCACCTTCACCGGCAACACTGCCCTCGAGGGCGGGGCCGTCTACGCGGCGAGCGACTTCTCTGTCACCAACACGACCTTCAGCGGGAACAGCACGACGAGTCCGGACAGCGGCAGCGCCATCTATCTGGCCAACAACGCGACCGCTGACCTCGCCTTCGTCACCTTCGCCGACCACACCGGTTCTGCAACGCTCGCGGTCGGGTACAGTGAAGCCGGTACGTTCCGCCTCAAGAACGTCGTCCTGGCCGACCCGGACGTGGACGAATGCGAGAACGACCCCGCTCTCACCGTCCAGACCGCCGGTGTCGTCCTGGCCGACGACAGCTCCTGCTCCGGCGCGACGGTCGTCCCCACCCTCCGCTCGACGCTCGGGCCGCTCGCCAGTAACGGCGGGCCGACACAGACGCACGCGCTCCTTCCTTCCTCCCCGGCCATCGGTGCCGTCCCGAGCGGTGCCTGCACCGACTGGGACGGCAACGCCGTCACGAGCGACCAGCGCGGCCAGCCGCGCCCCAACCCCAGCGGTTCCCCCTGCGACGCCGGCGCCTACGAGAGCGACCTGGGCCCGCCGAGCGGCGGCATCGACCTCCTGGTGACCGGCCTCACTGTCCGCAAGCAAGGACGCCTCACCTGCGCGACGGCCACCGTCAAGAACCAGGGGAGCGCCCCCGCGCCCAGCACCAGCCTCCGCCTGGCCCTCTCCTTCACCGCGAGCGGCGGCACCCCGGTGGCCACCAGCAGCGTCCCCGCCCTCGGCCCGGGCAGCACGGCGACGCTCACCCGCTGCCTGAGCCTGCCCAACGACACCCGCCAGTGGCTGGTCGCCACCGTCGATCCCTCCAACACGGTCGCCGAGACGGACGAGACGAACAATACCCGCGCTGTCCGCTTCCGCTTCCGCTGAGCGCGTCGGCGCCCGGGGAGCCCGCTCCCCGGGCGCGCTCAGGTCATGCGAAGAGAGGAGAGGGTGCGATGATCGACGACACCACGGTGCGAACGGTGGAGCAGGCGCTCCCCACGCTGGTGCGCGCCACCCTGGAGCAGCCGGTTCCCCCGGACGTCGCCGAGCGCCGGTTGGGATAGGCGCTCGCCCTGGCGCGCCTGGAGGCGCAGCTCGCGACCGAGCCGCCCGAGCGCGGGCTCGGGCTCCTGGACGAGGGCCTCCCAGCCGTCACCCGCGGAGAGCGGATCGGCGACCGGCCGGCGGTGCGCGAGCTGCTCGAGCGTCTGCTGGAGCGCGTCTGCGCCCTCCTCCGGGCCGGCCAGCCGCTGGCCAGCGCGGTCGAGACGGCGCTCCGCGAGTTCTTCGACGAGATCCGGCGGCTCCTCGGCGCCCTGGCTGCCGGCGCGGTGGCTGCTGCGGTGGCCCCGGGGCTGGCCAAAGTGCTGCTCGCGGCGCTGGTCGCCTACCTCGTGGCCGTGGTCTACCGGGCGGTCACTGCTGGCCTGTGCGGCCCGCTGCCGGTGCCACCCGACCCGCTGCCGCCGCGGCCTGAACCGGCACCGGGCGCCTGAGCGGAGGCGCGCGGAGCCCCGCGTCCGCGGACCGGACCGAACTCGTCGGGGGTGCGGACTTGTCGGCACGGACGGTTCTTGAGGGAAGGAGGAACAGTGTGCGGACCCGAACGCTGACTTTCGTGCTCGTGCTCGTCCTCGCCTTGCCCGCTTTTCCGCTGCTGGCCCGTCCCGCCTGGGAGCGGGCAGCCCAGCCGCTACTCGACCGCCTCACCGCAGCCCCTGCGCCCGTCCTCCCCTTCGAGCTCGCTCCACCGGGCGCGCCGGACGGTGTCGTCGCGACGCTCAGCGGGACCGGTGATGCCGCGCGCCTGTGGGTACGGGACGACGGCGGACTCGTCCTGCAGGCCGGGCCAGGCACCGTGCGCATCCGACCGGTCGCCGGAAGCGGCACCGTCGTCGCCGGGCCACCCAGCCCGACCGTAGTCCGCCGCTACACCGGCCCGCCCGACCAGTGGCGCGATCCGGTGCCGACCGCCCAGTGGCTGGAGCTGCGGCAGCTCTGGCCCGGCGTCGACCTGCGGCTCGTCCCGCGGCCCGGCGGGTTCGAGAAACTCCTCACGCTGGCGCCCGGCAGGGGAGCGGAGGGGGTCGCCTTCGAGGTGGCCGGAGCCACGCCCCAGCTGGACGCCGACGGGACGCTGGCCCTGACGACCGAGGAGGGGACGGTGTTCCGGGTGGCCCCGCCCCAGGCCTTCCAGCCGCGGGCGGACGGCGGGCGCGACCCGCTCCCGGCCGCCTACTGGGTGGCGGGGCAGCGCTACGGCGTGCAGCTGCTGGCCCCGCCCGACCCGACCCGGCCCCTCGTGATCGACCCGCTGGTCAGCGCGACCTTCCTCGGGGGAAGCGGGTTGGACACCGTGGGTGATGTCCGCCGCCTGAGCCGGCTACCGGACGGCCGGCTGGTCGTGGCCGTCTACACGCAGTCGCCGACCTTCCCGGGCGCCGGTGGGCCACGGCCGGGTGGGCCGGGCGACGCCGTGCTGGTCGCGCTCGACCCGGCACTGACGACGGTCAGCTGGGCGACCTACCTCGGCGGCAGCGGGGACGACATCGTCTGGACTGTCGATGCCACGAGCGGCGACGTCTTCGTCGTCGGCTCGACCACCTCCTTCACCGACTTTCCCGGCACGCTGATCGGGCCGGGCGGCGGCTCCCAGGACGCCTTCATCGCCCGCCTCGCGGCCGACGGCGCGCTCCAGTGGGCACGCCGCATCGGTGGTGCAGCGAACGTCTACTTGGAAGAGTTTGCCGGCGTGCGGGTAGCCAGCGGGGCGGTCTATGCCGTCGGTTCTACCGACTCCGACTGGCAGGCGGCCAGCATCCCCAACGGGGCGTACGACACCTCGTTCGACCGCTCCGGCACCACGCCGCCGCTCGGGGCCGCGGTCGTCGCCCGCTTCGACCTGGACGGCAACCTGACCGCCTGGACGTACGACTCCGTGCCAGGAAACAACTCCTACGCCTTCGACCTCGTCGTCTGGGACAGCGGGCTCGCGGTCGTGGGTAATGCGTGCGGCATCCACACGACGTCCGGCGCCTTCCAGCCGAACTGCCAGGGCGGTGGAGATTTCGGCGACGGCTGGCTGGCCGTCTTCAGCCTCGACCTGCAGACCCTGCAGTACGGCACCTACCTCGGCTCGCCCGGCAGCGATGTGGCTTTGACTGTCGTCCGCGACCCTGCGAGAAGCTTGCTCTGGGTCAGTGGCTACACCGACGGCGCCGCGTTCCCCACGACGGCGGACCGCCTGCAGGGCTGCGGGAACGGCGGCTACGACGCCTTCCTGGTCGCGATCGCCCCGGTCGGTGCCGGCGCGAGCGACCTGCGGTACGGCACCTGCCTCGGCTCCTCCGGCGACGATCGGGGGATAGCGCTCACCCTCGACTTCCCGGTGCTGGGGCTCGCCGCGACGGTGTCAGGGCCGGTCGGGCCAGGCTGGACGCCCGCGGGCAGCGCCTTCTTCGACGAGACCTACAACGGCGCCAGCGGCACGGTCAACGACTACCTCGCCCTGCTCGAGCTGGGCGGCACCGCCACCGCGCCGACCGTCACCCTGCGGGCCTGGAGCTACCTCGGCAGCGACCGGAACGGCAACCCATCTGCCAGCGGGCTCGTGCTGTGGGACGAGTCGGTGTGCGAGGGTGACACCTGTGTCGACCGCTACTTCCTCGCCCGGTCGAACCGCCAGGACGGGCAGCTGCTCGACGGGCTGCCGCGCAACCTGCCGGTCGGCCCCGCGGTCATCCTCCAGCCCGAACCGGCCGGTGACCAGGACGCCTACCTGGCAGTCTGGGAGGCGGGGTCACGGATCGAGTACCCCAGCTCGGTCTGGCAGGTACCGGCGGCGCGAGCCTCGAGCGCGCAGCTGACGGTGGTGGGGCAGGGGAGCGTCGTCTCGAGCGTCTGGGACTGGGACGGGACGACCGCCCTCCGCTTCGCCCAGGCAGGGCCGGGCACCCAGTCGATCACGACTGCGAGCCAGCGGCCGTTCCTGAACCAGCTCGTCTGGCTCGCCGCCACCCCCAGCCCGGGCTGGACGTTCCAGGGCTGGTCGGGCGACTGCACCGGCACCACCCCGACGGTCCAGGTCACCGTCGACCAGGACTTCGCCTGCACCGCCACCTTCGTCCCGAGCGGCGGTGGCGCCGACCTCGTGGTCGCGAGCCTGCAGGCGACACCGCAGGGCGGCTCGACCTACGCGGTCATGGCCCGCGTGGCCAACCAGGGTACCGCCGCCAGCCCGGCGACCAGGATCCGCTTCGTCCTCAACGCCACCGGTGCACCGGCCGGGCGGTACGCCGCGGAAGTCCCTGTCGCGGCCCTCAACGCGGGGCAGTCGCTGACCGTCACCGTCCGGGTCACGCTCCAGGGTAGCGAGCGGTTCGTCGTCGCCATCGTCGATCCACTCGACCAGGTGCCGGAGACGAACGAGGCGAACAACCACCGCTTCCTCCGCCTGCGTTGATCGCTCGCGGGGGTGACCGGGCTCGCTCGTCCGGTCACCCCCGCCGTGCTCCCACCGGGCGCCAAAACCACTGAGCCGCGGTCGAGTGGTGACGGGGGTTTCCGCCGCCGAGGGGAAACCCTGACCGCCCCGGCCAGCGGCGTCGGTCGCCCGGGTATGCTCGCGCTCGCCCGACCCGCCTGCGGGTGGCCGCAGCTGGCACGCCAGGGGCTGCTGGACGCGGGACACGCCTCGCGAGTCGCCGCCCAGGAACCGGCCCGGTCCACCCGCCTCTCCGCCGCAGCGCGTCGCGGCGCGCGGGCGCCGCCGCGTGCCCCGCCCCACTCGCAGCTGGCACCGCAGCCGCGCCTCGGCCGACCGTGCGCGGCGCGCCGCGCTCGGCAGCTGCGGTGGCGCGCGCAGGACGTTGGCAGCGGGCGCGCCCCACGAACCCTTCCGTAATGTGCCGGAGGCGCGGCGCCGACCGGAACCGTCCGTCGCGCCGCGCACCCCGGCCACTGCAACCAAAGACCGGGGCCGGGCCCCTGGGCCCGGCCCCGGTAACCCGCTCAGTCGAGCTTCATCAGCTCTCGCTGAGCGTCAAGGTGAGGGAGTCGATGAGCGGCTCACCGGCATCGTGGACGCCGTTGCCGTTCTGGTCCCAGTACAGCTCCACGACGACCGTGTCGTCCGTGCCGTCGTCGTTGTAGTCGCAGGCGTAGACGTCGAACGGCGTGCTCGCGGCGTTCACGGTCGCGTCCGTGCTGTTCTGGTCAGGCTGGTTGCACGGTGCGAACGAGGCGTCCACCGGGTTCGGCGTGGCCTCGTTCAGCACCAGCACCACCGGCACCGACGCTGCGGACACAGTGCGGTTCACCGCCACCGTCCAGTCGCGGATCGTGTTCCCGACGCCGGTCTCCGGCGCGTTACCATTATTAGCCGGGAACGTCTGCGCGAGCGTCAGGCCCACCCAGTCCTTCGACACCACCGCGTACGGCTCGGTCGCCTTGTCGCAGACGCCGTTGTCGTTGAGGTCGGCGCAGACCAGCACGTCGTCGTGATGCGTGTCCGTGCCTGTGTCTGTGCCTTCGATGATGAACTGGGCCTGACCGTCGGCATCGGTCGCCTCGATGGCGTCATCGTCGCCGGAGAGCTGGAACGTCAGGTCGGCCGGGCCGCCGTCGACATCGGCTCCGTCATGCAACGACCCGTCGAGGATCTCGAACAGGATGTTCGTGCCCTCGACCGGCTCGCCACCGAACGTCAGCGTCGCGGTGATGGTGTGGTCCGGGCAGTCAAACGTCAGGTTGCCGTTCTGGTCGCGCACCGGCTCGCAGACGTTCACCGCGCTCATCGGGTCGACCGCGAGGTTGTAGGTCGGCGCGGGCACATCGATCGGTGGCGTGAGGAAGCAGTTGTAGGTGGCCGAGCCGTCGTACTGGACATCGTAGTTCACGTTGTTCGAGACACAAGCCACCGGTCCACCCTGGACCACCTGCATCAACACCGAGCCACGGAAGCCGTTGGGCATCTCACTGTACCACGGCGCGTAGAGGATCGCCCCACCCTTCGGCTGGAGGTCGATGACGATCGGCGTGCTCAGGGTCGGCGCGACCAGGAAGCCGGCACCGTCGTAGAACCAGGCCTCTACCCGCGCACCGCTGTTGCGGTTCGCATTGAAGATGGCGATCCCGCTGTTGTCGTTCTGCTGCGTCAGCCCATGCTGCTTCTGGAAGAGCGCGACGGACAGCGTGCCCGGGATGTCCTCTGGGCCGTTCACCTGGGCGAACGTTCCTTGCTGCGCGAGGTACCCGGAGGCCTGCCCGACGTCCCGGTCAGCGCCAGTGTACTTCACGTAGTCGACAGCGGCCGCCAGGTTGCGCCCGTTCGTCGAGCGGATCACCGCTTGCGCGAGCGAGTTGGTGCCGATGTCGGTGTTCGCCGGCAGGTAGATGTACTCCATGCCGCGCGGCTCGATCGACAGGCTGTCGGCGAAAACGATCGACCCGTCCTTGTTGTAGAAGGTGATATCCACTTCATTGTTGGCCGACGGATCGAGGTTCGCGACGCTGATGCCTGTGTTCCAGCCGTTGTACGCCTGGTAGACGAGTGGCGCGTAGACCTCGAACCAGTTCCCCACAGTCGGCTGGGCGACGTTCGTGATTGCCATGTTCACCGGCGTACCCCAGGGCTGGGTTGGCTTCAGGCGCTCGGCAGTCGCGCCGATCGGGCAGTCGGCCGTCACGAAGGCCGTGCCGACCCAGCCAGTCGGCCAGTTATACTCGTGGACGAGATCGATCTGCCAGGTCTCGCCCACGCCCAGCAACTTGGAGAAGTGGCCGTCCGATCCGTGGGACGAACCTTCGGTCGCCGCGTAGAGGTCGACGTTCACCGAGCAGTTGCCCGGGCCGGGATTGAAGTTGGTGATGAAGAGCACCGTGTTCCAGCCGTTGTTCGTCTGGACGATCGGGAAGCTCCAGCTCCAAGCGGGCAGCAGCACCACGTCCGAAGCCGGCAGCGAGGTGTAGCCCGTCACCGACTCGTGCGCCTTCGAGGTCCACACGGCATCGTGGAGGTCGGCCGGCGACGCTTCCTTGACCACACCGCCGATGCGTGGGTGCACCGCGTTCCCGCACGTGACGGAGACCGTGTAGGTCGAAGCCGGTCCCGGCTCGTCAGCCAACGGACCAGCCGGGGCCCAGCTGATCGTCAAGATCGACCCGGTCTGGAACCAGAAATAGTCCTCAAGACTCTGGAACGTCGTGGCGCCCTGCGTCACGGTCACGCTCGCAACGGTGCAGGAACCGACGTCGATATCGTCGCTCCCGTTCGGTGTCGCTCCACGCGTGACCGTGAACACAATCGGACCGTTGATCGTCCGCGCGACCGCGTAGACCCCACCGCCCGACTTGTCACCGAAGAGCTGTGCAGCCGACCAACTCTTCGAGGCGTGGGGCTGGAAGTTCACACCCGAAGAGGGCGTTATCCGGGTTCCATCCGCCTTGTAGATATCGACTACGATGCGGAACGGCTCGATGTTTTGGATGGTCAAGGAACCGTACCACGGCCCCATGTTCCCGTATTCCTCGCCGTTGGGGAGGAACGGGAAGTAGATCTCGTTGCCGAGGTCCTCGACCACCGCCCCCGCCGGCGCGACGGCGAGCGAGGCGAACGCGCTCACGGCCAGCGCCAGCGCTGTGAGCAGGCTGATCAACCGCTTACCCATACCGAAAAACCCTCCTCGCGTCATCGGCGTGTCCACACGTCGACGACACATCCGCACCGGCCGGACCGCCCGGCCGGCCGCCGCGCTTCCGCCCCTCCCGGGGCGCGGGGGCGGCTCCCCGTCTCGTCCGCTGCCGCGCGTCGCGGCGCACTGCCCTTCCCCTGGCGCTTGCCCCCTTCCCAGTCCGGCTTCCCTTCCCTCGACGCGCCGCCGGGTCTCGGCCCGGCGCCCGCGCGCTCCGTCGGAGGCAGCCTTCCGGGCGCGCCGCTCCCGGAAGGCCGCCGGGCGCAGTCTACCAGCCGCTGGGCTGTCGCGTCCACTCCCGCCGGGAACGCCACCCGACGGGCAGCCCCACCGGGGACTGCACCCATAGGGAATAACGAACGAAGGGGGCCAGCGGTTGCGCGGGTGACGCGGGTTCGCCCTGAACCCCGTACCGTCTCCCGCGGCGTGCGGGAGAGGGGTGCCCCAGCGTCCCGTAGGGGTCAGGCGTGCCTGACCCGCCGAGCCCCCCTCACCCCCGGCCCCCTCTCCCGCGACGTGCGGGAGAGGGGGTGCCGCGCCAGCGGCGGGGTGAGGGTGTCCCCGCGGGCGACGCACGCGCCGCCCCGACCGGGTGTGGGCGGTTACCGGCGGCGGCCTGCCTGTCGACCACCGTCGTCCGATCGACCACCGCCGTCTTCGTAGGGGTCAGGCGTGCCTGACCCGTCCGGCCCGAGAGGGCCGGCAACCGTGGCCACCGTCCCGCGCCTGACGGCGCGGACGGGCGCGGCACGCCGCGCCCCTACAGGGAAAAACGCGGACAGGGGTGCCGCGCCAGCGAGGCGGGGGTGAGGGGTGTGCAGACGGACGACGCACGCGTCGCCCCGACCGGGTGAAACGGGCCGGGGGCACCGCGCCAGCGAGGCGGGGGTGAGGGGTGTCCCGCGGGCAGACCCGGCCCTCACCCCCACAACCGCACCAGCAGCTCCAGCAGGATCGCCCCGACGACGGTGGTGAACAGCTGGTCGACCCGCCGCCGCACGTCGGCCACGTCGCGCGCTAGCTGCTCGACCATCTGTCGCGTGAGGAGCTCGTAGGCGCTCCCCGGCTCGGCGCGCAGCCCACCGCGCCGGGCCACCACCTGCCGCAGCCGGGCGGCGCCGGGTCGCGAGACGTCCACGCTCCACCTCCTTCCGGTAGCCGGATGGCGGCCGTCGCCCCGCCCGCCCCCGGGCAGGGGCGAGCGGGGAGGACGCCGCCGCGTCGCGAGGAGGGTCGGACTAGTTGGCAGCGATCCCTTGCAGGCGGGCGACGGCGACGGTCGAGAAGAGCGCCAGCCCCACGTACCAGCGCACCCGCCAGCGCCGGGCGTTCTTGGTCTCCAGCGCCCCCACCTCCTCGACCACGATCCCGCCGTTCTCCAGCCCCATCAGCCCGCTCGGCCCCCACTTGACGGCGTAGATCGAGGAGAGGCCGGTGCCGGTGCCGAGCGTCTCGTTGTCGGGCACGAAGTCGTCGACCAGCACCGGGATGCCGTCGTAGGAGAGGACGCGCTGGCCGAACTGGTCGACGTCGCTCTCCAGCACCGCGCCGCTCGCCCGGCGCAGCTGGCTGAGCTTGCGGCGCGTCCGCTTCGACATGAGGAGCGCGTCCGGCTTGCCCGGCTTGACCAGGTCGACGAGCTGGTCGAGGAGTTCGAGCGTGAGGCTGCCGCCGTTCGGCCCCGGCTGGATGGTCTGGCTGGCCGGTACCAGCTTGCGCAGCCCGTCGAACTGGCGCGGGTCGGCCGTGGCGTCGCCGCTGTAGAAGGCGGTGAGGAAGGCGTGGGCCACCGCCTTGGCCTTGCTCTGGATGACCACCGCCTCCAGCTCGTTGGGGTCGCGGTAGGTCTGCAGGAGGAAGTGGTCGATGTCGGCGTCGCCGCCGAGGATCTTGAGGCCGGTCGTCACCTGCTGGAAGGTGGGAGTCGATTCCGTCCAGGTGTCGCCGACGTCGTAGAAGTCGGCGGCCGGCAGCGTCGCCTCGCGGTTGTAGGTGAGCCCGGTACCGACGACCTCCATGAAGGGGAGGCGCTGCAGCACCGGCGATTCCATGACGACCGTCTCGATGACGCCGCGCAGCAGCAGGTCGTCGGTCAGCTTGGCCGCTTCCACCTTGGTGAGTGCCATGGATGTCCCTCCTCTGCACGAGAAGACTGTCCGACGGTCCGCGACCGCCGAGCCGGTGTGCCGCCGTCTCCGTAGGGTTCAGGCGTGCCTGACCCGCGGAGCCCCCCTCACCCCCGGCCCCCTCTCCCGCCCGCCGCGGGAGAGGGGCACCCAACGTCCCGCAGGAGTCAGGCGTGCCTGACCCGGCCGGGCCGCGAGGCCCGGAAACCGGACCCCGGTTCCCACGCCAGCGGCGCGGACGGGCGACGCACGCGTCGCCCCGACAGGGCGGGACACGATAGGGCGACCGGGATCGGTCGTCGGTCACGGTGGCTCTTGCCGTGCCGCCGTTCCCTGTGTAGGGGTCAGGCGTGCGTGACCCGCTGAGCCCCCCTCACCCCCCGACCCCCTCTCCCGCGCGGTGCGGGAGAGGGGGTGGCGAGCGCCAGCGAGGCGGGGGTGAGGGGTGTCCGACCGGGCGTGGTGTGTCGCGCCCCGACCGCAAAAACGTGGACAGGTGTGTCGCCGGAACGACCCGGGGTGCGCGGTGTTCCGCGGGCACCCCGCGTCCCTACGGGTCGGTAACGTGGCGGGGCACGGTGCGCACCGTGCGCGGCAGGGCCCGGGCCGCCCGCTCGCGCTCGGCCCGGGCGGCGGCCAGCGCAGCGACGAGCGGCCCGGTCGGTCCCTGGCGGCGGGCCTGGTGGGTGAGCCCGGCGGCCAGGAGCGCCTCGCGCGCCGCCGCCAGGACGAACGCCTCCTCGGAGGCGTCGGCCAGCGGCAGGGGGTCGGTCGGCGCGCTCGGCAGCGTGCGCGCGAGGAAGCAGCGCACCTCGAGCGCGCCCTGCACCGGCTCGCCGAGCAGGAGCTCGCCCGCCCAGACGCCCCAGCCAGCGAGCGGCACCCCCTCGCGCAGGACGGCCAGGACGCGCCGCACCCCGGCCGGGAGCGGGAGGCGATCGGCCCCACCGGCCGCCAGCGCGACCCTCCCCGGCCAGGGGACGAGCGCGTCCAGCTGGGCCAGCGCCGCGGCCAGCGCGCCGTCGAGGTCGGCGTCCGACCAGGCGGCCGGCGCAGCGGTATCGGCGAGCGCGCGGCGCAGCGCCGTGCGCGCCGCCGCGAGCGTGAGCGCCATCGGTCGAGCCTCCTTTCCTCGTCCGCCGATCGCGCCCGCTCAGGCGAGTGACCGGCAGCCCCGCAGCTGAGCACGGGCAATCGGCGTGTACCATCAGGCGTGTCGCGTGACGCGGGGTCGGCCCATCGCTCCGGGGGTGCACCCCTCACCCCCAGCCCCCTCTCCCGCGGCGTGCGGGAGAGGGGGCGCCGAGCAGCGGCGAGGCGGGGGTGAGGGGGGATCGTTACAGGAGGGTAGGCAAGCCATGGACGAGCGACGCTCGGAACGGTCGCTGCAGCGGCGCCTGCTGCGGCGCTACCAGACCCGCGCGGAGGAGCGCCTGTGGGCAGCGATCCGCGGTCGCCAGCTGGACGGTTGGAAGTTCCGGCGACAGCACCATATCGGTCCGTACGTCGTCGACTTCGTCTGCCTGGCTGCCCGGCTCGTCGTCGAGGTCGACGGCCCGGTCCACGCCGAGCAGCGCGACTACGACGCAGCGCGCGACGCCGAGCTGACTGCGCTCGGGTACCGTGTCCTCCGGCTGGAGAACGTGCTCGTCCTCGAGGACCTGCCGCGCGCGCTCGCTGCGATCCGGCAGGCGCTGGCCGATCCGCCCCGCTCGCCGAACCGCCCATGACCGACACGACCCCCGCGGTGCGGTGTACCGGCACGCCCCGCCGCGCCCCTACAGCGCCAGCGTGGCGCGCAGGCGACCGAGCCAGCGGCGCACCGTGCGCGGCGTCACCCCCAGGCGGGCCGCCGCCTCGCCCGGCCGGTACCCGGCGGCCAGCAGCTCGACCAGCGCCCGGTCGGTCGGGTCGAGCCCGGCGACGAGCTCGCAGCGCCCCAGCTCCTCGGCCGCGACGGACGCGGGACGCGCTGACCGGCTGCCGGACGGGTGGGCACGCTGGGAGGAGCGTGCCCCCTCGAAGCGCCGCAGCGCCGCCGCGAGGCGCGGCGCGAAGTGGGCGAAGACGTACCCGGCGAAGCTGCCGCGCTCCGGCCAGCCCGCGACCAGCTCGCAGAAGACGAGGAACCCCTCGTGCCGCACGTCGTCCAGCTCGGCCAGCCGCACCCAGTGGCGCGCGGCCAGCCGGCCCGCCACCCGCTCGCAGAACGGCTCGAACCGCCGGTAGAGGGCGTTGCGGGCAGCCGGGTCGTGGCGGGCCAGGCGCGCCAGCCCGTCCAGGTACCCTTCGGTCACCGCGTCGAATGCGAGCGGGAGCGACCCCGCCCGCCGCGCCCGCTGCCGACCGTCCTGCCACCCGCTCCGGCCCCGCTGCTCGTCCGCCACCGCCGACCCCTTCCCGGTACAACGAACGTTCCGCACAGATGTTCGCATTGTAGAGGTGGAGCGCGGCCGTGTCAAGGGGCGCCGCGCGCGCAGGACACCCCACACCTGGACGCGGCACCCCCGGCCTGCCTCACCCGGTCGGGGCGACGCGTGCGTCGCCCGTTTTCCCCGTCGGGACGCGGCGTCCGCGCCCGCACACCATCCCCTCACCCCCGCCTCGCTCCGCTCGGCACCCCTCTCCCGCGCCGTGCGGGAGAGGGGGACGGGGTGAGGGGGCACCGTCCTCTCACCCCGCCTCGTCGGCGTCGCCGAGGCCCAGCTCGCTCGCCAGCTGGGCCAGCAGCCCCGCCAGGTCGTCCCCCTTCGTCCCGGCCAGCAGGCGCTGCGCCCGCAGCGCCCGTACCTCCACCTCGACCAGCCGCGCCACGTGGCGCACCAGCTCGCGCGGGTCGGGCTCGGCCAGCAGCACCTCGCCCAGCACCTGGCGCAGCGCCTCGATCTCCCGCCCGAGGTCCCCCGCCGCCCCATCGGCCCGCAGCAGCGCCAGAATCCGCTCGGCCAGCGCCGCCCGCTCCGGCGGCACCTCCCGCTCGGCCGGTGGGTCGCGCCGCTGCCGCCCGCGCCCGCTGGCCCGCGACCGGCCTCTCGTGCGCCCGCTCACCGCTCCCCCTCCTCCCGCGCCAGCGCGAGCGCGCCCAGCCGCCGCAGCAGCACCTGCCGGCCCGGCGGCAGTTCCTCGTGGCGCTCGAAGCAGGCGCGCTCGAACCACTGCACCCAGTGCGCGTGCCCGTCCTCGCAGGCCTCGCGCCGCTCGCCGGTCAACGGGTAGCCGAAGAGTTCCAGCCCGCCGCGCCCTTCCCAATAGGTGAGGAAGTCGCCGCGTACCCACTGCCCGGTCTCCGGGAAGAAGCGCCCCGCCCCGTCGAGGAGCTGCCCCACCCGCGCGCGGAAGGCATCGAACCCCTGGGCCAGCAGGCGGCGCGGGCAGGTCTTGCCGCTCCAGTGCTGGTGGGGCACCACCCGCTCCGGCCCGAGCCCGAAGGCCCGGCAGAGCGCCGCCACCAGGCGCGCCCCGTGCTCCTGGGTGCGCGACCAGTCGCCGTCGCGGTTCACGCAGAGCTCGATCCCGATCGAGGCCCGGTTGCCGGTTCCGTTGACGCCGTCCCCGGCGTGCCAGCCGTTCTCGGTGGTCGGGAGGAGCTGCACCGCCTCGCGGTCGTCGACGACGAAGTGGAAGCTCACTCCCTCCGGCCCGCCCCCGGCGTGGACGAAACGCCGGTGCGCCTCGGCGTCGGCTCCCGGGTTCTCGTTGGCCGTCTCGTGCGCGGTGACCCAGCCCGGTCGCAGCGGGTAGCCGGGCCGGTTGGGCGCGCCCGGCGGCAGGAGCGCGAGGCGCAGCGATAGCCCCGGCACCGGGTCGCTAGCGTGCTGGGCGATGAAGGCGCGCACGGCTGCCGCGTACGCGGCCGGGTCGTTCCCGTCGCTGGCCGGGGCCCAGAGCGGGACGATCCGCTCGACGGTCGCCGCCCCCTGGCGGCGGTAGACGAAGTCCGGGTCGACCAGGCGGCGCGCGAGGTCCCGGAACCCCTGCGTCCAGGTGGGGTAGCGCCAGAACTGGCCCCGCCCCGGCACGGCGACCGGTTGCCCCACGCCGGTGCGGCTGGTACGGGTGGCGCCCGGGTTGCGCAGGTCGTGCGCCGCGACCACCCCGGCGGTGCCGCAGCGGGACTCGTGCCAGAAGACGGCCAGGGCGAAGAGGGGGTCGACTCCCTCGGCCGCCACCGCCGCCCAGCAGGCGCGCGCTTCCGGCGCCGCCGGTGAACCGGCCGCGGCCAGGACGGCCGCGAAGCGGTCGGGGTCGACCCGCGGCAGGACGCCGGTGACCAGGAGTTCCTCGGGCATGGTCGTCCTCCTCTCGGAACGGTCTCGTCGGCCTGGGGCGTGCGGTGCCCGCGGGCACCCCTTGCCCTCCGCTGCGCTCGCGCGCGGCACCCCGGGCGCATGACCCTGTCGGGGCGGCGCCTGCGGCGCCCGCGGGGACACCCCTCACCCCCGCCGCTCGCGCGGCACCCCTCTCCGCGGCGTGCGGGAGAGGAGGCCAGGGGGCATTGTCGCGTGCCGCGCCGCAGGCGCGGGAACCGGGGTTCGGTTTCCCGGGCCTGACGGCCCGGCCGGGTCACGCACGCGTGACCCCTACACGGACGACGCCGGTCGATCAGGGGCCGGTGGGCGACCGGCAGGCGACCGTTGTTGTTGTGTACCGGTACGACACCCCTCACCCCCGCCTTGCTCGCGCTCGGCACCCCTCTCCCGCACCGTGCGGGAGAGGGGTCGAGGGTGAGGGGGCTCATGGGGTCACGCACGCGTGCCCCCTACGGGACGTTCGGGCACCCCTCTCCCGCACCGCGCGGGAGAGGGGTCGGGAGGCTCCGACCGCGCCGCGCCCGCAGGACACCCCCTCCCCTGAAACCGTCCGCGGGGGTCGTTCGTTCTCACTCATGAGAGCCGGACGGCCGCACGGCTCCGCCTGCCGGTACGTCGGCCCCGATCGGAGAGGGAAGGAGGTGCGACCGTACGCAGGGTTGACAGGGTGCGCCTGAACCGCTATACAGGGTGCAGACGGACGCGGCAGCGCGACCACGGAGGACGGTCGGTGCGTCGTGTTGCCAGGACACCGAGGAGGTGAGGGATGAGTTCCCTTCGACCGTTACGACTGTTGCGGAGCCTGACGCCCCGGGCGCTCTGGCGCCGGACGGGCCGCCCGGTCCCGCTGCGCTGGGCTGGCCTCCTGGCGGCGCTGGCGCTCGTCGTCGGCCTGACGCTCCCCGTGCTCGCCCAGCAGTGGGTCGGCGCCGGCCACCGCATGCCCGAGGCGCCGCCCGACTGGGCGGTCGCCCCAGCGACGCCCAAGCCGGGCTGCATCTACTTCCCGGAGACGCAGCACAACCTCTGCGGCGGCTTCCGCCAGTACTGGGAGACCTACGGTGGGCTCCTCATGTTCGGCTACCCCTTGACCGAGGAGTACTTCGCCCCCGAACTGGGCCACGAGGGGCATAACGGCGTGGTCACCCAGTGGTTCGAGCGGGCCCGCTTCGAGTGGCACCCGGGCGAGATCCCGCAGCGGTTCGACGTGCTGCAGGGCCACCTGGGCCGCGAGATCCTGGCCATGCTGACCGCCCCGACGCCGACGCCGACGGCGACACCGCTCCCGACCGCCACGCCGACACCCACGCCGACCCCGACCGCCACGCCCACGCCGACCTCCACGCCGACACCCACGGCGACGCCTACGCCGACGCCGACGAACTCGCTCACCCTCAGTGCCACACACGACATTCCTCTACAACGGTGATCCTGACGGTGCCGGGAGCTTAAACAACAACCAGTTTATGGTTACAGCGACGGTCATTCTCGGCGGGAGTCCAGCAGCGAGTCGTTGGGTGCGCTTCGTACTTACTCCGTCGAGCGGAGATTCGGTCTCACTAGCGGGCCCAGTCACCCAGCAAACCACGGGATCGGGCGTGGCAGCGATCGGACCTATCTCCTTCACCGACGGTTCAACCGACGGGGGTTCGGTGTTCATTTTCGCTTGCGTCGATCAGAACCTGGATAGCACATGCGACGGCCCCTCCAGCACACTGACCCTGTACTTCCTGCAGGCGCCTGCTAGCCCGCTCTCGGTTAGCGTGGTCAGTGCATGCGATGAGTCAGGGCAGATCGCTGACAACTGTGTGCCGGGAGTTGGCAGTCCTCCCTCCGGCCAGCCAGCTGGCAAGGATGCGACACTGACACTCATGCTCAACGGTCCGGCCAGCAGCGCGCCCAGTCTACCCGTGGTGGCGGTTATTACCGATAGCTCCCCACCGAGCGGCACAACGGCGAGCGCTTCTTTCGCGACCTGCCCAGCATCCGGTGACGGTACGGACGTGCAAGCGAAGTCGACCTCTTTCGATTCATCCAACCACGTAGCATCGTGGGATCTCTATGTGTGCGGGATCAACAACGACGGCACTAACGATGACACCTTCACAATCAGTGTGTACTGGGACGTGGACAGCAACAACGCCTATACACCCGGCGTCGATGTGCAAATCGGTACCCTCGTGACAGTGACTATCAACGACAACTAGCCTACGCAGCCAATCACCAACCAGTTGGCCCGGTACCCTTTGTTGGTACCGGGCCATTCCGCCTTCTGTGTGTTTTCTATACACTGCTGTGGCTTCGTAACCCCGTGGATCCGTGACGCCTATTGCCAACTCACGCACTTCTACTGCTGTTTCGGTCGATATACCTATCCCGCCACGGAACTCTCTGTAGAATCTGTCTCCATCCCCTCACCTGAGATCCGTTTGCGGTGGCCGCCGGTGCAGCGAGACTGGCCCTCGAAACAGCTCTTGATCGGTCTCGAAAAGCCGCTTCGCTCGATACTCAAAGACCGAGAAGCGGAGCGTGACTCAGACCCCAAAGGACCCTCTACAACTGTTTTGTTCTTTCCTCGTTCGCCGCTCCACTGTAGACTCTGCTAGCCTCGCTTCAGCAGGGGGCAACTGCTAAGTTCGATCCGTGCGGAACCGATGGACTTCGACCGTAAAGGTACAGCCCGCACTGGGCAACGCGCCAGCACAGGCATACTCACCGACCCTGCCGTACCACAATGGCAAAGTCATGGCAACTTCCACGCTTCCCGACACCGCGAGGACACCCCTCGCCCGTGCTCCGCTCGCCACCCCCTCTCCCGCGGCGTGCGGGAGAGGGGCTCCTCGCGTGTCGCGCCGCGAGGTGCAAGAACCGGGGGTCGGTTTCCCGGGCCTCGCGGCCCAGCCGGGTCACCCACGCCCGACCCGACGGGTCACGCACGCGTGACCCCTGCGGGGATGGCGGTGGTCTTGCCCGTCGGTGGACGTGCCGTCGGCGACCGCCCTGGATCGACCACACGCGCATGACCCTGTCGGGGCGACGCGTGCGTCGCGCGTGACGGCACACCCCTCACCCCCGGCTCGCTCCGCTCGCCACCCCCTCTCCCGCGACGTGCGGGAGAGAGGTCGAAGGTGAGGGGGCTGTCCGCCGCGGGAGAGGGGGCCAGGGGGTGAGGGCAACCACCCCCCTCACCCCACCTCGACCAGCTCCAGCTCGAGCCGCCGCGCCTCGCCCGGCGCGGTGCCCCCCAGCCGCTCCTCCAGCGCCACCAGTTGCACCAGCTGCGTCGTCCCCGGCGCGGCGTCGACGTCGCGGAAGGCGAGCGGCGTCCCGCTCCGCCAGGCGTCCCAGAGGAGACCGGCCAGTGCGGCCGGCTCGCGCGCGTCCACCGCGCCGTCGTCGCGCGGGAGCAGCGGCCCCAGCTGCACCGCGAAGCGCCAGCGCCGGCGCGGCAGCCACACCGCCTCGCTCGCGCCGCTGCCCCCCGCGCTCGCCCCCGCAGCGGCAAGTCCCCACAGGCCCACCACCGCCGGCGACCAGTCGCCCGTGCCGCTCACCCGGACCTGCACCTGCAGCGCCGCAGCCTCCAGCGGCAGCGGGAACCGCTCCTCGAGGACGACGAACCCGCTCGCGGCCCCGCCCACGCTGCGCGCGGCACCCCAGCTCCAGGTGGCTCCGGCGTCGCTGCTCCAGCCGAGTTCGGCCGTCACCGGCGCGCCGCCGCCCTCCAGCCAGGCCAGCGCCGCGCCCGCCCCCAGCCAGGGGACGCGCGCCTGCGGCACGGCGGTGCAGAGCCCGCTCGTCACCTGGAAGCTCGCCCGCAGGCCGGGAAAGCCCGGGCGCGGCTGCGCCTGCAGCGCCAGGAGCCCGCTCGCCCCCGCCCGGGCCAGGAAGAGGTCGAGGTCGGGATGCCGCCCGCCCACCGCGACCGGCCAACCGGCACCGGCGTCCGTCCACTCCTCGACCAGGTACCAGGGCTCGGCCCGCTCCCAGTCGAGCGCCAGCCCCTGCAGCGTGGCCAGCCGCCCCGGCGTCGCCCAGAGCTGCCAGCGCCCGCTCGCCGCCTCCTGCACCACCACCCAGAGGAAGCCGCCCGCACTGGCTGCCCCGCGCGTCGCCAGCCCGCCCGGGCCGACCGGTGTCCAGCCGCGCACCGTGCCGGTCGTGTCGCAGCGGTGCACCTGCCCGGCCAGCCAGGTGTAGAGCGCCGTGCCGTGCCCGGTGAGGAAGGCGCCGTCGTCGTCGGCCAGGAGCGGCGGGTGGGTGAAGAGGAGCTCGGCCGTCGTCCCCTTGACCCGCCACAGGGCGGTGCGGGTGAGCGCCCAGACGGAACCGGCGTGGCTGGCCAGGCGCCGCACCGGCGCGTCGAGCTGGAGTGTCGTCGCGCTGGTCGCCGCGGTGTAGCGCAGCAAGCGGTCGTCTTGGCCGGTCGCGGTCGGGACGAGATACCCGGCCTGGCCGTCGGTGGCGATGAGTCTGGCGGTGTTCTGATAAAAGCCGGTCGTGTAGGTGCCGGCGGCCAGGTCGACGCTCGAGACCTGGGCGGCTGCGCCGTGGGCGAGCAGGAGCCGCGTCCCCAGCTGGCAGGCATCGAGCACGCTGGCGGCCAGCGTGCGCACCTCGCTGAGCCCGGCGGAGGGGCTTCCGGCCGTCCCGGCCAGGCGCCACTGGCGGTTGCCGGCGACCAGGTGCACTTCGGGTGCCAGGATGCCGCTCCAGGCTGGGCTGGCGAGCGGCCAGTTGGCCGGTGCGGCGACCGGGCGCAGTGCCGGCCCGGCGCGCAGCCCCTGGCCGTCCCAGACGGGGAGCGCACCGAGCGACCGCCAGTAGCGGTCGGCAGCCCGCTGGAGCGCCTGCCCGCCGCCGGCGAAGCTGCGCACCGCGACGCGCACCGGCCCGGCCGGGCGGCGCCCGTCGCTCTCGCGGCGGTAGCTGCCGGGGAGGACGACCAGGGGGATGCCGGCCAGTTCGACTTCCACGGCTCAGCTCCGCTCGCGCCCGAGCGCCCGGGCGATCTTCTCGAAGGGGGAGAGCCGCCCGGCCTCCGGTTCGGCGAGGTGCCGCGGCGCACCGGCGCTGACCGGCGGGAGGGCGCGCTGCGCCTCGGCCAAAAGGCGCGCCCGCAGGGCCACCGCCCGCTCGGCGCTCGCCACGAGCGCCTCCAGCGTGTCGCCGCTCACCAGCTCCGGCAGCGCCTCGGGATAGGCGCGCAGCACCAGCGCCCGCAGCGCGTCGAGCGGCACTGGCGTCGCGGGTAGCGGTGGGGCCGGTTCGCTCGCCGGCCCGGCTGGAGCCGGGACGTCCGGGGCCGCTGCCTGCTCGGGGTGCTCGGCCGCCTCCGGTGCGCTCGGGGCAGCCGTGTCGAGCGCCGGCTCGGGGATCTTCGGGTCGGTCATCCGTCGCCTCCTCTCGTCTGCCTCCACCGGGAGGACACAGCGCGACCGGCCCGAAAGCGGACACCGCCCGCCCGGCGCCGTCCCCCTGTAGGGGTCGGGCGTGCCCGACCCTTCCGAGCCCCCGACCCCCTCTCCCGCGCCGTGCGGGAGAGGGGGTGGCGAGCGCCAGCGAGCCGGGGGTGAGGGGTGCCCTGTGGCCGACACGCATCGTCAACGGTCGCCTGCCCATCGCCGAGCCCCACCCCGAGATCACCATCACCCCCGTAGGGGTCAGGCGTGCCTGACCCGTCCGGCCCGACAGGACCGGCAACCGTGGCCACCGTCCCGCGCCTGACGGCGCGGATGGGCGACGCACGCGACAATGCCCCCTCACCCCCGACCCCTCTCCCGCGGCGTGCGGGAGAGGGGTGGCGAGCGCCAGCGAGCCGGGGGTGAGGGTGTCGCACCGGTACACAACAACAACGGTCGCCACCGCATCGTCCACCGGCCCCCAGAGATCACCGTCACCCCCGTAGGCGTCGGGCGTGCCCGACCCGGCCGGGCCGCGAGGCCCGGAAAACCGGACCCGGTTCCCGCGCCTGACGGCGCGGACGGGCGACGCACGCGACAATGCCCCCCTCACCCCCGACCCCCTCTCCCGCGGCGTGCGGGAGAGGGGGTGGCGAGCGCCAGCGAGCCGGGGGTGAGGGGTGTCGCACCGGTACACAACAACAACGGTCGCCACCGCATCGTCCACCGGCCCCCAGAGATCACCGTCACCCCCGTAGGGGTCAGGCGTGCCTGACCCGGCCGGGCCGCGAGGCCCGGAAAACCGGACCCCGGTTCCCGCGCCTGACGGCGCGGACGGGCGACGCACGCGACAATGCCCCCTCACCCTCGACCCCTCTCCCGCGGCGTGCGGGAGAGGGGGTGCCGAGCGCGAGCGAGGCGGGGGTGAGGGGTGTCCCCGCGGGCGACGCACGCCGCGCCCCGACGTGGGGATGTGCGGTGCCCGATCGCTGCCGGTGGCCCGCGCATCGTCCACCGGCACCCCGACGGCCACCGCCGGCTCCGTAGGGGTCGGGCGTGCCCGACCCGACGGGTCACGCGTGCGTGACCCGTCCGGCCCGGTAGGACCGGGAACCGTACCGCAGGGTGGACACCCGCACCCGCCACGCAGCCACCCCTGCCGCAACGCGCGCGTTTGCCGGGCAACCGCGCCGTGCGGTACCATCGTGGTGCGCGCCGGTGCGCGATGCCCCCGTAGTTCAGTGGACAGAACGGCGGCCTTCTAAGCCGCATGTCGCAGGTTCGAATCCTGCCGGGGGTGCCGGTCCGTGCGCCGGTGGTGTGGTGTCTCCTGGCGCTGCCGCATCCGGAGCCGTCCGCTCGCGGTGCGGCGAGGACGATACCGGCAGCGAGGGTCGCGATGGGCAGGCGTGCCGACCGTCTGTGGCTCCTCTTTTTCGTCCCCGGCGCGAGTCTCATCGCCGGTCACCTCGTCCTGACGCGCCTCTTCGGCGTAGTGCTCACCGACGGGGCGAGCGCGGTGATCGGATTGTTCGGGGTCGGGTTCCTCCTGCTCAGCCTGCTCACCCAGCTGTCGCTGCCGCGGCGGCGGACTCGCCGTGACCAGGGAGAGAAGAGGTGAAGGCACCCATGCGCGTCACCGTCCGCTATTTCGCGGTCGTCCGCGAGCTCCTCGGCCGGGACAGCGAGGAGCAGGAACTCTCCGAGGGGACGACGGTCGGGCAACTCTGCGAGCAGTTGATCGCCGAGCAGCCGGTCCTCGACCGGCTGCGCCGCTCGCTGCTGGTCATGGTCAACCGGCGCTACGCGCGCCCCGACCAGCTGCTCCGCGACGGCGACGAGGTCGCCCTCATCCCGCCGGTCTCCGGGGGGAGCCAGCGCTTCCGCGTCGGGCCGGAGCCGCTCGACGTGCGCGCGGTCGAGCGCCTGGTCGCGCACCCCGGCGCGGGCGCGATCGTCACCTTCGTCGGGACCGTGCGCGAGCAGGCCCGGGGTAAGCGCGTGCGCTCCCTCGAGTACGAGGCCTACGCCGAGGCTGCCGAGGAAGCGTTCGCGGAGATCGCCAGCGAGATCGCCCAGCGCTGGCCGGTACTCGGCGTCGCCATCCACCACCGGACCGGCCGGCTGGAGGTCGGCGAGGCGAGCGTCGTCATCGCGGTCGCTAGCGCCCACCGGGCCGAAGCGTTCGAGGCTTGCCGCTACGCGATCGAGCGCCTCAAGCAGGTCGCCCCGATCTGGAAGAAGGAAGTCTACGAGGACGGCGAGGTCTGGATCGGGAGCGAGGCGCTCTATCAGGAACTGTTCGCCCGGCCGGCCGCTGACCCGCCTGCGTCGGAGGAGTGATCACGACCGGGCCGCGAGCCCGCGTACCGGGCCGCGCAGGACCGCCGACAGGCGCTCGCCCACGCGGTACGGTTCGGCCCGCGGTGGGACGACGAGGTAGGCGTTGGCGCCGACCGCCGAGAGGAGCCGCGCCGAGGCCTGGGGGCCGGTGTTGCGCGCCCGCAGCACGCCGTCGGCGTCGCAGCGCACGGCCGCCCGCTGGTACTCGATCCGGTCGCCCGGCTCGATGTCGTGCTCGAGGACGACCGTGACGAGCTCCGGCTCGACCGGCTGCTGGCCCGTCATCGCCCGCAAGGCCGTCGCCACGAAGAGCTCGAAGCCGACCAGCGCCGAGACCGGGTTCCCCGGCAGGCCGAACAGGAGCGTCGAGCCGGCCGTCACGAAGTGGAACGGCTTGCCAGGCTTCATGAAGAGCCGCTCGATGTGCACCGTCCCGAGCCGCCGCAGCGCCGCGCTGATGAGGTCCCGCTCGCCCACCGACACACCGCCCGAGGAGACGACGACGTCGCTCTCGGCGATCCGCTCGCGCAGGAGCGCGGTGAGCTGCTCGACGTCGTCCGGCCCGCGACCGGACCAGACCACCTCGGCACCGGCCTGGCGCGCAGCGGCGACCAGCATGAAGCGGTTCGAGTCGCGGATCTGCCCCGGACCGAGCGGGGCGTCCGGCTCGACCAGCTCGTCACCCGTGCTCAGGACGGAAACACGCGGGCGGCGCGCGACCGGCACCGAGGCGATCCCGAGACTCGCCAGCAGGCCGATCTCAGCCGGGCCGAGCAGCGTGCCAGCAGGAATCACCAGCTCGCCGCGGCGGATATCGACGCCCACCGGCCGCACGTTCTCGCCCGGCCGGACGTCCTCGCGGCGGATCACCACGTGGTCGTCGACCAGCTCGACGTCTTCGACCGGGACGACCGCGTCGGCACCGGGCGGCAGCGGCGCGCCGGTCGTGATGCGCACTGCCGTACCGGGGGTGACCGTCACGTCGATGACGTGACCCGCGAACTGCTCACCGATGATCTCCCGCCACGGCGAGGTATCGTCGTGGACCACCGCGAAGCCGTCCATCGTCGCTGCCGGGAACGGTGGGTGGTCCTCGGGCGCCACGACCGGCTCGGCGAGGACGCGACCGGCCGCCTCCAGGAGCCCGACCCGTTCGGTCGGGAGACGCTGGACCTGCCCGAGGATGATGTCCAACGCTTCGCGAGGTGTGAGCATCCGCTTCGTCTGCTGCATCGTCCACGCTCCGCCTGCATCGCTATCCGAACGAAAGCGCCTCAATCGTACCACCGGGCCGCCGCGAGCGACGCCGCCCCCGGCACGCTCCGCCGGTGCGAACGCTTTTGCCGGACCGGCATGCTCGTGTACCGGAACGACGCGGGCGGCAGGCGTACCGCTGCCGCAACAGCTGATCCGTGCGGTGCAGGATTTTCCGGATTGCGCGAGGGTACCGTCCGCTCGTATCATATTAGAGAGAAAGCACACCCTCCGACAGGACCTCGCTGGTCGAGCGAACGAGGCAAGATGGTCACTCCCGTACCCCGCGAGAGCGGTTACCAGGACGAGCCCATCCGGCAGGCGGGCGTTCCGGCGGTCGTCGGTGACGCGCCGGCCTGGGAGGAGGTGGCGCCCGAACTCGAGAAGCGGCTGCCCGGCGCCGACCTCGACCTGATCCGCCGCGCCTACGAGTTCGCGCGCGCCGCCCACGCTGGTGCCCGCCGGCGCTCCGGTGAACCGTACCTGTGCCACCCGCTCGCCGTCGCGCTCATCCTGGCCGATATGCAGCTCGACCAGGAGACGGTCGCCGCCGCACTCCTGCACGACGTGCTGGAGGACACCGACGTCACGCTCGAGCAATTGCAGGAGACCTTCGGCCCGCGGGTCGCCCGGCTGGTCGATGGCGTGACCAAGCTGAGCAAGATCCGCTGGAGCCCGGAGGACGAGCCGCTGAGCCTCGAGCGGGAGAAGGTCCGCCAGGCCGAAAGCCTGCGCAAGATGCTCCTGGCGATGGCCGAAGACGTCGGTGTGGTGCTGATCAAGCTGGCCGACCGGCTCCACAATATGCGGACGCTCGAGCACCTGCCGCCGGAAAAGCAGCGGCGCATCGCCCGCGAGACGATGGAGATCTACGCGCCGCTCGCCAACCGCCTCGGCATCGGGCACCTCAAGGCGGAGCTGGAGGACCTGGCGTTCAAGTACCTGGAGCCGCAGACCTACGAGGCGATCGCCAAGGCGCTCGAGTCGCGCGGGCACGACCGCGAGCGCTACCTCCAGCAGGTGATCGCGCAGGTCAAGCAGGCGCTGGCCGAAGCGGGTATCCGGGCCGTCGTGACCGGGCGCGAGAAGCACATCGCCTCCATCGCCCGCAAGATGCGCCAGAAGCAGCGCAGCTTCGACGAGATCTACGACGTGCTCGGCATCCGGGTGATCGTCGACGAGCAGCGGGACTGCTACGCAGCGCTCGGCGTGATCCACGGCATGTGGCACCCGATCCCCGGGGAGTTCGACGACTACATCGCGACACCGAAGGAAAACCTCTACCGCTCGCTGCACACGGCGGTGATCGGTCCCGGTGGTATCCCGCTGGAAGTGCAGATCCGGACGCACGAGATGCACCGGGAGGCCGAGTACGGCATCGCTGCCCACTGGCGCTACAAGGAACAGCTGCGCGCCGACAGCGGAGACCGCTCGATCGAGGCGAAGATCGCCTGGTTCCGCCAGATCCTCGAGTGGCGCGACGAGTTGCTCGACGCCCAGGAGTTCGTCGATTCGGTCAAGCAGGACCTCCTACCGGAGATGATCTACGTCTTCACGCCGAAAGGCGACGTGATCGAGCTCCCGGCCGGCGCCACACCGATCGACTTCGCCTATCGCATCCATACCGAGGTCGGCCACCAGTGCATCGGCGCCAAGGTGAACGGGCAGATCGTCCCGCTCAACTACAAGCTGCAGAACGGGCAGGTGGTGCAGATCATCACCTCCAAGTCGCGCACCGGCCCGAGCCGGGACTGGCTCATCCCGAGCAACGGCTACGTGACGACCGCCTCCGCCCGCGAGAAGATCCGGCAGTGGTTCCGCAAGCAGGAACGCGAGGAGAACATCGCCCACGGCCGGCACTTGCTCGAGCAGGAACTCCGCCGGTTGGGGATCGACATGAAGCCGGAGGAGGTCCTCAAGCTGTTCCCGCGCTACCAGAAGCTCGAGGACTTCCTGGCCGCGATCGGGTACGGGGCGATCACGCCCCAGCAGCTCGCTGCCCGCATCGCCGAGCACGAGGACCAGAAGGCGCGCGCCGCTGCGACCGCCACGCCGGCGGCACCCCCGCCGCTGCAGGTCACCGGGCTGCGCGACCTGCTCACCCGGCTGGCCAACTGCTGCAAGCCGGTCTACGGTGACCCGATCGTCGGCTTCATCACGCGCGGGCGCGGCATCACCGTGCACCGGGCCGACTGCCCGAACGTCCTGCACACGAGCGAGCCGGAGCGGATCATCCCGGTCAGCTGGGGCGAGACACCCCAGCACTATCCGGTCACGGTCCGCATCGAAGCCTGGGACCGCGTCGGCCTCCTGCGCGACGTGACGACGCTCGTCGCCGACGAGGGACTGAACGCGCTGTCGGTCCTCACCAACGTCCACGACGACCGGACCGTGACGATCCTCATGACGCTGGAGGTCGCCAGCGTCCAGCAGCTCAGCCGCGTCCTGCAGAAGCTCGAGCAGGTCAAGGACGTCTACGACGTCCGGCGCGTCACCGACGGCGAGGCGGCCCCCACCCGCTGAGCGTCCCTCACTGCTCCCCGATCTCTTCTTCCGGTTCTTCGAGGAGACCCGCCCGCTTGAGCAGCCGCTCGCGCTTGGTCAGACGGCGCCGGCGCGGCGGTGTCCGCTCGGCCTCGGCCAGCTCCGGCTCCCAGACCAGCTCGCGACCGGCCACCTCGACGATATCGCCCGGCTGGATGCCCAGTGCACTGAGCCGACGCGAGATGCCCCAACGTGCCAGCAAGCGCTGGTAGCGCTCGGCCGCCTCGGGGTTGGAGAAATCGGTCATCAGCGTCAGCCGCTCGATCTTCGGGCCGCGGAGCGCGAACCGGTGCGGCGCCAGCCGGACCGCTTCCCACCGTTCCTGCGAACGGTCGAGCGTGTAGACGCGGTGCGTCCGTACCGGCGGCGCGACCCGTTCCGGCTTCGGGATCTCGCGGAGGCGGCGCCAGGTGGCCAGGACGAGCTCGCCGACGCCTTGACCGGTCGCCGCCGAGATCGGGTACACCGCGTAACCGAGCGCGCGGAGCGCCTCGGCCAGGCGCGGCCAGTTGGCTTGCGCCTCCGGCAGGTCCATCTTGTTCACGGCGACGATCTGCGGCTTGCCCGCCAGCGCCGCTGAGTAGGCCGCCAGCTCGGCGTTGATCGTGTGGAAGTCCTCCAGCGGGTCACGCCCCTCCGGCCCACCGGAACCGTCGAGCACGTGGATGAGCAGGCGCGTCCGCTCGACGTGCCGGAGGAACTCGTGCCCGAGCCCGGCCCCGCGCGAGGCACCAGCGATGAGACCGGGAAGGTCAGCCAGCACGAACGACCCACCGTCCCGTCCGGGTACGCTCACGACGCCGAGCATCGGTTCGAGCGTCGTGAACGGGTAGTCGGCGATCTTCGGCCGCGCCGCGCTCACCGCCGCCAGGAGCGTCGACTTGCCGGCGTTGGGCAAGCCGACGAGGCCGACATCGGCCAGCAGCTTGAGCTCGAGCCGCAGCCAGCGCTCCTCGCCCGGTTCGCCCTTCTCGGCGAACCGCGGTACTTGCCGGCTCGGCGTGGCGAAGTGCCAGTTGCCGCGCCCACCCAGTCCACCGCGCGCCACGAGCAGCACCTCGCCCGGCTCGACCAGGTCACCCAGCACCTCGCCCGTCGCTTCGTCGATCACGACGGTTCCAGGCGGGACGTCGATGTAGAGGTCGGCGCCGTCGCGACCGCTCTTCCGGTTGCCCTGACCGGGCTGCCCGTTCTCCGCCCGGAAGTGCTGCTGGTAACTGAACGGGAGCAGCGTGTTGAGCGACGGGTCGACCCGGAGATAGACGTTCCCACCGCGGCCACCGTCGCCGCCGTCGGGACCACCGCGCGGCACGTACTTCTCGCGGTGGAAGCTGACGGCACCGTCGCCTCCGTTGCCTGCTTTGACGGAGATCTTCGCCAGGTCGTAGAACATGGTTCCCTCCACCGGGGCGAGCCCGGTGCGTCGCGTTCCGGTCGGTCGTGGACGACCAGCTGGTGCTCATTCGAGAAAGTCGCGGAGCGCTCGTGCACGCAGCGGGTGGCGCAACTTCCGCAGAGCTTTCGCTTCGATCTGGCGCACCCGCTCACGGGTGACCCCGAAGGCTCGCCCGACCTCTTCCAGTGTATACGTTTGGCCGTCTTCGAGGCCGAAGCGCATCGCCAGCACGCGTCGTTCCCGCTCGCTCAGCGTCGCCAGCAGCGCCTGCACGTGCTCGCGCAGCAGCGACAGCGCCGCAGCATCGAGCGGGGCGACGGCCCGCTCGTCTTCCAGGAACTCGCCGAGGGTGCTCTCGTCCTCCTGGCCGACCGGCATCTCCAGCGAGACCGGCTCCTGGGCAGCTTGCAGGAGCTCGCGGACACGTTCGATCGGGAGGTTCGCGGCAGCGGCCAGCTCGGCGGTCGTCGGCTCGCGGCCGAGTTGCTGCGTCAGCTGGCGAGCGATGCGGCTGAGACGGTTGAGCGTGTCGACGAGGTGCACCGGAAGCCGGATCGTCCGCGCCTGGTCGGCCAGCGCGCGGGTGATCGACTGGCGGATCCACCAGGTCGCGTAGGTCGAGAACTTGAATCCCTTGTGCGTCTGGAACTTTTCCACTGCACGGATGAGCCCGATGTTTCCTTCCTGGATCAGGTCGAGGAGCGTCAACCCCCGGCCGACGTACCGCTTGGCGATGCTCACCACCAGGCGCAGGTTCGCTTCGGTCAACTTGCGCCTGGCCTCCTCCCCCTCTTGCTGAATCCGCCGCCAGTGCGCAGCGAGGTCGTCAGGAGAGAGGCCGAGTTCGGCGAGGGGTGGCTCGGGTGGTAGCAGCCGGTCGCACGGGTCGATCCAGTCGCGGAGCGGCAGCGGGAGGAGCGCGAACTCGAGCCGGCGACACCGGAGTGCATCTTCCAGTTCTTCGGCACGCTGCCCGAAATGAGCCAGCGCTCTACGCAGGGCGGTGGGTGGGTGCGCGCTGAGCGGCACGACACGGTCGAGCAACACGCTGCGGGACCGCTGCTCGACTCCGACGGCCGCCGCGAACTCGGCGACGACCGGCCAGCCAGCGGAGAAGCGCGTCCAGACCGTCCGGAGCAGGGCGACCGGATCCTCGCCAGCGACACGGCGGCATTCGGCGAGATACTCGCCGAGTTCGACCGCACGCCCGAGCTGCACCTCCTGGTCAGCCGTGAGCAAGGGGACGCGCCCGATCTCAGCGAGATAGAGCCGCACCGGGTCCTCGACCAGCAGGTCGGGGTCGGGTTCTTCCCCTCCTTCCCAACCAGCGACCTGTCCGTCGAGCGGCTGACCGTCCTCGAGCGGGACCGCCACCCCTTCGGCGAGCAGCTCAGCGAGGACCGTATCGGCAGCATCCGGTCCTACAAGGTCGACCAAGGTCTGGAGTTGTTCGCACGACAGGCGACCGTGCCCCCGGGCAGCCGCGAGGATCGTTGCCGCATCAGCAGCGACAGGGAGGTCACCTGACCCGTTGACCTCGGTCATCGCAACACGTGACCGCTTGGTCCTTCCGCGCCGTTCCGCCTTGGTCACTGCGCGCACTCCTCACGGCCGACTCGAATCCGAACCGACTTCTTGCGGCAGCCCAGTGATACTACGAAGGTCCCAGGAATTCAACATCGTACCACCGTGTACGAGCGTTTCCCACCGACCGATCGCGCTTCCCCATCGTGACCAGCTCGAGCCGGCGCGTGACACCGCAACGACTCCACGCACCAGTCACGACATTCCGCAGCGGACCAGGGAAGGGCGCGAGACACCGGGCAGCAGCGCGAGGACAGTACCCTCATGCCCGATCACCATCGCGCCCGAACAGTTCATGCCGGATACGGTCGTCTTCACCCCGGTTCGACCCCGAACGCAGTTTGCTGTCAGGCCATCGGCAACACGAACACGAGTATAGTTATCGACTCGAAAACGCGCCAAGCCAGTGGCGCGAGCGAGGGAAAGCGTATCCATGCCGGAAACGATCCTCACGGTCGAGGACGTCGCCAAGTCGTACGGAGCCCACACGCTGTTCACCGGCGTGCGGTTCCAGGTGCTCGAACGCGAGCGCGTCGGTCTGGTCGGACCGAACGGCGCTGGCAAGAGCACGCTGCTCCGCATCATCGCTGGAGAGGAAACGCCCGATGACGGGAGGATCGTCCTCCAGCGCGGACTCCGCCTCGGCTACGTCCCCCAAGAGGGATCGGTTCCTCCCGGTTGTACGGTGCTCGAGGCAGCCCTGGAGGCATGCGCGCCGGTCCGCGCTCTCGAAGGCCAGCTCTTAGCACTGGCAGAGCAGCTGGCAGCAGCGCGGAATCCGGAGGAGCAAGCCCAGCTCCTCGCTGCCTACGAACGGGTGAGTCTCCGCTTCGAAGCCGCCGGTGGCTACGACCTGGAGGTCCGCGCACGGCAGGTCCTGGCCGGGATCGGGTTCGGCGAGGAGCAGCTCGCCAGGCCGGTCGAGCAGCTGAGCGGCGGGCAACGGACACGCCTCGCGCTCGCCCGTGCCTTGCTCGCCGATCCGGATCTCCTGTTGCTCGACGAGCCGACCAATCACCTCGACCTCGCTGCCCTGGACTGGCTCGAGACCTTCCTCCAGCGCTGGCGCGGCGCGGTACTCGTCGTGTCGCACGACCGCTACTTCCTCGACCAGGTCACCAGCCGCACGCTGGAGCTGGCGTTCGGGCGGCTGGAGGAGTATCCGGGGAATTACTCGCGGTATCTGGAGCTGCGCGCCGAGCGGTTCGCTGAACGACTGGCGGCCTACGAAGCGCAGCAGGCCTATATCCGCAAGGAAGAAGCCTTCATCCAGCGCTACCGCGCCGGGCAGCGGGCCCGCGAGGCACGCGGCCGTGCGACGAAACTGGCTCGGCTGGAACGGCTCGAACGACCGCGCGAAGCGGAACGCTTGCAGCTCACGCTGCGGGCGAGTAGGTCCAGCAGTCGCACCGTGCTGACCACCACGCCGCTGACGATCGGCTATCCCGGTCGCCCCCTCTTCCGGACACCCGAGCTCGCTGTCCAGCGGGGTGATCGGATCGCGATCGTCGGTCCCAACGGGGTCGGCAAGAGCACTTTGCTCCGTACCCTGGTCGGGGAGCTTCCGCCGCTGGAGGGTTCGCTGCGCTATGGCAACAACGTCAAACCGGCCTACTTGGAGCAGGAACCGCGACTCGACGAAGAGCGCACGGTCCTGGAAACGCTGATGCGCCGCCACCTCTTCAGCGAAGCGGAAGCCCGACGGTTCGCTGCGCACTTCCTGTTCGAGGGAGACGACGTCTTCAAGCCAGTCGGTGCCCTCAGCGGCGGTGAGCGCCGTCGCCTGGCGCTCGCGCTGCTGACGCTCGAACGAGCCGACCTGCTGCTCCTCGACGAGCCGACCAATCACCTCGATCTTCCCAGCCGCGAAGCGCTCGAGACGGTCCTCGACGACTTCGCGGGGACGATCGTGTTCGTCTCGCACGACCGGTATTTCATCGACCGGCTCGCGACTGCCGTCTGGGCGATCGAGGACGGGCGGCTCGCCGTCTCGCTCGGGAACTACAGCGACTACCAGCGAGCGACGCAACGGCAGTCCTCGCTGCTGCCCGAGGAGCGGCCGGCCCACCAGCGCCAGACGGTACCGGCCCCATCCCGGCGTACCCGCTCACCACGCCAGATCGAGCGCGAGCTGGCCCAGGCCGAGCGAGCGATCGAAGAACTGGAGGCTCGACTGCGCCAGCTCGCTGACGACCTCGACGAGGCGACCGCGCGCCAGGACGTCGAGGCTGTCGCCGAGCTCGGTGCCACCTACGAGCGGCTGCAGGCAGAGATCGACCAGGCCTACGCGCACTGGGAACGGCTGCAGGACGAACTCGCCGCACTGCAGGTCGGGGGAGAGCTGTGACGCGGAAACGCCCGTACGTGATCGGGATCACCGGGAATATCGCGTGCGGCAAGTCGCTGGTCGTCCGCGAGCTGGCCGCATGCGGCGCCGAGACGGTCGATGCCGACGAGGTCGCACGCGAGGTGACCGGACCAGGCAGCCCTGTCCTGGCTGCGATCGCCCAGGAGTTCGGTGCCGAGGTCCTGCGGCCGGACGGTTCGCTCGACCGGCGCGCGCTCGGTGCGATCGTTTTCCGGGACCCCGAGGCGCTCCGACGACTGGAGGCGATCACCCACCCAGCCATCGTGGCCGAGATCCGCCGGCGCGTGGCCGAGAGCAGGCGACCGGTCGTGGTCATCGACGCGATCAAATTGTTCGAATCGAGTCTCGCCCGCGACTGCGATGAGGTCTGGGTCGTCACCTGCCGACCGGAGCAACAACTGGCCAGACTTATGGCACGGAACGGTTTGAGCGAGGAAGAAGCACTGACGCGCATCCGGGCACAGCCGCCCCAGGAGGAGAAAGTCGCTCGAGCGGACCGGGTCATCGACAACAGCGGATCGATCGAAGAGACCCGCCGCCAGGTCGCAGCGCTCTGGCAGGACGTCCTCGCCAGGATCGGGTGCACGGACGACCCGGCGCTTGCTGGGCCAGCGGCCCCCTCGTACACTGCCGCCGAGCAGCGCAGCGATCGAGAGGAGAACGGCCGCGATGCCTCGGCGGAAACCGACCCTGACCCCTGAGGAAGCCCGTGCCCTGCACGCCGAAGCGCTCGTCATCGATTCCCAGCAACCGCCGATCACGACCGGTGCCCTCTTCACGCCCCGCATGCGGGCGCTCGTGCAGGAATACGCCCGGCTCGGTCGCACCCGCGCCGAAGTCCAGCCCGTCCTCGAAGCGCTGGTCGTGCGCGAGCTGCGCGAGTCCGCCGACGCCAGGGCAGCCTATCTCGATCTCTGGAACCGTTCCGGGGTCACCGTCGCCTGCGGGACCTTTTCCGGACCAGGGCCGATCAGCCAGGCCTTCGAGCAAGCGGTGCGGCGGATCGCCCAGGCCCACGCCATCGTCGATATCCTCGCCGACCAGCTGCTGCTCGTTCGCGAAGCCGCCGATATCGAGCGGGCGCACCGCGAGGGGAAGCACGGGATCGTCATCGATTTCCAGGACACGCTCGCCTTCGCCGACGACCTCGATCGGATCGAGCTGTTCCACAATCTCGGCCTGCGCATGGTGCAGCTCACCTACAACTTGCAGAACCTGGTCGGCGATGGCTGCACGGAGCGCTACCAGGGCGGGTTGACGACCTTCGGCATCGAGGTCGTCCGGCGCTTGAACGAGCTGCGGATCCTGGTCGATATCAGTCACTGCAGCGAGCAGGTCGGATGGGACGCGCTCGCGGTCTCCACCCAACCGGTCGTCGTCTCGCACTCGGCAGCGAAGGCGCTCTCCGGGCACCCACGGGCGAAGTCGGACGAGCTGGCTCGTGCCGTCGCCCAACGAGGTGGGTATTTCGGCGTCGTGGTGGTGCCGGGATTCATCAGTAGCCAACCCCGAGCGACGCTGGACGATTTCGTCCGGCACGTCGAGCACCTCGTCGACGTCTGCGGGATCGACCACGTCGGCATCGGCACGGACAAGATGGGGCCGCCGAGTTCGCGGACCGGTTCGCTCATCGAGTATCCGCCGGAGATGCCTGCTGCGCTGCCCGGCGCGTTCGACTGGACCGGTTTCCGGCTGGCCGAGCACCGCTTGACGCCCGAATACCGCCTCGAGGGCTACGAGACGTTCGCCGACTGGCCCAACTTGACGGTCGCGCTCGCGCAGGCCGGCTTCACCGAAGAGGAATTGC